>JBKQLO010000043.1:0-58423 GCA_052147055.1 Terriglobales bacterium
AGGCAGACGAGGCCCTGGTCGCCAAGCTCCAAGTCTATGACCACGCCTTCAAACTTGTGGCGGCTCAGCCGGTCGGCAGCCGCGGATATACTGGCGCAGACCTCGACGGAGACCGCAAGTTGCTGCAATCGCATCGGTCACTTGACGGCTTGCAATTTCGTCTCTGGAGACGAGCAGTACCGTGCCGAGCAGATTCGGCGGGGTGGTGTTCATCGTTTGTTCCTACCAGATTATATGCAAGAACGGATGGTCGCAATGCAGCCAACGTCATAGTGTTCCGGATTCTTTGCCTTTCGGCGCGGTGAGGAGACAAGTACATGGATCCCGCACTCTAGTGGCCTGTCGCATTGAGTGCGTTACTGCGGACGCCGCGCGTGTGGTATCGGAGTATTTCCACTGGATGGGCCGAGCATTGGCGGAGTAGGAAGTTGATGTAGCGTCGGAGTCTGCGGTCAAATCGGAAAGGGCCGTTGGCGTAATATCGATAAACACGAAGGGCAGTGAAGGGCGGTCTCGCAAGTCAGCTTCTTGTCAGTTCGAAGACTGGTTTTTTCTTCGGACGTGCAGCAACTTCTCGACCTGCGCAACGACACTCCCGGATTCGTCCTTGACCTCGACCGTGAACACCCGCTCGATCTTTTCCCCTTCGCGACCGACCGCGGCGCGGGGGGTTCTACGCTCCTCGCGGCAGCCGGCTCTCTTAGTGCTGTTTGGCTGAGGAACTGGCGGCCAGTTCGCGGAAGAGGCCGAGCAGGGCGGATGCGGCTTTCTGATCGGAGAGGTTTTCTAACGCTACGGTGGCGGTGAAGTGCGGGGAGGTAGAGTTGAAGCGGACCCCCTCAAAATCCTTGTCGCGCCAAGAGGCCAGCGCATTCACGACCGGGTTGAGTTCGACGGGCCAGTCTTCCTTGGTGGTGAGAATGACGGGGCCGGGGCGGCTGATGGTCCAGTTGCGACTGCTGGTCGATTTTTGCGCGCCCGATTTTTGCGCGCCCGAGCGGCCCGACCAGCGATGACGGATGACCTCGAGATGGAAGCCCGGGGGAAATCCCATGTCGGCTTCGAACGTGAGCGTTTCCTGCTCCTGGCGATAACGGCTCAGGACCCACTGCACCGGGATCGGACGCGGCAAGAGGCTAATGGTGAGGTGGGCATCCTCAAACCAGCGCGAGGAAAGATGAAGAGTTGCTTTCAACCGGGAACTGTTGGACTGCCATCGCAGATCGGCGATGCGGCCCTTTCCAAGGCACGCCGCCTGCACCCACTGCAGCACGTTGCCTGCTCGCTTCCGGTTGTAACGGACAAACCACGCATACCAGATGAAAGAGAGCGCGAACGCTGCGACCACGTCAATGAAGATGAAACGCCCCACGTTGCCTCGTGCAAGAAATCGTACTTCCTACAGATGCAACCGCGCAAGGGGGCGAGGAAAAAAAAGAGCGTTCGGTCGTCCGGTGGAGACTTTGTGACGGGAGCCTGAGCCGCCGCCACCAATCCGCAAAAACCTCACCGGTCAATTCACCGTCAACTTGATCTCCTGCCGGAACAAAACGCGACTTGATCCATCGTTCGCGAAGCGCACATAGTACAGGTAAGGGTGATCGCCAATAGTGGAAAAATTCCGATCTGGGGCTGCCGGATCGATCAACGAAAAGTAAGCGTAGGACCAACTCCCTGCGGGCTCCCGAGCGACGAACTGCTCGAGGGTGGCCACCAATGTCGGCTTGGTCCAGTTGACCAGATCGGTCGAGGTGGAAAGGTAGAAACCTTTCGCTCCATATTCATTGGTCCAGGGATTCCATAGAACTGCGACGACTAAATTCGACGGTTGAAAAATGTTGATCCCGGTCACTACGTCCATGTACGGAACCGGCGTGTAGACGTGCTCTTGGGGACGCTCCACCGGGCCCGGGTAGGGATCGACGAAGGACACGGAAAAATCTGTGCCGCTCCATCCGCGCCAGGAGGATGGGTCGAAAACGTCCTGCGTGCGAATAGGGCCGCCGCCGCTCGGCGTCAGGCAACGGTGTGGTCCCTGTTGCCTCGTGCAGTTCGGAGGCCACTGCCAGGCTGTCACCATGGCGTAATACCATCCGCCCAGCTCAATAATGTTGCTGTCGACGCTATAGCCGGAGGGGCCGCCATTGATCACATACTTGTAGGGAACTCCGGCGAGGAAATTGGCGGGCGCCTTGAACGCACCGAAGTGGTAGCCGCCATCGTTGGATTGGTGATAGGTATCGGAGTCATACTCGCACCCGTTGTAGCCGTTCTTGAAGGTGCACTCGCCCTTGTGCGCCCAGCCGTGATATTCCGTGTGCGTCAGGCCGGCAATGGTTTCGCCGTCGAGGGTGTAGAAGGAATCGATCCAGGTTTGATCGTTGAAGTCCGCGGGATTGGCATCGCCCGCAGAATAGTGCCCGACCTCACAACTGTGCTGGACGCTGTCCAGGGTCGGGCCCAGGTTTTGAAACAGCTCGGAACTCGCAGCCACCAGGTGGACCGTTCCCGTGTTGTCGCGGAAGGCCCGGGCCATCGCGTCTGGAATGTGCTCCGGGGTTTCGAAGACGGCTGTGCGGGAATCGTCGAGTACACCTTTGACCTCGGGAGCCTTTGAGGGGCCATTCTGCTCGGGGCCGCTCGGGGCCGCTCTGGGCCGCTGACATCACAACCAGGACCAAACTACACAGAATGGGAGGTATGCATATCCTCATATGATTCATCCCTAACTGTTTGAGTTAACCCGGGCCTCGGCGGATCCACTCGAATCCTGATTATTTTTTTCTCCGAACCCTTAGAGCGCCGAACGGATCTCTTCATTGCTCAGAAGCGCGGCAATCTTGTCCTTCATGTACCTCAAGGAGATTTCGTGGTGTTCCTGGTCGTAGGAGTCGATGCGGTCCGATGCCAGGATTACAGGCCAATCTCGCTGGTATGCGTCGATAGCGGTTGCGCGAATGCGTGGGTATTGATCCCTGCCAGGAGGATCGCGTCGGGGCCGAGGCGGGCAAGCGCTTGGTCAAGGTTGGTTCCGTAGAACGCGCTGTACCGTTTCTTGACCATGACAACATCGGTTGGAGCAACCGCCAACTCCGAGAGAATTTCGCAGCCGGGTGTTCCCCGGACGGTGATGCGGATTCCCTTAGCTCTCATCTCGGGGAACGCGTCCTGCAGATCGGGTTCAAACTCCTGTCGCACCCAGATCACCGGATGGGAAAAGTTCCGCATGATGGCTACGAGGGCGTTGATGGAATTCACTAGTCTTTTCCTTTCGACCCGGCTCCCAGCTTTCCAGGAAGTCACGCAACATGTCGATCGCGATCAGGACCGGCCTTCTCATGCGCAAGAAATTACCAGAATTCACGGCCTGGCACACGAACACGATGCAAAGGAGGGTTGGTGTATACGGTTGCGCTAACCCGCTACAATAACGGCGTGCCGTTCCGAATCCGCCAATTCGAGAAAACCGATTTGGACACGTTGTGGCGCATTGACCAGGCTTGCTTCGATCCGCAACTGGCGTACTCGCGAACGGAACTAGCCTTGTATATGCGCCGGCCGGGGTCGTTTACCCTGGTGGCCGAGGGCGAAGACGGCGGGGTTCCGGGCAACGGGCAGGGGCCGGCATTGATTCTAGGGTTCATCGTCGCGGAGATTCGCCGCAAGAGCGGGCACATCATTACTATCGATGTGGTCGCGGAGGCGCGGCGGGCGGGGGTGGGCTCGGCTTTGCTGCGGGCGGCGGAAGAACAGCTGCTGCAGGCGGGTGCGGCGGCGGTTGCTCTGGAGACGCCGGTGAATAATGCCGCCGCGATTCGCTTCTACAAGCAGAAAGGATATTTCGTCCAGAAGACGGTCGGCGGGTACTATTCGAACCAGATGGATGCGCTGGTTATGACGAAAGAGCTGGCGCGTTTGCGACGGATTTCCCCGTAGAGACGCGGCTTGCCCCGTCTCCTGCCGCAGAGTGAGACGTGGCAAGCACCGTCTCAAGGCAAAGAAGGAAATGGCTTGATGAAGATTGCTATCCAGGGAGAGCTTGGCTCTTTCAGCCATGAAGCGGCCGAAGCGATGTTGCCGCGGGCGCAGGTGGTGCCGTGCGCGCGTTCGCTCGAGGTCTTCGACCAGGTCAAGCGTGGATCAGTGGACGGGGCGGTGATTCCGATCGAGAACTCGCTGGCGGGGTCGGTCGCCGAACACCTGGATCTGTTGCTGGGGCGCGAGGTTCACATTGTGCGCGAGTTCCGGTTGCGCATCGTGCACAACTTGATCGCGCTGCCGGGCACCAAGTTCGGAGACGTCGGGCGCGTGTTCTCGCATCCGGTGGCGCTCGATCAATGCCGCGACCTGTTTGCCAAGAATCCGCGGCTGGAGCCGGTGCCGTTCTACGACACGGCGGGAAGCCTGAAGCATGTGGTGACGGAGAGCTTGCGCGACGCCGCGGGCATTGCCAGCCGGCGGGCCGCCGAAGTGTACGGGGGAAAAATTCTGAAGGCCGGAATTGAGGATGACAAGAAGAACTTTACGCGCTTCTTTCTGATCGAACGAGGACAGCTCGGACCAGGAAAGATCGAACCAGAAAAGATCAGGTGGGGAAAGCCGCCGGCGGCGCGCAATGTGGATAAGGCGAAGGCGGATAAGACTTCTTTGGCGTTCAGCGTGAAGAATATTCCGGGGGCGCTGTTCAAGGCGCTCAGCGTGTTCGCGCTGCGCGACATCAGTTTGAGCAAGATCGAGTCGCGGCCCCTGCGAGGGCGTCCGTGGGAATACGTGTTTTTTGTGGATTTGCTGCGCGGCGACGATGAAGATTCGCGCAATGCTTTGCGGCATCTGGGCGAGATCTCAGACCTGGTGAAGGTGCTGGGGATTTATCCGGAGGCGTGAAGCATTGTAACGCTCACCTTGCCCTTTTAGGCTGCAGTAGCTCTCCCCGGCACAACCTCGGCAAATCGGCTGGCCGTCTTTTACCACTTCACGGTTCCAATCTGGGATTCACGGCCGCTTTCAACCATGTCGCGCATACAACGGCAGCTCCATGCGGGCTCTCGACTGAGCCCGCCGCGGAGCGATCAGAAGGTGAAACGTCCACCGACCGTCGGAGCACAGTTGTTGTCGGAGTTATAGGGGACGCCGGGGCCATGAGGAATGGCGATGGCCAGACCGCCGCTCACCCAGGAATACGCAATTCCGGCATAACCGTCGAAACGCTTGGTGAAGTGATGATCCAAATAGAACGACCCCTCGTTGAGGGTGCCCGCGCAGGAGGCGCGGAAACCGGCTGAGGGCGAGCAGGCCGGCGGAAGACGGAAGTCGTTCTGCCGTTGTTGATACCAGGCGAAAGTAAAGTCGGTTTTGCTGCGGTAGGTGTACTTCGCGCCCGTCCACCAGATATTCACCAACTTTTCAGAATCAAGATTGTTGTCTTCGACTCCGCTCATGATATAACCGCCCTGGTCCTCGGCGCCAACGCCCAACGGGTTCTTCGGGTTATTCTGCCAGATGTATTCGTAGCCGGCAAAAAACTTGAATGGGTCCCACACATACTTGGCAGCGAACATAACTGCGTTGTTGTCGGTCACGATGCCAAAGACGGTGTTGTCCGTCGAGATCAGATTGGGGCCGAGGCCGTCGCCGCCGTTGATGGGGGTGGTATCGATGCTGTTCGTGAGCGACTGAGTAAACCCCAGATGCGGCGTCGCCGGACTCTGAGGGCCGAGCAGCGGATTCAATACGCCGATTGCCTGGTTGTAATGCTGGAAGACGGCGTCGGCGGAGAACTTACCCTTGTCTGGGCCGATGGATCCGCCGAGGTCGAATCCCCAGGCGTTGTTGTGCGCGGATTGCGGAGTGCAGGAGGTCGCGGTCCATGTGTTCCCCGCGGCTGCCGCGGGGTCGTAGCAGCCGGCAGAACCAGCGGCGAATTTATACATGGCGCCGAAATGGACCGGGCCATAGGCGATGCGATACTTCACGGCGTCGTCCCAACGGCTGTCCTCGGTGTCGCCGCCGCCGGCCATGGTGCCGTTGTAGCCGATGTAGGAAAAGGCGTAGGAGCCGTTGGCCGGATCGTACTGGAGCATGGCATCGGTGCCGAGAGAGCGCTGGCGACCGAAGGTCAGCGTGCCGAAAAGCGTGGACGCTATACCGCCATAGTATTCGTCATTGAAGGGTTGGCCCGCGCGCGCGCCGTCGATGGCTATCGAATAGCTGCTCCGGGGAAGGCCATTGTTGATGATGTCGGTCTTTGACGCGTTGGCAAGCAGGCCGGACTGCGGATTGATGCCAGTGGAAGCGTTGAACACAACCGCCCAGCCGTGCACAAACTCTTCCTTGCCCCTGACGCCAAAGCCCGTCTGCGACAGGTTGTTCGGGGCGACGACGAATCGATGTTCATAGCCGTTTCGGTTCACCAGAGATTCGCCTTCGTAGTTATAGCCGTTTTCCGGTAAGCCGTGGCTGACCCAGCCGGCGCCGACGTCATAGGCACCGTACACGGTGATGCCGTGCCAGGTCAGCGTGCAATCGGTGGTCGAGAACTCGTGGCCGCTGGCGCAGGGGTCGGGGGTGCTCCGCTGCATCTTGATGTCGACGGTGGCGTCCTGGCCAACCGCCAAGCTGATTCCCGTGAGCGTTACATCGGTGAACCCTGGTTTCGCCGCTCGAATCTCGAAGAGCCCCAGAGGCAGGCCGGACGCCTGAAATTGCCCCCCGCCGTCGGTTTTGATCGTGCGCGTTGCACCTGTGCCGGCGTTCTTGATGGTCACCGCGACCTCGCGAAGGGCTGCGCCGGTTTGGTCCGTCACCACGCCGGAAAGGCTCGCTCCCGTTTGGGACTGCGCAAAGGACAACGTCGACGAAAGACAGAGAACGACGGCGGCGAGACACAGAGCAAAGTTACGCATGGAAGCCTCCAACATCGGTATTGGGTCAACGAAGTATGAAGTGTACAGTGCATACGATTATGATGTCTAATATTATGCCGATATATACGATGAATAATTTGCATCGGTAGGATCGAAACGATTGTCTTGTTGGCGAGCGTGCGCCTTGCTACCGTGATTGCATGCCTTTGTGCATGACAGCGTAACGATTCGGCAACACACTTATGAGCACCGATTGCCAGCCGCCGGTATGTATTCGTCCCATCGGAGTAGTGGTCTCGGACTTTCGTGACTTTACTCAGAGGACGAACTACGAGGCCGAAAGCACGATCCGGATTCGCGAGGAACTGGCGGATGGACTGCTCAGGCTGGAGCACTTTTCGCACATCTGGGTGCTCTACCACCAGCACCGGCGCAAGGACTGGCAACGTTTCGTCGGATGGGCCGATAGCGACGAGGAAATCCTGACCGTGCCACTGGTCGGCGAGACCAGTCGCATGGGCATCTACACCACACGATCGCCGGCGCGGCCTTCGGGTCTCGGCTCCTGCGTCGTCGAACTGCTCGGCCGGGATGGAACCCTGCTTCGCGTAAAGGGCCTCGATGCTTTCGACGGCACGCCGGTACTTGATATCAAGATCTACCTCCCTCGCTACGACTGCGTTCCCCTGGCCGAAGCTCCGCTGCATTGGAGCCGCCAGAAGACGGAGATGTTGACCACCTCCCGGTTGCTGCACTGGGACACCATGAATGTTGGTCTGGCCATCGGAATGCGAGCCGGGAAGCGCGCGCTGCAGGAACTTGGGTTAGGTCGCAGCGACAAAAAGCATGCCACTGTGCGGGGAGGCAACTTTTTCGCTCAGGGAGTGGAGGCCGTCACCGGGTGCAGCGTACTTCATGGCACGATGGAATTTGAGGAAGCCCCAAAGTCCGTCACCGACTGGCTGGTGCGGCTCGAAACTCCGGAGAGGTACATTGGTCTGCGCATTGTAGATCGGCCGTATGCTGGGGCAGATCAAGTTCTGGACACGCCAGACGACGTTCTGTTTTCCTCCGTTGAGGCTGGGATGCTTTTGCAGGAAAAGTGTAGGTAGCGGCGTTTCGAACGGAGAGCATTTGAGCCATAGACCAGCCTTCTCAATGTCCGCCATTGGCCTCATCCATACTCCCTTTGCACGCGCTCTGGGCACTCCGATTCAAGCCTCTGGCGGCAATGACGCCGAAGGAACGGTAGAGGTGTTTCCGGAATTCGTCGAGGGATTGAAGGATATCGAGGGATTTGAACGTGTCTGGCTGTTTTACCTCTTCGACCGTGCTTCTGAACCTAGCCTTGTGGTGCAACCATATTTGGACCCTCACCCGCGCGGAATTTTTGCGACGCGGTCCCCGGCTCGTCCCAATCGCATCGGCATGTCGGCGGTTCGCCTCTTGGCGATCGAGGGAAATAGCTTGCGCGTGGGCGGGGTCGACATGTTGGACGGCACGCCGCTGTTAGACATCAAACCCTATGTGCCGGCGTTCGATCATTTTGCGGTGACGCGCATCGGCTGGTACGAAGGCACCTCGCCTGCCGGAGCCGTTGCGGATGACCGCTTCGAACGTAAGACGGAAAGCGGCATGGCGGGGCGGGGCGGCGAGAGTTGACGGACTGGATCGAGGCGGGATTCAGGAGGGGAAGACGGGGCGATATGTCGGCGAACTTAGCGTGTTGACCGAACCCTGCGTTGACTGTACGATTTCGTTCCGATGCGGAGGAACGGCAAATCCCAACGGATCCCCGACGAGTTGCTGCAGTTGCGGGACGCTGCTTTACAGCTAGGCGTCAGCTTCCCCACCATCAAGCAGTGGATTTACAAGAAGAAGATTCGCAGCCTCCAGACCGCCGGAGGGCACCACCGCATCCCGCAGAGTGAAGTGGACAAGCTGCTCTTCAGAACACGAGGCAGAACGGAAAAAGAACGGAAGCTGGTTATCCGCCGGGTCAGTGGGCGCAATCAGCTTGTGGGGCGCATCGATTCGGTGCGCATCAGCGGTCTCATGGCGGAAGTAAAGATCTCGATCGGCGGCCAGCAGATCACATCGATCATCACGGCAAGTTCGGCGCGGGAGATGCAACTGAAGGCGGGGCAGACCGCGGGCGCCCTCATCAAAGCCACTGAGGTAATGATTCTTCGGGTTTGACATGAGAGTTTGATATGAGAAATCGCCAGTTCCTTCCCGCCGTGCTCTTTGTCCTTGTCCTTGCCCTGACGCTGCAGACCACTCTCGCATTGTCTCAGCAGTTGACCGTTCAAACCGAAAGCGGAAAGCAAACTGTTTTGGCCCGGGCCGATATCGAGGCTTTGCCGCGCGTGAAGGTCACGACCGGCGCCTCTGGTGTATCGGCAACGTTTGAGGGCGTCCCGCTGAAAGCCGTGTTGGAGAGAGGGGGAGTTGGGTTCGGCGAGACTATGAAGGGAAAACGGATGGCCTCATGTTTGCTGGTGGAGGCGGCCGATGGCTATCGGGTCGTGATTGCGCTGCCTGAGATCGACCCCGGCTTTACCGATAAGCAGATCATCCTGGCTTTCTTGAAAGATGGCAAGCCGCTGGATGACAAGGAGGGGCCATACCGCATCGTGGTACCCGATGAAAAAAGAATGGCGCGGTGGGTGAGGCAGGTGACCGCGCTGAAGATTGTGGACGTGCAGTGATGTGGATCGGCGCTCCGGCATTCGTCACAACCTGCTGTGAGGTGCTGCACTGCGCTTTCGTCTGGTTCCGCGTAGCCTGAAAACTTAATCGGAAAGCGACGCCGCCGAGTTGGGGTACCGGAGTGGGGCCGAATCCTTTCGAGTCTTGCAAAAGGCTAAAAAAGGTTTAGAATTCAACAACCTAACACGAAGGCTTGCATCCTTTTGGGAGTTCAGTTCATCAAAAGTTGAGTGAAAGACACTCAAGGGAAAATCATGGGCGATCCTATAACCTTTACTTCTTCGGGACAAACCGCTTACGACACCACCGAGCGCTCGCTGCCGATTCTGCCGGTGCGCGACACGGTCCTGTTCCCTCATGCCGTCCTTCCGCTGACGGTGGGGCGGGAAAGTTCCGTGCAGCTTATTAATTCGCTCGGCGATGACAAGACCATCGTCGTCGCAGCGCAGCGCGAGGCGCGCGTGGACTCGCCGCAACCGACCGATCTGTACTCCATTGGAACGCTGGCGGTGGTGCACAAAGTTGTCAAGATGCCCAACCAGAGCCTGTTTGTTTTTGCCGAAGGACTGGAGCGGGTGCGGCTGGCGGATTTCACCCAGCTTGCGCCGTTCATGCGCGCGCGCGTGGCCACGATTCCGGAGACGATTCCGCCCAAGGATTCCGAGGTGGAAGCGCTGCAGCGCAACGTGCTGACCTTGTTCCAGCAGATCGTGGCCGGTTCGCCGACGCTCTCCGACGAACTTTCCACGGTGGCGATGAATATTGAAGAACCGGGACGGCTGGTGGACTTCATCGCCTCGTCGCTGCCCTCGCTCTCCACGGCCGACAAGCAAGAGACGCTGGAAACGAGCGACGTCCGGGTGCGGCTGGGAAAAATCAATCAGCACCTGGCCAAGGAACTGGAAGTGCAGCAACTGCGCAACAAGATCCAGTCGGAAGTGCAGGACCGCGTGCAGCAGACGCAGCGCGAATACTACCTGCGCGAGCAAATGAAGGCGATCCAAAAAGAACTGGGCGAGCAGGACGAGGGCCAGCGCGACACCGACGAACTGAAGCAAAAGATCGAATCCGCCGGCATGCCCGACGAAGTGAAGAAAGATGCGCTGAAGGAACTGGGCCGTCTCGCGCGCATGTCGCCGATGGCGGCGGATTATTCGGTCACGCGCAACTACATCGAGTGGCTGGCGATCCTGCCCTGGGCGAAGACTTCGGGTGTGGAAATTGAAATCCCCAAGGCGAAAGAGATTCTCGACGCCGACCACTACGACTTGCAGAAAGTGAAAGACCGCATCCTCGACTACCTTTCGGTGCGCCGCCTGAAGCCCAACATGAAAGGGCCGATTCTGTGTTTCGTCGGGCCTCCGGGCGTGGGCAAGACTTCGCTGGGCAAATCCATCGCGCGCGCGCTGGGACGCAAGTTCACCCGTCTCTCGCTCGGCGGAGTGCATGACGAAGCCGAGATTCGCGGCCACCGGCGCACTTATATCGGGGCCTTGCCGGGGCAGATCATTCAAGGCATCCGGCGCGCGGAGACCAAAGATCCGGTCTTCATGCTCGACGAAATCGACAAGGTCGGGCGCGACTTCCGCGGCGATCCCGCGTCGGCGTTGCTCGAAGCGCTCGATCCCGAGCAGAACGCGACGTTTCGCGACAACTACCTCGACGTGATGTTCGATCTTTCCAAGGTCTTGTTCATTACCACCGCGAACATGCTCGATCCCATCGCCGAGCCGCTGCGCGACCGCATGGAGATCATCGAGCTTCAGGGATATACCGAGGAAGAGAAAGTTCACATCGCCTTCCAGTACCTGATTCCCCGTCAGATCGAGGAAAACGGAATCACCAAAGAGCTGATCGAATTTCCGGAAGAAGCGGTCAGCTACGTGATCCGCCATTACACGCGCGAGGCGGGAGTGCGCAACCTGGAACGCACCATCGGCACCATCTGCCGCAAGCAGGCGCGCCGCATGGCGGAAGGGAAGACCGACAAGCTCGTCGTCACCAAAGAGATCGTGCAGGAATTTCTCGGCGGCATCAAGGTGCGCAGCGAAGGCGAAATTGCCGAGCGCACCAAGCGCCCGGGCGTGGTGGTCGGACTGGCATGGACGCCCTCGGGCGGCGACGTGTTGTTCGTCGAAGCCAACCTCATGAAAGGCACGGGCGGCCTCACCATCACCGGCCAGATTCAAGACGTGATGCGCGAATCCATGCAGGCCGGGTTGAGCTGGGTGCGTTCGAATGCGAAGCAGTTCGGCATCGACGAAGATTTTTTTACCAACCATGACATCCACATTCACGTGCCTGCGGGAGCGATCCCGAAAGACGGTCCTTCGGCGGGCGTCACCATTGTGACCGCGCTGGTGTCGTTGCTGACGGGCAAGCAGGTTCGTACGCTGACCGCGATGACGGGAGAGATCACGCTGAGCGGCAACGTGCTGCCCGTGGGCGGCATCAAGGAAAAAGTTCTGGCCGCCAAACGCGCCGGGGTGCTGGACGTGATCATGCCCGCGGAAAACAAAACCAATGTCGAGGAAGACCTGACGCCCGAGCAGTTACTGGGACTAACTACGCACTACGTGAAGACCATAGACGAGGTGCTGGCGTTCGCGCTGCCGGCTTCGCAGCGCGAGGAGCGCCTGGATGCCGAGGAGCGCGAGAAGGTGCTGACCAACTAAGACAGTTCCCAGTTGCCGTCCCCTCAGAGCAGTTTTCGATTTGCTGTAGAGGGAGCCGGAGCCAGAGTCGGGAACGGCTCTACCACAGCCCAAACAGGCTTGCGGGCTGCCGGTGCGTTGGGTGTAACATTCCAACCATCTGAACAGGAGCATCCAATGAAAATCCATCCCAAACTGATTTGCTGTTTTCTTCCGGTTGTATTTCTAAGCGGCTGCAAGAAGAGCAGCAGCACGCAGGAGAAACCGGCTGCGAGCACGAACGCCACTTCCGCAACAACAGCGCCAGCAGCGAGCGCCCCTGCTGCCGCACCCGGCAGCGCGGACGCTGGCGCATCCGCTGAAACAACTGCCAAGATGGCTGCCGCCGAATGGGCATTGAAACAAGATGAGATCAAAAGAGATCCCAACGGCCAGTGGGCAATTCAGGCCACCGCGTCCTCAACCTACAATGACGCCCAGGGTACAGCCGGTTGGTCCGCCAATCAGGCGACCGGCGCTCCCAATGTTGATAAGTACGGAGATGACGGAGCGGCTTGGGCGCCGAAAACCCCCGATGGTGGCATTGAATGGCTGGACTTGAAATATCCCAGACCCGTGCACGCCATTGAGGTGCGCGTTCGCGAGTCCTGTGGCTCGGGGGCGGTGATCAAAATTGAAGTTTACGATGAGCAGGGCGGAGCCCACGCCGTCTGGCAAGGCAACGATCCGACAACGGAATTGAACTATCTCATGGTGAAATTCCCCAAGACCACCTTCAAAACCGACCGCGTCAAGGTCACGCTCGCGACCAATGTCGTCCCTGGGTGGAATGAGATTGACGCCGTTCAACTCGTGGGCGCCGATCAATAGCAGCTGAGCGGATCTGGGTCGGCTCTCGCGCTTTTCGAGACCTGGGATTCCACCGCCGCGTGAAGCTCGGGGTTTTCCTGGAAGTCGAGGAAGCAGGGTCTCGTGAACCGCCGGACCAGCACATGCTTGTTGATGCCCCCTCATTCTTGGGTGGGTTCAAATGGTTGCTCCCACCTGTGATTGTCGGAGCGCTTTTCTCCATTGCGGCGCTCACCGGCGCAATCCGAGAACCCAAGTGAAATCGCCAAGCCGCTGCGGTCAGACTGGGGGAGAAAACACTTCTTCCGCAGCCTCTCTAGGCGCTGCATCTGCGCCTTTGATTTTCACCACAGGCTGTCAGGGCTTGCTCGCTTCGGGCGCCGGGGTTTGAGGCGGAGTTGACGTTCTGAGGTACATGATCTTCTTCGTCCCGCCGCCACAAGTACCCACCACCTTGCCCTCCGCTTCTTTGTCCTTGTCTACGATTTCAAGCGTGTACGGCTTCACGCCTTTTGCGTCCAGCTTGGCTGCGATCTCCGTCTTCAGTTCTTCACAGGACTTTGGACCTAGTGGAGCTTGGGGAGTTTGCGCAGCTTGTGGGGCTTGTGCACCAGCGGATGCCGCCGCCAACAGCAGAACGGCAATGGTCGTCAACGGTTTCATGGTCCGATCTCCTTCGTTGGGATGTCAGGCTTACAACGGAGCATATCACTACCACGGGCAAGAATTCTTGTGAACTAACCTTACGAAAGGCCACTCTTCACACGATGATTGCACTCTGGGATTTCCGCAAACGGTGGGTTCAAGAAAGGAGTGGCGTCAGCCACCCAGCCTTCCGCTCGCTATTCTCTCACGACTGTCTACCCTCATTGGTCGCGGGTGCCCCAGAGCCTGCCCTGAGCTTGTCGAAGGGTCTCGCGCTTTTCGACACCTGGGATTCCACCGCCGCATGAAGCTCGGGGTTTTCCCGAAAGTCGAGGAAGCGTCGATTGCCCGTCCACTGGATACTGGCAACTGGGTACTGGCAACTGACTTTTCATCACAAACCATCTGTGACCAGAATCACAGACATTCAGCCCGCCGTGCGCGATTATAGAAGTCTGATTGGGGCAGCTGTGTGTGTGTCCGTCCAGCAAGACGGACCGCGAAGCTGCCCCAAAGCCGTTTTTCAGAACTTTTGGCAGCTAAGTCATTGATTTTGGAAGACTTTACACGTAAGTCCTTTAAACCCAAAGACCTGGCGGGAATTTTTGCCTAACTCTATCATTCCAAAAGACCGAGGTTCGAGTTTTTTTTGTAGATATTTATCGGTTAGTAACTCATGAGTTAACACGTAGAATGGCCACTCCCTCAGGGGCCACGCACCGCCGGACGGGCGAGGCGCTATCCCTCCATGAATCGGTCTAGCTGGAGCTGCTCCTGGAAGATTCCGCCCAAAGAGGCGACAATGGTTCCCGTCAGCGAAAGGAGGCACGGTGGGAGCCAGTCCTATTCTGAAGGCCAGTCCTAAGCCTGCCAGTCCTAAGTCTGCGAATCCTGAGCCTGCTGGCCCCAAGCCGAAGCTTGGGCTGCGGGCTTGGATGGAGCGCGTGCTGGTGGAGTGCGATCGGGCGGCTGCCGGCTTCGATGTCGACGCGGTGCACGATCTTCGAGTGGCGCTGCGGCGCTGCCGTTCTCTGGCCGATGGATTGATGTCGATCGATCCCGATTCTTCATGGAAGGATATGAAGAAGGCGGGGAAAAAACTCTTTCAGGCGCTGGGTGAGCTGCGCGACATGCAGGTGATGCAGGAATGGATCGAGAAGCTGAGCGATATCGCCGCGGGAGAAGCGGCAAGCCGCGTCTTTGCTGAAAATCAGGGCGATCATTTGTCGGGCGATCCCGTCGCTATCAAACTGCTGGCTCACGTGCACGCGCGCGAGGCCGCTTGCAAGCAGCACGCTTTCAAAGATCTCCATCAGTTTGACCGCAAGCAATGGCGGCAGTGGTCGCGAACTCTGCCGCAGCGTGCGGCGCGGGTGCGTCCGGGGAGCGTGGTGTATTTGCATCTGGCGCTCGAAAAGTGGACAGCCGCTTACGATCTGCACAAACATGCTCTGCGGACGCGGTCGCAAATGAGCTGGCACGCGCTGCGCATTGGCATCAAACGCTTCCGTTACACGGTGGAAAATTTTCTGCCGCGCCAGCACGCGTTATGGGGCGACGATCTGAAAGAACTGCAGGATCTTCTGGGAGAAGTGCACGATCTCGATGTGCTGTGGGCGACCGCCGTCGAGATTATGGCGTTCCCCGATATGGAAAGCCAGAGCCGCTGGCGCGAAAAGTTGAACGTGGAGCGCGCCAAGAGGCTGGAGCGCTATCGCGAGAAGATGGTGGGCCGGCAGTCGCTATGGCGCGTCTGGCGGGCGGAGTTGCCGTCGGGCCCGCAACTGCGCGCCGCGGCGATGAGCCGTCTTCGGGTGTGGGCGGGATATCTCGATCCCGATTTTTCGCATTCCCAGCGCGTGGCCCAGCTAGCGCTTCTTTTGTACGACGGGTTGAAGAATGCGGGGCTGCTGACGACAGGTGCGGGGGCACCCAATCTGGACCAGAATCCGGAATACGACTCGCGAGTGGTGTTGCAGGCGGCGGCGCTCATGCATGATGTCGGCAAAGCCAAGGGCGAGGCCAATCACCAGAAGGATTCGTACCGTATGATCCGCGGGCTGGCGCGGCCTCTCGGTTGGAGTGCGCGAGAACTGGAAATGGCGGCGGTGGTGGCGCGCTATCATCGTGGAGCGTTGCCGCGTCCGCGGGGAAAGATCATGCAAGTGCTGGAACTGCCGGATCGGCCGCTCGCCATGGAGTTGGCCGGCGTTTTGCGTCTGGCCAACGCGCTGGACACGCGCCACGTGCGCAGCGGGAGCGAAAACGACAGCGCTCCGCGGCTCGAGGTTGGTTTGCAGGACGGCTGCGTATTGGTGCGGGCGGCGGGATACTCGGCGCTGGACCGCTCGGCGGAAGGCGTCGCCGCGGCGCGACATTTACTGGAGACCGTGCTGCGCCGGCCGGTGATGGTGCGGGCGTTGCGAGTTCGGCGCAGCCCCTAAAGGGGCTATCGATAGCAGGCGGTTCTCGGCATCGCTAAAGCGATGCCCTGATACGAAGCCCCGTCCCCCCACGATCGATTGAAGCTAGTCTGACACTTCTCAGAACTGCGTTGCTCTTCCAAACTCTCTTTGTGACCCATGCGAATTTGACCCATGCCAAATTAGTTTCTATGGCGGTGCGGTGGTTGCGGCGCTATCGCTGTGGAGTGGTGCTTAGCGAGCAGGCCTGCGTCAGCGGCGAGATGCCGGATGCTATTGGCTGGAAGAAGGCGTGCCATTCGGTGCTGGTCGAAAGCAAAGTTTCGCGTGCGGATTTTCTGGCCGATCGCGACAAGCCCTTCCGCCAAAGGCCGGAGATGGGCGTCGGCTGTGAGCGGTATTACCTGGCGTCGCGGGGCCTGATACGCAGCGAGGAACTTCCCGCGGGCTGGGGGTTGCTGGAAGTGTGTGGGCGCGAGATCGAGAGGGTGAAGGCGTCGGCGAAAAACCTGCGCTCCGAGATTGGGTTCCAGAACGAGATGAATCTTCTGCTGTCGAGTTTGCGGCGGGTGGAAATCCGCATTGAACCGGAGAGCATCACCGATTTTCTCAAGTGGAAAAATCGCATGGCGGAGTACAACCGTGGCCGGCTGCCGGAGGGACTAGTGGCGCAGGAAGAAGAAGCCAACGGATTCCTGCTGGGGACCGCTGGCGACTGAGACGGGGCGAGCCCCGTCTCTATGGGAACTCTTTGGCTGCAAAAAAAGAAACCGGGCGGGTGCGCCCGGTTTCGGGAGCGCCGGTTGCGATGCGTTTACATCGCGCGGCGCGGCTGGTTCAGAGAATTGCGGGCGTGGTTCACGTCCGCTTATTCATCTCGCGCCAGCAAAGTGTTCAGAAGGAGCGAGGATACATCCGTAGGCGATGCAGCAACTATGGGGCCAGTGTCAGATTCTCTGCGACCGTTCGAACTGGTTTCGCATCTCAAACAAATAAAGCCAGTTCACTGCTGCTGGCGGGGTGGGCGTGGTCGTTCCAAGGTTACTTGCAGCGGCTGTTTGCAACGGGATGTTCAAAGTGTTGCACAGTTCAGCGTGGTATTGCAGAGTTCAGGGAGTGGGCGCAAGCGTCAATTTTTTTTTCAATCTTTCGGGGTTGGGAGCACAGAAATGTTACAATTCCGGCAAGAGCGCCGACGTACGGCAGAAGAGTCGAGTTCCAGCCACTAGTCCGAGTCTACTTTCTGGGAGATGTCTGATGCCGAATGGGAATCCGGTGGGACCTGAGAACAAGCGACCGACTCAGGAGAAGCAATCGAAAAAACCCTACACCAAGCCCGCATTCCGCTTCGAGCGGGTGTTTGAGACGCAGGCATTAAGTTGCGGAAAGGTCCATGGACTGGGGCAGTGTCACTCTATCCGCAAGACTTCCTAGCGCTTCGCCCCATAGATTCCCGGTACAATTTTGTCCCCTCGCTAATCTAGTCCCGACTGCGAGGCTTGTACGGCTGTCCCTCCCGTGAGCGTTGAATAATAGATCTGCGATGTTCCAATCGCACTCGGCGGTACAGTGTTATCGATGATAATGCCGCTCGTGCCCCCGGCTGCCGACAGGGCGGCGATTCCGTTGGGGCGTCGCGTTTCCCGAGAGGGTGATCGAAGTGGGGCTGTTTACGGTCGTGATCGTCGCGCCAGCCGGAATGTGAGCGCCAGTGACGGTTGCGCCTACATCATAAGCCGTAGTGAAGTACGCACCCGCACAGGTTACCGTCGGGGAGCCGCCGGTCAAATTGCAGCTAGCCGTTATACTTGATGTCGAGGTCGTGAGCTGTGCGGGGGAGCTAGCCGTGCTTGCGGCGTTTTGCGCCCACTTCAGCAGCACGAGTTTCGCAACGCCACCCTGCGCTTGCACGAAAGCCACTTGAGAGCCATCTAAGGAAAGTGTCACCGAAGTGCTGATTGTGCCGCCGTTCGTGTTGTACGCCCAGTACCCGGAGGGGGGTGGCGGTGCAACCGGAATACACATTGTTATAGGCAATGATGCTAGCCTGCGTGGCCGACCCCGCCAAACTGGTATTGAAGACCGCAAAGTCGGAGCAGTTAGAGGATCCCAGGTAGAACCCGGGATACTGGCCAGCGCCCACAGTCGCGCCCGAGCCCATGTTCAGCGACCAGTCCCGCTTCAGCCTGGGATTCTTGCTGACGGCTTTCGAGCCAGACTGCACCTCGGAGGTAACAGCACCGCCAAGCTCCGCCTCCGGCCGCGCCGCGTGCGAACGGCGCAAGAGTTGCTGCCAATAGCGAGGATCCTGCTGAATGCGCTCGAGCTGTTCCGGAGCGGCAGGGGTGGAGAAGACAAGGTGGTGGTGACTCCAGTCGGTGGGCAGATGGACGACTGCGTTGGAGTCCTGGGAAGTCTGACTCAATAGAGCCGAAGACAAGGTCAGCACGGCGAGAATTGAGAGACCCAACCACGGTAAGCTTCCGAGGCAGAAAACAACTCGTTGCGCAAAGCGGAAATTACGGTCCATAGGATCAACTTCCAAGGAACAGCATTGGATTGACGCATATTATACGCAAGAAGCTTCGCCATTTGATAGTGCCATTGATAGTGCCATCGGAACCCAATGTTGTTGATCGAGTGCCATGACCCCACCACGCGGCACGCTGGCGGTTCGCGCCAGGGTCGGGACACTCCGGCGACATTCTATGCACTATCGTTAAGCAATATCGTTCGCCGGCGCCGCCGCGCAAACTACATTTCCCGTCGGCCTTCCATGGCCTTCAGCATGGTGACTTCGTCGGTGTATTCGATGTCGCTGCCTACGGGAATGCCCATCGCGATGCGGGTCACGCGCAGTGCTTTTCCCTGTCCTTGCCGCTTCAGTTGCTGGGCCAGGTAGGTGGCGGTGGCTTCGCCTTCGACCGTGGGATTGGTGGCGAGGATGACTTCTTCGATTTCGCCGCCGGCCACCCGGCTGATCAGATTGGCGATGCGCAACTGCTCCGGGCCCACTCCGTGCAAGGGTGAAATCGAGCCGTGGAGCACGTGGTAGACGCCGTTAAAATGCCGCGTCTTCTCGACCGCGGCAATGTTGGTCGGTTCCTCCACCACGCAGACTAGCTTTTGATTGCGGGTAGGGCTGCTGCAGTAGACGCAGGGATCGACGTCGGTAATGTTGTTGCAGATCGAGCACAGACGCAGCTTGGCCTTGACATCGCGAACGGCGGAGGCCAGAGCCTCGGCGTCCTCCGCGCTCGAGCGCAGAATATGAAAGGCGAGGCGCTGGGCGCTCTTGTTGCCGACTCCCGGCAGCTTCTTGAGTTCGTCGATGAGCCGGGTCATCGGTTCGGCAAAGCGAGACATAGGGATTTTGTAATTTTGTAATCGGGTAATTTGGTAATTTGAAAACCTGCCGGGTTCAAATTACAAAATTATGAAATTACCAAATTACAAAATCCCTCCCAGTCCGCCGAGCATTCCGCCAACACTTGATTGCATCGCCTGATCGACCTTGCGGCTGGCTTCGTTGAGCGCGGCCATCACCAGATCCTGCAGCATCTCGACATCGCCGGACTTTACCGCTTCCGGATCGATCACGATGCTGCGCAACTGCTTGCGGCCATCCATTTTGACGGTGACCGTGCCGCCGCCGGCCGAGGCCTCGACCACGGTCTGCTCCATCTTTTTCTGCAGCGTCTCGTACTGCTGCTTGGCTTGCGACATCAGTTCCTGCAAATTGAATCCGGACATGGGGAAATGTTGTAATTTTCTTAGTTTGTAATTTGGTAATTTCAAACCCCTAATGCGGCTCGAAGTTTGGGTTTCAAATTACAAAATTACCCGATTACCAAATTACAAAATGACTTCATCCTTTCTCCCGATAATCGATCACGGTGCGGATTTCGGCTCCGAATTTTTCCTGCATGCGTTGCACGATCGGGTCCTGTTCGGCTCGGCTGCGTGCGCTTCCGTTCGATGCGCTTCCTTTCGATGAAGAGCGGCGTGGCGCGGGCGCCGCCTGCGGCGCTCCATCCGGCTCGACCAGCATCTTGATCGGCCTGCCGGCCAGACCGCTGGCGGCGGCGCTGGCCACGCGGCGCGCGTCGGCCGTGAATGACATTTCGATCATCGTGCTCGAAGCCGCTGCTTTGGCGGTCAGCGCATTTCCTTCCAGTCTCCACTCCGCGTTTTCCAACAGGGAGACGAGCATGGGCTGATTGCCCAGGGCGTTGAGCACGGCGTCGCGCAGAGACTCGGCGTTGGCCTCGACCCTTGCTTCGCGGGCGACTGGCTGCGGATCGAGTGCCGGCGATAACTCTTCAACCGCGGGCGCGGCCGATCCCATGATGACGACGTTAGCGCTGGTCGCGCTCGTTACGCTCGCTGAACCGGAGGGCGCCGACTCCGCCTTGGGATTGCCTTTGCGCGCCGAGTCGGCTGCGAACGGCGACACTGAATTTGATCGCGCCGATGCGGGCTCGTCGCGCCGAGCCCTCGCTAGAGAAGATTGAATACCGGAACTGAGGGGAGCGAGAGCCAACTTGGTAGGGCCGACGGCTGGATTGGGAGCGGAAGCCGCCACCTCGCTCAGCAACTGCTCGATCGGCAACAGACGCTGCGCATGCGCCATTTTCAGCAGTCCCAGCTCAAGGTGGAAGCGCTGTTCCTGGCGGTATCCGAGTTCTCCGTGGGTGCGCAGCATGATTTGCAAATGGCGCGCCAGGTCCTCCTCGGTGAAGAGTTCGGCGATGCGGGCGACGCGGGCGCGCTCATCGGACGAAATCTGCAGGAGCGCCGAGTCTTTGCCCGCGATCTTGGCCACGGTGACATTGCGCAGGAAGCGCACCAACTGGCGCGCGAAATGCGTGGGGCTGTGGCCTTCGCCGATCAGTTCGTCGACCAGCACGAGGATTTTTTCGCTCGAACTCTGATCGGTCGAGCCTTCGGCGACGGCCTGCATGACGGTTTCGAGCGCCGCCGCGGGAGCGGAACCGATCAGGCTGCGCACGGAATCGGCGGTCAGGTGGTCGGCGGTGGAGGCGATGGCCTGGTCGAGAATAGAGAGCGCGTCGCGCATCGAGCCGTCGCCCGCTTCCGCCAGCAGCGCGAGGGCGTCTTCGTCGGCAGGGATTCTCTCTTTCGTTACGATGTCGCGGAGCTGACCAACGATGTCTTCGAACTTAACCGCCCGAAAGCTGAAGTGCTGGCAGCGCGAGCGGATGGTCTGGGGGATATCTTCGGGCTGGGTGGTGGCCATCATGAAGATGACGTGGCCGGGAGGCTCCTCCAGTGTTTTGAGCAGCGCATTGAAGGCGGCGTCGGTGATCTGGTGGGCCTCGTCGAGAATGTAGATTTTGAAGCGGTCGCGCGCCGGACGGTAGCGCGCGGCCTCGCGCAGTTCGCGGATCTCGTCGATGCCGCGATTAGTGGCAGCGTCGATTTCGATTACGTCCACGGCGTTGCCGGCGCGAATCTCGGTGCAGGAATCGCATACGCCGCAGGGTTCGGCCACCGGCTTCTCGGCTGAGCGGCAGTTCAGCGCCATGGCCAGGATGCGGGCGACCGTCGTCTTGCCGATTCCGCGATGACCGCTGAAGATATAACCGTGCGCGATGCGCTCCTGCGCGATGGCATTTTGCAGGGTGCGGGTGACATGCTCCTGGCCAATGACGTCGGAGAATTTCTGCGGCCGGTATTTGCGCGCCAGGACCTGATAGCTCATGCGAGACCATGATTATACAGTCTCACGCGCGCGCAATTTGTGGAGGGACGGGCATCTCGCCCGTCCAGTCGGGCGGGGACGCCCGGCTCTCCATCGATCATGGGTCGCGGCACCGCCGATGCCGGCGCTTGCATGGCTTGGTCAGGCGGGGTACTCTCATGCAATGCAATTGCGAATGAGCACACGGACGATGGAAGGCGTGCTGGTGGTGGATTGCAGCGGCCGGGTGGTGTTCGGCGAAGAGTCGGCCGCCCTGCGCGACATGGTCAAGAAACTGCTGGCCCAGAATCCGAAGGTTGTGATGAGTCTGCGCGAAGTGACCTACATCGATAGCGGCGGGCTCGGAACTCTGGTTTCGCTTTTCACGAGTGCCCGCAACGCCGGCGGCGCGGTGAAACTGGCGAGGCTGAGCCAGCGCGTGGGCGAACTTCTCCAAATCACCAAGCTGCTCACTGTTTTTGAAGTGTTCGATGATGAAGAATCGGCTGCACGGTCGTTCAAGAAAGATTCGGCTTAGTGCCGTGTCCCGTAAATTCGCGACCTAAGTATGATCTGTCATCTTTCGCTCGCTCAGGATGACAGCGTGGATTTATGCCACGAACCTTTGGGACGCCACATTAGCAGGATGCGGAAAAAAGTCGAGTCTCGATGCCGCTGCCCCTAAAGGGGCGTCCGATTCCGAAGGACTTTCGGTACCGCTAAAGCGATACCCTCATACGAAACCCGCGATACCCTGATACGAAACCCAAAAGCGATCCTGATACGAAACCCAGTTTCTCGGCAGGCTGTTCACCGGGCCTCGACCGGGGGCTCGCTCTTTGAGTATTCAAGAAGTATTCAGATGTGGCCAGCGCCCGCGGTTAATCGAGGTCAGTCAACTCCAGAGCTAGCGGATTCATTGTATTTCCAGCCTGGACGTCCGTGAGCACCAGGGTATGAATGGAATTTTCTGCCGGACCGAGGTACTGGCTGATGATGGGTGTGGTGCTCCCCGATTGAGTAACGTACAGCTCGTAACCATTGTTGCCGTTGCTGGGCTTGTTGTCGGGATAATAGACCAGGCTTACGTATGGGCTCACTTGCTGGTAGGCGAGGGCAGTGATTACAGGGGTCCCCATGCCCTGGACGGGGATCGGGTCGATATAAACATCCACGCCGCCTGAGGGTGAGTGGGGTGATGCGTTAATGACGCGGAATTCCACGTAGCCCGAGGCCGGCGCCGTGTTGAAGTCAAGTACAGACTCAAGGACAACATTGCTGCCGGTGGCAGAAAATCCAGTAGCGATCACCGTGTACTGCAACCCAGCGCCCCAATTCACGGGAGCGCTGAAGACCGAGGTGGTGTCGGTGGGGTTTACAAACCCTTCGATCGTTTGCGTATCCGAAAGCACGTTAACATAGCCCTGTGAGGGCAGAAAACCGCGGAACGATACGTCGGCAAATATTTGCATGCCGTTGACTTGTTGCGGGCCGTAGGCATTGATATCCAAGGCTTGGGCGTCCTGGATGGCGTGGACAAAACGAATCTGCGTTTGATTGCCGGAGGAAGCACAACTGGCGGCAAAGATGCCCGAGGCCGCAACGGCCAACGCAAGGGGCAGGGCTTTCAACCAGCGAGGCATCCTTAATTCTCCAAAAGGCAGTTTGGCGGGAACAAGAAGGATTCTAGCAGCTTGTCAGGCGGTTCACCGGACCTTGGCCGGACCTCGGTCGGATTTCGATCTCGTCCGCGATTAGATGCCGCAATTGGAGTCATCCAACATGACGGGAGACGAACTCAGTTCATTTGCGTTCGGGAAGTCGACGAGCACCAAGGTACAAACCGCTGCGCTGTTCTGGCTGCCGCTGACGTTGATCTGGACGGGGCTGATTAGTCGCGTCCCGCCCCCCACTGTGTAAACGTACATCGTGAAACCGAGTCCGCTCGAATTATAGCCAACGTTTACGTAGCCGCTCGCCGACTGGTAGGGAAGGTTTTGGATCGTAGCCGGTTCCAGGATGGGATTGTTGTCGGGGGTCGGTTCGATCCAAATATCCATGCTCCCGTCGGTTGAGGGGGATGCGTTGGGCGCAGCGTTAATGACGCGGAAATTGATGGTGCCATCTGCCGGCAACGAATTATCGTCACTGAAAGACAAGAGGACAGGGGCTTGGGTGCCGACGCCGTTGGCATATCCAGTCGCAACCAGCGTGTACTGTGTCCCGGCGTTCAAGGTAGTGGAATCGGTGAAGACGGAGGTGGCGACTCCGGGGGATTCAAACCCTTCGATCGTGACATTCCCCGAAGGTATTTTCGTATAGGTTGATGCCGAAGCGGCGCCAAATGTTACGCCCGTAAATTGCTGCGTGGTGTTGACCTCGATATCCAGGGCGCCACCGTACTGGGCGGTGTTCGGGATAGCGTTGACAATACGAGCCTGCGTAGTGTTGCCTGAACTGCAACTGGTGGCGACGATGCTCAAGGCCGCAATGGCCACGAGAAGGGGCAGGGCTTTCAACCGGCGAAGCATAGTATTCTCCGAAAGGCAGTTTTCGTGGTGAGCAAAAACTGGGATGCCGATATCGTAATCCCAGGTTTCACCAGCACGTGTAAATTTTTGTATTGGTGACTCTAATTTAGCATGATTGGCCGGTAAGTATTGTCCCATGAAACATGGAAGGGATCGGCAGCTGTTCGCTCAATTCAGTTTCGGAGGAAGCAGGTCGGGAGAAGCATGCCGCCACACGAAGATAAGCGCGCCCGCGTCGTGCGTTGCATTCGCGCCTTGCCCGCGGGAACGGTGTCGAGCTACGGAGCTTTAGCCAAGGCTGCGGGCTGGCCCGGAGCCGCCCGGCAAGTGGTGCGCATTCTGCATCAGGTTCCCGGATTGCCCTGGCACCGCGTGGTCGGCTCGGGCGGGGCGATCAAGTTGTGCGGAGAACAGGCCGCTGAGCAAAGATTTCGACTGCGCATGGAAGGAGTGGCCTTCCGCGGGGCGCGCGTGGATATGAAGCGGCACGAGTTTCACTTTTCGAAAGTGAAACTCGCGCGCAGCAGGTAGGCGGACGTGGCTTTTGTGCGCTAGTGACAGTGTTGACTCCTCTTTTTCACTCGAGTGGTTGACCCGGAATTCGTTTTGGGCTAGTGTGAGCCTACACCGGAAAGGAGGTGGTCGGATGACAAGTTCTGATGGACATTGTAGTACCAGACCAGGTGAGGTGGCTGAGTCTTAGGGCGGTTGCTCTAAGCGGAGTTCTCGAGGAACCTTTGGTCGGGGGAATCGGGAACATCTCTCGCAAACAATCCGTGAGTATGGGCTGATCCGCCGGACACAAGCCGTGCCCGGCACCGGAGTGAGCGAGGGGCCACGAGAGTGACCACCTCAGTCAATCCCAAACAGTCCACCGGGCAGCCCGCAGGCTGAGAAGCTTGCGGGCTGTTCTTTGTTTTGGAGTTCTCCGTTCTCAAAAAATGCGAGGCGGGCATGGCGAATCGCGATTGAGAGATCTGCAAGCAGCCCTTGCGCCTTACCGTAACCTTAAGTTACTGAGAACCGAGAACCGAGAACTGAGAACTGCGAACCAGCGATTCCGGTGTACAATGTCCGCTGGGGTACATCCAAACGAACTTTGCCGAACAATTGGGCACCAGGGGGAGAATTCGCCCTGGCGCTTTCGATTGCCCTCAGCCTCACGCGCAGCAAAGCAGCGCTTTGCAGAATCGCTAAATTCCTCATGAAAATTCTGCTGTACAACCCCGACAACGGTGTCACGCGTAATTTCATGCCTCATCTATGGATGTTTCTGCTCCAGGCGCTTACTCCGCCTGGCCATGAGGTGGTGCTGGTGGATGGCAACGCGCAATCGATGGATGAAGCGGAGTTCGCGCAGTTTGTGCGTGACAACAATATCGAACTGGTCGGCATCGGCGCCATGACCCGAATGATTGCCAAAGCGTATCGCATGGCGGATGCGGTTCGGGCCACCGGAGTTCCGGTGGTGATGGGTGGGCCTCACGTGACCGAGATGGCCGACGAGGCGCTCGGCCGAGATGGCGGTCCGCGCCACGCCGACGCGGTTGCGCTGGGCGAAGCGGACGCGACCTGGCCGCGGATTGTCGAAGATGCTGCCCGGGGTGAACTTAAAGACGTGTATGCGCCGGTGGACGCCTTTGGCCACGAGAGCAAGCCGTCGCTGAAGGAATATCCGGTGATTCCGTGGCAGTCAATCGATCTCAAGCAGTTCAATCTGGTGCCGAAGGCTGTGAAGAACACGCTCCAGAAAATCGGAGAGGGCTGGGGAACGTTTCGCCTTATTCCGGTCGAATCGGGACGAGGCTGCCCCTACGGGTGCGAGTTCTGCACGGTGACCGGATTTTTTGGAGACTCGATTCGCTTTCGCACCAATGAAAGCGTGGTGAATGAACTGCTGTTATTGAAGGCCCGCGCCCGCAGCGAGAAGGGCCAGATGGCGGTGTTTTTCATCGACGACAATTTCGCCATCAACATCAAGCGCACGAAGTCATTGCTGCGCGACATCATAGCCGCCGGCGCGCAGCTGCATTGGGTGGCGCAGATCAGCGCCAATTTATTGCGCGACGAAGAACTGGTGGACCTGATCGCGGCTTCTGGAGGCAAGTGGATCTTTATCGGCATGGAGTCCATCGACCCGGCCAATCTGAAAGACGTGAACAAAGGGTTCAACAAGCCGGGTGAGTATGGGGCGGTGCTGGAGCGGTTGGCGCAACGCAATGTCTACGCTATTACATCGTTTATTTTTGGCATGGACAATGACACGACCGGAGTGGCTGAGCGAACTCTCGAACAAGTTCGGACCTGGCCTCCGGGTCTGCCGATCTTTGGTCTGCTCACGCCTTTGCCCGCTACGCCGCTCTACAAGCGGCTGGAGAAAGCCGGGCGGCTGACGCGGCCCAGGCACTGGCAGGAGTTCATTCCGTTTACGATGGCGCACACGCCGTTGAAGATGAGCATTGACGAAGCTCATGCCGAAGTGAAGCAGGGGTGGGCGCAGGCTTATAGTCCGGAGGCACTGGCGCATGCCGTCGAATCGCTGAACGACCAGCCCCTCGGTTATCGCGTCAACATCTTTCTTGCGCGGCTCTGCTTCCGCGGCATCTATTTCCCCATGATGGGGAAAATGGCATGGCTGAAGGTGATTGCGCAGAATCGGCGAACCATCTTCAAGCTGGTAAGGGAGGGCTTCAAGGCCGGCGCCTGGCGCGGTGCGCCGGCAAGGATTCCCGCCATCCCCGTGCCGCAGACGGAGCCGGTCGGCGCGATGGCACAAGCCGCGGGCGGTGACGGGCGCGTGATTGCGTTTCCCGCCGATTGAAATCGTGGTCACCCTATCGAGCTAATCAAGAAATGTAACTCTGGCGTACGCGTGCGCACGACTGCGTGCATGACCGTGTGCACAACGAGATGAGCGCCCGATGCCGCGAGTGCGCACTGCGTGTGGTGACCAGAATCACAGTATCCTGTGACTTTAATCATCGTCCCGGCAAGACATCCCAGTGATAATCACAAGATTCGACTTGGCCTGAAGATGCCCCGGCAGTTGGGCGCCGAGGCAATCGTTATTGAGGCGAATGCGCGAAGAACTAGTCCACTCATGAAGAGATTCAAAGACACAGAACACCTTATCCGGCTCGCGGCCGTCATGGTAATTGCTGTGGTCGCGTTTGTGGTCTTGCGAGTCGCGCTCGTACCTCGCAGTTTTGGGGAGTACGGGCACTACCGCGGTAATGCGATCGCCGAAATAGCCGCCCGGCCGGTTGCCTTTGCCGGTCATCAAACTTGCGAGGCCTGTCACACCGACGTGGTGGATGAGAAGAAGCAAGGCAAACATGTAGTCGTGGCTTGCGAGGCCTGCCATGGAGCCCAGGCCAAGCACGCAGAGGATCCCGGTTCGGTTCAACCCAAGAAGCTGGATACGGCGGTGGTGTGCGCCCGTTGTCATGAGGCCAACAGCGCCAAACCAAGCGGATTTCCTCAGGTGGTTACGGCAGAACACTCCGGAGGGCTGGCCTGTGACAGTTGCCATCAACCGCACCGCCCGAAAATTGAGACCGCGACGGAGGTGAAGAAGTAATGGACATCACTCGCCGTCGATTGCTGGTACTGATGCCTGCCGCCGCGGTTGCCTGGAAGTACGTTCTCGCCGGAACACCGGAAGCCTCGCCCAACTATAAGATGACGGATCACTGGTGGGGCATGTTGATGGACATCACCAAGTGCATCGGCTGTGGCACTTGTGTGCGCGCCTGTGCGGAGGAGAATGATGTTCCGGACGGCTACTACCGCACCTGGGTGGAGCGCTACCATCGGGACGATTGGAAGATTGAAAGGCCGACGGTCGGATCACCCGATGGCGGCAAGCACGGTTACCTGCACGAGGCCACCGAAGGCGGCAAGAACTTCTTCGTGCCCAAGCTGTGCAATCACTGTGCGGAGTCTCCCTGCACGCAGGTGTGTCCGGTGGGCGCGACGTTCGACGCGCCGGATGGAGTTGTGCTGATCGACAAAGAGTACTGCCTGGGCTGCCGGTATTGCATCCAGGCGTGCCCCTACGGGTGCCGCTTCCTCAATCCCAAGACCAACACGGCGGAGAAGTGCACGCTGTGCTATCACCGGATCACGAAGGGACTGACGACCGCGTGTTGCGAGGTCTGCCCCACGGGCGCGCGCCAGTTGGCCGACTTGAAGGATCCCAAAGATCCGATTCATGAGTTTTTGAGGACGCACTCGGTGCAGATTCTGAAACCGCAGATGGCTACTGGGGCGAAGGTTTTTTACAACGGCATGGACGGTTCGGTGCGATAAGGAGGCTCGTGCAAATACCCGTCGAAGGCTTCATGTACCCGAACGAAGTGGAGCTCCAATGGAGCGTCCTGATCGTTCTTTATCCGTTCATCACGGGACTGGTGGCCGGGGCGTTTATTCTGGCTTCGCTCGAACGCGTGTTCCAAGTGCAGGAGGTGAAGCCGACGTATCGGCTGGCCCTGCTCACCGCGCTTGCTTTTTTGCTGGTTGCCCCGCTGCCGCTGCAACTGCACCTGGGACATCCGGAACGTTCGCTCGAAATGTATCTGACGCCGCACGGTTCCTCGGCCATGGCCATGTTCGGCTTTGTTTATCTCTGGTACCTGATGGCGGTTCTGCTGTTGGAGATATGGCTGGACTACCGGCGCGACATTGTGGTGATGTCCCAGAACGAGAAGGGCTGGAAGCGTCTGGTCTATCGTGTCCTGACTCTCGGCTCCAGGAATATCAGTGAACGCTCGCTGCACATCGATGAGCGGCTCGGGTATTTCATCACGCTGATTGGAATTCCCTCCGCGTTTCTTCTGCACGGATATGTCGGCTTCATTTTCGGCTCGGTCAAGGCGAATCCGTGGTGGTCATCGCCGCTGATGCCGATCGTGTTCGTGTTCTCGGCCATGGTGTCGGGCATTGCCGCGGTCATGTTGATTTACATGGTCTCTTCGCGGTTGCGCGGGCGGGAAATCGACATGCGCTGCCTGGACACGATCGCGCGCTATCTGCTCTACACCTTCATCATCGATTTCAGCCTGGAGATGCTGGACCTGCTGCAAAGAATCTATGAGGCCGACGAGTCTTTCCGCAGCCTGGATTTCATGGTGCATACGCGCTTGTGGACATCCCAGGTGATCATCCAGATCCTCCTGGGCACGGTAACGCCCATCGTGTTGATCGGTCTGATCCAGTTTGTGAAGCTCGCCGATGTTGCGCGCAAGCGGATCTATGGCCTGGCGGGATGTTTGACTCTGATGGGCATCTTTGCCATGCGCTGGAACGTGGTAATCGGCGGCCAGCTTTTCTCCAAGAGTTTTCTCGGGTACACCACTTACAAAATGGACTTCGCCACGCGGGAAGGGTTGTTACCCGCGCTCATACTCATGATTCTTCCCTTTATCATCCTGTGGGTTCTGGTGAAACTCCTGCCACCCTGGCTGGAGTCAAGCCCGGCGCCCGCCATCAGCGCCGCTCCGGCGCGGGGAATCAACTAGCTCCGTCGCAACAGGACTGATGCGGAGAAGCAAATGGCGCAAGTGCACGACGGGATCGCGTTGGATGCGGAGCAAGTCAGTGAACGACTGCGCGAACTCGAAAGGCGCGTCTCCGCATTAGAGGAACAGCGCGAGAAGCCGACTCCTGTAGGGCCTGAATCTGCCCGCGCTGCCCAACCCCAAGCGCGGCCTCCCGCGATGATGCCGGCACAAGCTGCGTTGGAGCGGCCGGCGGCGGCCGTGCCCGTGTTCGGAAAGGCGATCCTCGCAATCGCCGGGGCTTACCTGCTGCGCGCTATCTCTGAGTCGGGCATGTTGCCACACTTGCCGGTGCTGGCCGTCGCCATTCTTTACGCGGGCATGTGGATGGTCTGGGCCGTCAGGATTCGCGCTAAGAGTCACATTGCCAGCGTCACCTACGGAGTCACGTCCGCACTGATCTTCTCGCCTCTGTTGTGGGAAGCCACAATACGTTTTCAGGTTCTGCCACCGAGCGTCACGGCAACTCTGCTGGTTGCGTTCGTTGTACTGGCGCTGGCACTGGCCTGGCGGCAAAACCTGCAAGTGATACCGTGGGTGGCAACCTTGGCGGCGGTGGCCACGGCTTTGGCGCTCATCGTCGAGACGCATGAGCTTGTGCCTTTTACGGCTGCGCTCCTGGCCGTGGCCCTGGCCACTGAAGTTGTTGCTTGCCTGGGGCACCGGCTCAGTCTGAGAGCGGTTCCCGCCGTCGCCGCGGATTTGGCGGTTTGGCTGCTCGTCTATCTCCTGGCATCTCCCGAGGGCGTTCCGGCTGGCTATCGCCCCATCGGCGCAACCACGCTGACGGGATTGTGCTTTGCGCTGCTTGCCATCTACCTGGGAAGCATTGGGATTCGCAGCTTCGCGTTGCGCAATCGCCTCACTATCTTTGAAATCGCGCAGGGCGTGGTGGCGTTTGTGGTTGCGAGTTGGGGATCGCTCCGCGCCAGCCAGGGCGCTTCGGCGCCGATGCTCGGCGTCTTTTTCCTGCTGTCGGCGGCGGTATGCTACTGGGGCGCGCTGTGGCGGTTCGTGGCAGACGCATACACGCGAAATCGCCGGGTGTGCGCGAACTACGCGGCCGCACTCCTGCTGGCGGGAAGCTTCATGCTCTTTCCCGAAGCTTTCCAGGTGCCGTTCTTGTGCCTGGCGGCAGCGACCGCAGCCTTCCTGTACTCACGCACGGGCAAGCTCAGCCTCGGCATGCACGCATCCTTTTATCTGGCAGCGGCGGCAGCCAACTCGCCTTTTCCGAGTTATGCGCAAAACGCACTGGCGGGGACCGTGCCTGGGAACCCGGACTGGCGGGTTTGGGTGGTGTCCGTTTCGGCCTTGCTCTGCTACGTCATCGGGTCGCGGGTTTCGGAAGATAATCGTAAGCGGCGGCTGCTTTGGGTGGTTCCGGCGGTGCTGTTCAGTTTCGCTGCGGCAGCCCTGGCTATTGTTGCGATCGTGTGGCTCGCCTCGGGTCGCGTGGGGCTGATCGCTTCGCGTCTTTCGGTGGTTCGGACGGTGGTGACATGTTTGCTTGCCCTGGCGCTGAGCTACCTCGGTTCCCGTTCGAAACGGGTCGAACTGCGCTGGGTTGCTTACGCTGCTGTCGCCTTTGGCGCCCTGAAGCTCTTGTTCGAGGATCTGCGATTCGGCAATGCAGGATCACTCGTGGTCTCACTTCTTTTCTATGGGCTCATTCTGATCCTGATCCCGAGGCTGACCAGGCTGGGACAGGCCGAATCCTGACATTGCTAGTGATTAGGTTGCGGTCTGCAAGACGACCACCAGCCTTCGCGGTCCATGCGCTCCCTGCACCAGAATCTTTTCGATATCGGCGGTGCGGCTGGAGCCGCTGATGACGCACGCGAACGAGTTGCTGTCGAGTTTTCGTTCCTGCGAGACGCGGCTCAGGGCAGTGGCCAGATCGGGAACCAGTTGTGCCACAGTCGCGTAAACGATGTGACAGGGGGCGATCACCGAGGCGCCTCGACCGCCGCACGCTGCGGTCACCAGAATCGACCCGGTTTGTGCGATGAGAGCTTCGGCGAGCGTGACCGTCGCCTGCGAAGCTTCGCCCGGCGCGCCTTGACTCGACCAGCGGATCGCCCGAGCAGGCGCGGCCAGTTCGATGAGCCGGCGCAGCGTTGGATCGTCCTGCACGAAAGTTTCTCCCTCAGGCAGCGACTGGAGAACCTTCGAAAGCTGTCGCGCACTCGCGGCAGAATCCGCGGTTAGCGTGCATTCCATGAGATTGCCAACGCATTCCTGTTGGAATCGCTCGAGAGGATTGTTAATTGCATCAAAGATCACTTGGCCGGATTGCATCGCCGCGGGCTCCGGAACTACGGTGCGCAATCCAGCGCGAATCCGCTCCAGAATCCGGTCGCGGCTTGGATTTTCAGTTTGCGCTTCTTTAGTTTGTACCAAGGTCTTTTCTCCAACGCGCACGAAATGATTCGGACGGCAGCGGCACGGGCGAGCGATAACGGTTCCACACCCGCATCGGGTCGAGGATGGTTCCCGCGAGTCCCAGGCCGTAAATTATGCGCAGAGCCTTGCGCACCGACCAGCCACCGAGCGCGTACATACGGGGACGAAGCATGGCGTAGCGCCAAGCCCGGAAGATCAACCGCTCACTCGACTTCGTGGCTCCTGCCTCGGTGGCGTTGCGGCGGTTTTGCAACAGGTGGTGAGCCAGATCGATTTTCACCGGACAAACGCTGCTGCAAGCGCCGCACAACGACGACGCGTAGGACAGGTGTTTGAACTCCTTGATGCCATTCAGATGCGGCGTAAGCACGCTGCCGATCGGTCCGGGATAGGTCGTGCCATAAGTGTGTCCTCCGACATGGCGGAAGACGGGACAAATATTCAGACACGCGCCACAGCGAATACAGTGCAGCACCTCGCGCTGTTCGGCATCGGCCAGCAACTGGCTGCGTCCGTTGTCCACCAGCACCACGTGGAATTCTTCCGCGCCGTCGACTTCGCCGGGGCGGCGCGGTCCGCCGATCAGCGTGCCGTAGGTCGTGATGCCTTGCCCGGTGCCGGAGGTGGCGAGCACCGGCCATAACACCGCCAGATCTTCGAGCCGGGGAATGATTTTCTCGATGCCGGTGACCACCACGTGAATGCGTGGAATGCTGGTGCACAGACGGCCGTTGCCTTCGTTGGTGGAAATGGCGATGACGCCCGCGTCCGCCACCAGAAAATTCGCGCCCGAAATGCCCATCTCGGCGGCAAAGAAGGCCTTGCGCAATATTCGGCGCGCGGCCGCCATTAAATACACCGGGTCGTCGCTGTCGATTGCCGGGTCCAATTTCTCCCGAAACAACTTGGCGATTTGGCCACGGTTGAGATGCATGGCGGGGGTGACGATGTGGTAGGGCGGTTCTTCGCGCAGTTGTACGATGAACTCGCCAAGATCGGTTTCCCAGACCTTAATGCCCGCCTTCTCCAGAACTGGGCTGAGCTGGATTTCTTCCGTGACCATGGATTTCGACTTTACCACCGTGCGCACACCGAGCCGGGTGGCGAGGTTCTTCACATAGGTGCAAGCTTCTTCGCTATTGGCCGCCCAGAAAACATGTCCGCCGCGCGCGATCACTTTTTCTTCGAACTGGAGAAGGTAGCGATCGAGATGATTGATAGCTTCCCGCTTGATCTCCTGGCACTTCTGGCGAGCAGCCTCCCAGTCCTTGATGCGCGCGCGCCCCTTGAGGTGTGCCACATCGTAGCTGTCCATGCCGCGCTGGATGATTTCGCGGTGCACCAAGTCCGCCGACTTCACGGCTGCGTCCTGCAGAAAGCGTTGTGCGGCAGTTTGGCTCACGGTCTCCCCTGCGCAGAGCTCTTCTGCGCCAAGCCGTCCTGCGCGAGGATGCTGGCAAGATAAATGGTGCGGGTTGACGCCTGGCGCTTGCCCAAAATTCCTCGCAGGTGCATCAGACAACTGGGATCGGTCGCGGTCACGAACTCGGCGCCCGTCGCGGCCACACTCTCAGCCTTCGAAGTTCCCATGGCGCCGGAGATGTCGGCGAACTTTACGGCAAAGGTTCCGCCAAAACCGCAGCATTCCTCGGAGCGGACCATTTCAATCAGCTTCAGCCCATCGACCTGGCGCAAAAGCTGCAGAGGCTCGTCGCGGAGCTTAAGCTCGCGCAGCCCGTGGCAGGAAGCGTGATACGTAACGGTGTGAGGGAATATGGCGCCCACCTGGGTGACAGCGGCCACCTTCACGAGAAATTCCGAAAACTCAAAGGTGCGGCTGGCTAAGGCGGCGGCGTCTTCACGCAACGAACTGTGGGCCAGCAGTTCCGGGTAAAACAGGCGGATCACGCTGACGCACGAACCGGATGGAGACACGACAACATCGGCATTCTTGAAGACGCGAACAAAATGCTCGGCACACGGCCGCGCATCCCCCCAGTATCCGGTGTTGAGGGCAGGCTGACCGCAACAAGTCTGGTCCTCGGGGAACTCAACTGCGCAGCCAATCCGGCGCAGCACCTTGACCGTGTCGACCGCTACCTCGGGCAGCAGTTGGTCCACGAAGCAAGGGACGAATAGAGATACTTTGCGGTTCACGATTTAACCTTCAGCGAGTCCAACCTTCTTAGGCGATGGGAGGTTCTTGCCCGGACCGCCAGGATCCACCCGCTATCCAAAACCTTCTCTACCGCGCCACCAAACGCGTAAACGGAAACACGTAGGCCTGGAGCGTCACCATGATTCCCACCAGAGCCGCCAGCGCCAGGCTGTGGAAGAATACATAACGCAGTATGTCTCCCTCGTGTCCGTACCATTCCGTCGCCGTACTGGCAACGACGATGCTTTGCGCATCAATCATTTTGCCCATGACCCCACCCGAACTGTTGGCGGCGCCCATCAGGATGGGAGAGAGCCCGATCTGCTGTGCCGAGATCTTCTGCAGGCTGCCGAACAGCACGTTGGACGAGGTGTCGGAACCGGTCAGGGCCACGCCCAACCACCCGAGCAAGGTCCCGAAGAACGGATACATTGCCCCCGTTCGCGCGAACGCCAGACCCATGGTGGCGTCCACACCCGAGTAGCGGGTAAGGATGCCGATCGAGAGCATGGCGGCGATGGTCATGAGCGAGAACCGGATGTGCCACAGGGTTTGAAACCATATGACAATGATCTGCGGGAGCGACAGGCCCATGATGAAGCCGGAGATGATCGCCGCGAACAGGATCCCCGACCCCGTGGCGGAAAGCCAGTTGAAGCCAAAGACTGCGCCCTCGGGCGTAGGTTTCGCGACGACCGGGGGCATGCGTTCGGACAGCCGGTTAAGACCGGTCACGGGAAACTGCGGGTTGGTGATCTTACTCGGCGGCGTTGACCAGGTTTTCATCGAGGTGAACACCTTCTCCGGAGTATTCATGATCTTCTTACCGGTGAACGTGCCCCAGCAGAAGACGAATACGCTGAGTACCAGCCATGGCACCCAGGCGCGAGCGACCTCGGCGTTGCTGTAACCGTGATGACCGCGAGCGGCGCGCTCCTTACTTTCCTCGTGTCCCTCGTGCCCCCAAATCGTTTTCGGATGCCATATCTTCAGGAACAGGATAAGGCAGACCATCGAGACCACGGCCGCAATGATGTCCGTCAGCCACGGCCCGTGGAAGTTCGAAACCAGGTATTGCGGGATGGCAAAGGTAACACCGGCCACCGCAACCGCCGGCCAGATTTCCTTCATCCCTTTGAAGCCGGCGTACGCCCACACCAGCCAGAAGGGCACCAGCACGGAGAAGAATGGCAGGATGCGGCCGACCTGCGCGCCCAGAACAACCTCGCTATAACCGGTAACCGCGGCGAGAGCAATGATCGGCGTGCCGAGCGCGCCAAAGGCCACCGGTGCCGTGTTGGCGATCAGCGACAAGCCGGAGGCCTGCAGCGGCTTGAAGCCCAGGCCGATCAGAAGCGCTGCGGTGACCGCGACCGGCGTTCCGAACCCGGATGCGCCCTCAAAAAACGCGCCGAAGGAAAAGGCGATCAGCAGCAGTTGCAGGCGCGTGTCCTGGGTAATGCCCGTCATGCTTTCCTGCAAGACCTTGAAGCGGCCGGTCTGCAGCGTCATCCGGTAGAGGAAGATGACGTTCAAGATGATCCAACCGATGGGAAACAGCCCGTATCCAGCGCCATACACGGTCGTGACCGCCGCTAAACGCGCCGGCATATGGAAGACGAATACGGCTGTCACCAGGCCCGTGGCCAGTCCAAGCAATGCGGCGTAGTGGGCCTTTATGTGCAGCAACGCCAGCGTTCCGAGCAGGACCACGATCGGCAGCGCGGCGATCAATGTCGAAAGCCACCAACTCCCGGTGGGATCGTAGTTCTGCGGCCAAGGCTTGGGCAGGGGCGGAATTCTCAAAATCAGTACGGTGGCAACAACCACTGCTACGAGCGCCACTATCCACGCCAGCGGGTTGCCTGAAGTGGGAGCGGTTTTGGGTACCGGAGCATTTGCCGAGGTCACGGGTTCCTCCTGGAGCCTACAGGAATGCTGGTGAGGGATTGTAATCCTGTATGCCCGCGCAAGCTAGCAGCCCGTACGCGTTATTTTATGAGGGCCACATTATGACCGCCAATATTTATGCCACAGAAGCACTCATGTGGTCAAGCAGATTATCAGCTTATCTGATAAGTGTTGGCTCCCGACCCGCTTGTCTGCTATTCTGACCGCACCAAACGACCTCGCCGGGGGAACGCACGAGAGGGGCTCGGGCGGTTTCGAACCAGCCTTTGCCCATCTCCAAGGAGAAGAACCTGTGAACAGCGCCAGTATGGCGGATTTGAAACCAGTCTCCCGAACCACGCTGAGCGAGCAGGTTGCCATGCAGTTGGCATCCGAACTGGCCGCCAAACGCTGGAAGCCCGGCGAGAAAATGCCTTCTGAAGCGGAGCTCTGCAAAGTCTTCCATGTTGGCAGGTCCACGTTACGGGAAGCATTGAAGTCGCTGGCCTTCATCGGCATGATTCGAGTGCGCGCTGGTGGCGGCAGCTACGTCGCTGAACAGCGCTCCAAGTACCTGGAGGGGCCACTACTCGCGAAAGGTGTGCTGAATACCGAGAAGGACGTGAACGACCTTTCTGAAGCTCGCCTGCTGCTGGAGACGGAGGTGGCAGGCCTGTGCGCACAGCGAGCTACGGACCAGGATTTCCGGACCCTGGAAAAAATCGTGCGCGAGATGAAGGCCGCCATCGATGAGGGTGGCGCAGGATTCAGGGAACTCGATCTGAGCTTCCACCTTGCAATTGCGGCCGCCGGCAAGAACGAGGTTTTGACCGAACTATTGAAGCACATCAGAGAAGGGCTGCAGGAACTAATCGCGAAAAGCTTGCTCTTGCCCGCCGGCATGGAACTCGCCTATAAGCAGCACCGTGCGATTTTAGAGGTGTTGAAGCAGCGAAATCCCGGGCGAGCGCGCAAAGCGATGCGCACCCACTTGCGCGCTTTCCAGCGCGGCTACAAAGTCCTGTTTCAGATTCCGCAGTAGTTCAAACGCTACCAACAACGATATTAAGGATATCTTGTGGCCGTTTTCGCCGATGGATGCTTAAAAACGAGGATCTTGGGCGCAAACACGTACACTGGCTCGCCATCCTAATTCAGCATAGTGCTTTTCACCTTGACGACGGCCTGGTTTGGCTTAGACCGGGAGGGCAGAATCTCGAGGATCTCGCTTTCCACCTGCAGAGTATCTCCCGGCCTGGTTGGCTTGGGCCACGCCAACTCGCCGCCGAGCCCGATGATCCCATTGCCCAGCGGCAATCCTCCGGTGACCATAAGCCGCATGGCAACTGCAGCGGTGTGCCACCCGCTCGCGCACAACCCGTGGAACACGGTGGCCTGAGCGGCTGCCTCATCGAGATGAAACGGCTGCGGATCGAATTCTGCTGCGAACGCTTTGATCCGCTCTTCGTCCATCCGATAGGTGCCGGACGTGAACCGCTGGCCGACGTACAGATCTTCCAGATAGAGGCGCTGTTCATGGTTCATAGGTTATTCATCCAATCGCAGGAGGTCGCAGGTTAGAGGTCAGATTGCAGAGGTTACCTCTGATCTCTATCGACGACGTCATAAGCTGCGCGCGTTGAGTTCCGCAGCCGTGATTCTGCTTTGGGTTCACGAAAGCAGAACAATTTTGCCGAAGGCGCCCGGTTCCATGACTTCTTTATGAGCGCGGCCAGCCTCTGCCAGCGGCAACTCCTTCCCGACGATCGGCCTCAGGGTGCCATTCTCCAGGCCGGCCATGAGCCCGGCGTGAATCTCCTTTTCCTCGGCTTCCGTAATGCCCCAGAGAGTAAAGGCGTGAATTGAGGCGCGGCGCGTCATGAGGTCGCGCGGCGAGATGCTGACGTCGCCGCGGCTGCCAATGACGACCACGCGGCCCTGCGGAGCAAGCAGTTTCAGGTCCTGGCCGAGGTTCACATTGGCGAGCATTTCAAGAACGAGGTCGACACCAATCCCCTTGGTCGCCTTCAGAATCTCCTCCACGTAGCCCGACTGCGTGTGATTGAACACGTGGTGCGCGCCTTCCCGCTTTACCAGTTCGAGTCCTTTCTCCGTACCGGCCGTGCCCAAGACCATCAGGCCCAGGGCGCGCGCAATCTGAACACCCGCGAGACCCACACCGCCGCTGGCGCCATGGACCAGCAGGATTTCGCCGGCACGAGCTCTCGTAGCCTGAAACAGCGCGTGATACGCGGTGCCATACGGAACCCACACGCCCGCCCCTTGCGCGTATGTAATCTTCGCTGGAAGCGGATGAACCTGGCTCTCCAATGCCAACGCATATTCTGCGTACGCACCGGTCACCGTCTTCGCTACATAAACACGAGCGCCCGGCTTCACCTTGTGCACGCCTTCACCAATGGCTTCGATGACACCGGCGCCATCAGAGCCCGGCGTATACGGCAATGGCGGCTTGATAGCGTAAGTGCCGGTGCGCATATAAGTGTCATATGGGTTCACGCCCGCGGCGTGGATGCGCACCAGGACCTGGCCGGCGGCAGGACGCGGCGTGGGGATTTCTTCGAGCTTCAGGACTTCGGGACCCCCGAATTCACGAACAACAATGGCCTTCATTGTGGACTCCAGGATTTTCGTTTTCGATGCTTCCGTTTGATCTTCCCCCTTAGATTCGCTGCGAAACCGCGCGGTCGCATAAACCACGTTGGAGGGCTACTCCAACCTGGTCTCCGTGACTAACATTTGATTTTATTGGTTGGCCGAAAGCCTGGAAGAAGAAACGGACCGGCGGCATGAAGCCGCCGGTCCGCGATTTGCACTGCCGTTACCGTCACTGATGGAAATCTTGCAGCCCCGGGTTGCAGTTACCACCGCCTGATCCCCCCGAGCAATTGCCCGATCCCACGTTCAGGATCGCGGCCTGCGTGGTAGAGATCATGTAGAGGTACACTTGAGGGGTGCCGGCCTGGTCTATGTCAAATTTTCCGTTCAGCCCATCGGGGTCGGGGGCATAAGTCAACCCCGAGGGTATGGAGCTGATATTCGGCTCCGTACACCCGCTTCCGCAATTGTTGATTTGGTACTGAGTTCCGGTAAGAGTGCCGGTCCCAGCGGCGTCTACCTGGAGGACGCTCGCCTTCACGTTCGAGTTGACTGGCTGTTCACTTCCACCCAAATAGTTTCCGCTGAAGGACGAGTCCGAGAAGGTGATCGCCTGCTGCGGCGTCAACGTACCGAAGGACACGATGCCGTCCGTTCCAAGCACGAACGCCTGGTTCTTGGCAATCATATAAAGCTCCGGCGGGTGGTTCCCCGCGCCGGTCAGCGTTACGCGTCCGTTCGCCGCCACGCTATAGCTCCCCGAACCGCTATCCGATTCCATCGTGCCTCCATCGTTTTCGTCTATAGCCACCGAGAACGAGTCGTTGGAGCTGTTGGCGGTGAAGAACCCGGCCTGTGCATCGGGCGTCGCAGGCGAGTTACTAGTATCGAGACCTTGCACTTCGATCACGCTGACGCCGTTGAGCGACGCGTCACTGAACGTGCCGCTTTGCTGGAGAATCTGGCCCGTAAAGAGTGAGCCGCCTGGGCCGCTGATCGCATCGGTTTGGATCAGCAACAGTTGAGTGGCGCTGACTACATAGTAGGCAAAGTTCAGTGTGCCGACGCCTGTAACGTCAATGCCGACTGTGCCACGCCCGGTCGTCGTATTGACTGTGCTGACGTCGCTCGAGCTGAAGGTCATCGGGCTGCCGATGCCGTTTCCGCCATTGACTTTTCCATTATCGTTAGCATCCAACTGTCCACTGGTCAAGTCGGCTGTGCCGTTGGCAGTAAATGCGCCGGCCAATCCAAATCGGTTGCCGCCCTGGTCTACGCCGATAAGTCCGAGCGCATAGGGCCCAGTGATCTTGGAAAGTGAGAACGCGCTGGTGGTCTGCTTGAGCAGCACGCCGGATCCCTGGAAACCGTTGTTCGACTGGTAGGCGATAATGCTGCCGTTGCCGCTGGATTGCAAAGCAAAGGCCAGGGGTAAGCTGCCTTGGTTGGTATTAATGGTCATCAATCCTTGATCGTTGCCGGCCACACAGTAGGTGCTGGTGTTGGCGATGGTCACCGCTGCATAGCCGTCTGTTGGGTCGTTGTAATCTCCCGCTCCCGACGTAATGCTGCCGCTGCCGTTGGCTACGAAGCTGGCCGCGAGCCCTAAGAACACTTCGCCTTGGCTAGCGTCCGACCAGCCCTGGATCAACATGGCGTAGTTGCCTGAGAGCTTGCTGTTGTTCGTACAGCCCGTAACCGCAATGCTGAGGGGCTGGCTGACCATGGTCCCTTCATTATCGGTGACTTGAACCGTGAAGCTTGCGGTTCCGGTCGCGCTCGGCGTTCCGGAGATCTCCGCCTCCGATTGGTTGTTCTGAGGGTTGTTGGTGAAGGTGAGCCCCACGGCGGTAAGGTTGCTGCTGCCGCTGGTGATGCTCCAGGTGTAGGGCTGCACTCCGCCGTTGGCCTGGATGTAAGTGTTGTAGGCCCAGCCCTCATTGCCGCCCGGCATCGTCGTCGTTTGGATCGAGAGCGCCGATGCTGGAGTGACCGTAATTGAGTAGGTGTATGGGCCGATCGTGTCGCTCCCGCTGTCTGTCACCGCGACGGTGAACGAGACCGTGGTGGCCGTGGTGGGCGTTCCGGTCAGCGACAACGTGTTGCCGCCGGTGTTGTAGGCATACAGGCCGTCCCCTAGACTGACCTCGGTCCCGTCGGTGGGGACAACGGAGCCATTCACCGTGAAGGTATAGTTAGGTCCCACGCCGCCTGAGGCGTTGATCGCACCGTTGAAGCCTTGGCCGATCACTGCGGTCCCCACGGAGCCGGGTGTGGGCAACGTCAGGGGCGTTGCCGGCGTCTCGAAGCTCACCTGTACCTGCGCGGAGTTGCCGTTGATGTCCGTGGCTTGGATCTGCCAGTTGTAGTTCGTGCTGCCGTTCAGGCTGGACACGTTCGGCGGATTGTTCGGGTTCGTCGGATCACTGCCCCAGGTGAGGGAGGTGATGGAACTGGAGAAGCCGTTCGAGTTGGAGTTGTTGCCAGGTATCTGCCAGATTGTGTTGTTGCCGTTGTTGTTCGAGTTGCAGCACAACCAGAACTGATAGGTGTAGTTGCTGGCGTTAGCGGGATCGGTCCAACTGAAGTTGGGCGTCAAGCTGGCGCTGGTCCCCACAGGCGAAATGGGGGTGACAAAGGCGTCGAGCACGGCGCTGACCGTGACGGTCAGGATCTGCGTAGTGTTATCGCTGTAGGTGACGTCAAGGGTATAGGTATCGCCGACTTTCGGTGCGGCGCCGTTGAGGCCGGTCCAGAAGCTGAACTGGTCGCCGTTGCCGTTAAAGCCGCCAGCGGCAATGTCCGCCGGGATCACCACTCCCGCATCGGATTCCGTGGCAATCTCGACCGCCACCGGCAGTTTCAGGAGACCGTTGACATTGAAGCCGACGCTGTAATTGCTGCTGGTGCCGTTCTGGTTGATCTGTTCCGAGTTCTGCGTCATCACGGTGGCAGCACTGTTGGTGCTGGGCAAGATCAGGTTTTTGCCGGTCGTGGTGCCGCTGATGACTACCGGGGCCGTGTTGTTGTTTCCACCGGTATTGGAGACTTGTCCCGGTCCACTGATGAGGCCGGTGTTGTTCTGGTCGAGGATCCCAAAGAAAAAGTAATTGGATCCGGCGGGAACGTTGACCGAGTACGATGCCGGACTTTTCGGCGGGCTCGCCTTGCTTCCCACCACATCGGCATAGACGTTGCTCGTGTTCTGGTCGTAGAACCCGACATACAGCGGCCCGCTGGCCGTCTCGCTAAAGGTGACCGTGCCGGAGACCGCGTATCCGCCCGTGGGCGGGTCGATGGTGATGGCGCTGGAGGTGGCTGACCAGGCGCTGGTCGAGCTGCCCGCCACGCCCTGGGCGCGGAAATAGTAAGTAGTGCCGTTCGTGAGCCCGTTCACGATCCAGGGGTTGTTCCCGCCGGTTGCCGCGAAGCTCTTGCTCCCGGTGACGGTGCTGAACGACGAACTGGTGCTCCATTCGACGGTGTAAGAAGCAGGCATCTCTATGCCGTTGCTGTTCTGGATTGTCTGGAAGGAGACAAAGGCGCCGCCGCTGAATGCGCCCGACCCAATGCTGCTCTTCCAAGTGGGAGCCGTACTGAGAGTCACCGCGGGTGGATCCGTCAGTACAACCGCGAGGCCGCTCACGCCCTCGTTGGTAACGGTCACGTTCTGGATGCTGCCCGTGGGGTTGGATGCGTTCTGGGCGCCATAGCCCAGGTTGTCCATGAAGGCCTGCAAGGTGTAGGTGCCGGGCGGCACGCCGTGGATGGTGAAGGCCCCTCCCGACGTGAGTGTGGCTTCGGAAATGCTCGTGCCCAGGTTGTTGTTGCAGCCGCTGCAGTTGTTGCTGTACAGCTCGAGATAGGTCCACCCGCTCTTCGAGCCGCCGTAACCCACCGTGCCGGAGACCGTGTAGGCCGCTCCCGGGTTGATGACGGAGATGGTGTACGTGTTCGGGCCGGCGTTGTCGCTCGCGCTGTCCGTCACCGCGACCGTGAACGAGACGGTGCCGATCGAGGTGGGCGTTCCGCCAATCGACAGTGTGTTGCCCCCGGTGTTGGAGACAGCCAAGGTGCCGTTGCCAAGAGCGACGGCAGTCCCGCTGGTGGGAACAGTGGCGCCATTCACCGTAAAGGTGTAGTTAGGTCCTACGCCGCCGGAGGCGTTGATCGCTCCAGAGTAGTTTTGGTTGATGGTTGCGTTCGCCAGAGGGCCAGCCGGAGGCAGAGACAATGCTGGCGCGTTGTTGACGGTGATGGTGTAAGTGTTGGCGGCCGTGGCGAGCGTAATGTTGTCCCGCACCGAGACGTTGAACGAGACCACGGTGGGAGTATTGGGCGTTCCGCTGATGGTCAGTGTGGCGCCGTTGGGGCTGGAACCTAGGTTGTCAGAAAGACCCGTAACCGTCCAGGTAAAGTTCCCGCTGCCGCCGGAGGCGGTGATCGTTCCGGTGTAGAACTGGCCCACTGTTGCGGAGCCCAGTGAGGAGGGGTTAGGCGTGGGCAGACTCAGGGCGTTGTAAACCTGAATCGTCAAAGCCTGCGTTGCGGTATTGCTCGCAGAATCCGTGACCTTGGCCGTAAAGCTGGCCGTTCCGGTGGTCGCCGGCGTACCAGAAATTACGCCTGCACTACTGAGGCTCAGGTTGAAGGTCGCAAGGTTGCTGGTTCCCGAAACCGACCAAGTGTAGCCCGTGCCGGAGCCGCCCGCCGCCGAAAGTGTCTGCGAATAGCCGGCTCCCGTGGTCGCCGCGGGGAGAGTTGCGGTGGTGACGGTCAGCAAATTGGCGATCGTCACCGCGAACGTGACCGACGCCGTGTGGCTGGCCGAATCGGTCACCGTAGCCGTGAAGCTAGCGCTTCCGAGGGACGGCGACCCGCCGGAAACCAGACCTGCCGGGGACAGGCTTAGGCCAACTGCCGCGAGGCTGCTGGTTCCCGCAGTATTAGTACTCCATGTATAGGTGCCAGCGCCCGTGCCGCCCGTCGCCGCTAACTGCTGCGAGTAGGCAACATTGACGGTGCCGGTCTTCAGCGGGCTTGTGGTCGTGATGGTGAGCGTGGCTTCGACGGTCAGCGAGAAGGTCGACGACGCCGTATTGAGTGCCGAATCCGTCACCGTCACAACGATGTTGAATGTGCCTGCCGCGGTCGGAATCCCAGAGATCAGGCCACCTGTCGAGAGGTTCAGCCCGGCCGGTAATGACGAACCGCTGGCTGCTGCCCAAGTCCAACTGTATCCTGTGCCCGTGCCTCCCGTGGCTGCGAATGTGGTTGCTGGGTAAGCCGTTCCCTGGTAGCCGGTCGGCAGGGGGGATCCGGTGGTGATGCTCACCCCCGTCGAGATGGTCATGGAAAACGCTGCAGTGGCGGTGTTCGAGAGGGAGTCCGTCACCGTAATGCTAAAGCTTGGGTTGCCCACCGTCGTAGGTTTGCCGCCTAGCACGCCTGCCGCGGAAAGGGTCAATCCCCCAGGCAGCGTCGAGCCGCTGGTCACCGACCAAGCGTAGCCTGTGCCCGAACCGCCGGTGGCAGTCAGAGTCTGCGAATAGGCCGATCCGACGTAGCCCGTCGGCAGCGGGGTCGAACTGGTGATGCTGACCCCGGCCTTGATGGTCATGGAAAGCGTCCCAGTGCCGGTGTTCGAAGCCGAATCCGTCACCGTAACGCTGAAGCTTGGGTTGCCCACGGTTGTGGGTTTGCCGCTCAGAACGCCTGCCGCGGAGAGGGTCAATCCCCCAGGCAGCGCCGAGCCGCTGCTCACCGCCCAAGTGTAGCCTTTGCCCGAACCGCCCGAAGCCGCGAGCGTCTGCGAATAGGCCAATCCAACGTAGCCGGTCGGCAGCTGCGAAGTCGTAGTGACGGTGATCGGGGTATCGACGGTGATGCTCAGGCTGGCGGTCTTGGTATTTGCGGTTGGTTTGGTCGAATCGGTGACTTTGACTGTGAAGTTGAAGGTCCCCGTCGCGGTCGGAGTACCGGTAATAACGCCGCTGGCGGATAAGTTCAAGCCCGTCGGCAAGCTGCCCGTGTAACTCCATGTGTAGGGCGTCACTCCGCCGCTGGCCTGAAGTGTCGTTGGGGGATAAGCCGTACCGGTGACGCCTGTGGGTAGCTGAGCCGTAGTTGTGGTTATGCCTAATGGTGCGCTGTTGTTGACGGAGATAGTAAGGCTCGCGGACGCAGTTTGCGCTGTCGGAGTCTCCGAGTCGGTCACGGTAACGGTGAAAGTCGTTGGGCCCGTCGCGGTTGGCGTTCCGGAGATCACGCCCGTCGCGGTGTTCAGCGTCAACCCTGGGGGCAGGCTGGCGTTGCCGCCGGTCACCGCCCAAGTGTAGGCACCGGCTCCGCCGCTCGCCGCGAGCGTTGTGCTGTAAGTATTGCCGATCACGCCGGTGGGCAGGCTGGCCGTGGTTGTAGTGACGGTTAGCTGCGGTGCGGTGATGACAATGCTCAGACTCTGCGTCGCCGTCTTTGAAGGCGATTCGGAATCGGTCACGGTGACCGTGAAGATGATTGTGCCCACAGCCGGACCGGTGGGTTTGCCAGTGATAGAGCCGGTGCTCGAGTTCAAACTCAGCCCAACGGGCAGGCTGCCGGTTGTAATCGACCAACTGAAGGGCGAGATGCCGCCCGCGGCCTGCAGCGTTGTACCCGCAGCGTAGGCCGTTCCGACCACGCCCGCGGGCAGCGAAGTGGTCGTCACCGATAATGCGGGATTCACCGTGATACTTAGGGTGGCGCTCGTCGCCGTCTTGGGCGTCGCTTCCGAGTCGGTCACGGTTACGGTGAAGCTCGTGGTTCCAGCCGTGGTCGGTGTGCCGGAGATCGCTCCCGTGGCAGGGTTCAAAGTCAGCCCCGGCGGCAGGTTGGTGTTGCCGCCGACGACAGTCCAGTTGGTGAAAGGCTGGATGCCTCCGGTGGCCTGCAAGGTCACGCCCGGATAAACAGAATTGGCGACGCCTGTCGGCAGCGAACCGGAGTTTGAAACGGTCAGCGGTGCTACCGTGATCGCGATGCTCAGGCCGGCGGTCGCCGTCTGCGCCGTCGGTGTCTCCGAGTCGGTCACAACCACTGTGAAATTGGTGGGGCCGACAAAATTTCCGTTCGGCATACCGGCGATCACACCCGCGGGGCTCAAGGTCAAACCGGAGGGAAGGCTGCTGCCCGATGCCAACTTCCAGGTGTCGGCTCCGACTCCGCCTTTCGCTTGCAGCGTTTGGCTGCCGTATACGTTGTTCATGGTTCCGCCGGGGAGCGATGACGTCGTAACGCTTAGCGGCGGCGCGCTGACCGCGATGCTCAGACCGGCAGGGGTGGCGGCGGGCGTCGGCGTCTCCACGTCGGTCACGGTCACGGTGAAGCCGATGGGGCCGGTGACAAGTCCGGTTGGCGTGCCCGAGATCACGCCCGCGCTGCTCAAGGTCAAACCGGCAGGCAAAGTTCCCGGCGGTACACTCCACGTGTAGGGCTGAACTCCACCCGTCGCTTGCAACTGCGTTTGGGGATAGGCCGTGCCCATCACCGCCGCCGGCAAGGTCGCAGTCGCGATGGTCAACGCCGGAGGTGGGTTCACGGTAAAGTTAATCGCTTGGGTCGCGGTCGCGCCCGCTGCATCGGTGACCGTGAAGGTGTAGGAGCCGCTGCCTCCGCCAGTCGGCGTGCCGCTGATTATTCCCGTGCTGCTGTTCAGACTTAATCCCGCAGGTAGCGTCGAAGAAGCTACGGCTGGGCGAACCCGCGCTCGTTTCTCATCTCCCGGCGCCGAGGTGATGCTCCATGTGTACGGACTGCTTCCGCCGGTCTCAACCAGCGTGGCGCTGTAGGCGGTCCCCGCCGTTGCCGCTGCCAAAGAAGTTGTCGTGATGCTGGGCAGAGGGTTGACGTTAATCGTCAAGGTCGACAATTTCGTGGTATCGGTGACTGAGGCCGCGGTGATGGTTGCCGTGAACGCGCTGGTCACCGAGGCAGGAGCATTGTAAGTGGCCGAGGTCGTGGAGGTGTTAGTCAGCGTGCCCTGCGAACCATTAGTGCCTGAAACGGTCCACGTCACGCCGGCATTTTTCGAATCGTTCGCAACCGCGGCGGTGATGGCAACGGTTTGCGCTTGATCGATGCTCTTTGTACCGCTGGGCGCTAACCTAACCCCGATGGCCTGTGGCGCCGAAGAGCCGCTGCCGCAACCCGACAAACCCAGAGTAAGAAGAGCGATCAGTCCCGAAAGTAACACCGCCACCGTTGCACGTTTCACAATTCCCCCCGACCGACGGGAGGATTTCTCCCGATCTCGTCAGTTGGGATCATGCTTTAGCGAAGGTGTGACTACAAGTTACTCAAGTACTTTGTGGTGTCCTATTTTGGACTTATGTCCCGTTTGTGAACCATCCTTATTACTGCGGCATGGTCATTTTTGCACGGCCTCGCGTACCAAGCTCGGACGATGGACCCTGGCATAGGTTGCGAAACGAGCCCGCTGAAAAAAGATCGCACCTACCAAGTGCCAGGCCGGCTGATGTGATCGGAAAGAATGAATCAGCGTGCCGCGAGACCTCGGAGCATTTGCAATGTTGATCGGAACTTTCCGTCCAAAGAAATATTGTTGACGCCATCGAGCAAAGAAATCTGCGTCACAAACCACGGCACAACGAATTGAGGGCGCAGTAAAAAAGGTGGTAAGTGATTGAAAGAGTGGAGCCGACGATCAGACTTGAACTGATGACCTGCCGATTACGAATCGGCTGCTCTACCAACTGAGCTACGTCGGCTTCGGGTTTGCTTTCTTTAGTTTACCAAACCGCTTGCTGGTTTGTGCTGTACAACTGCGGTACCAGCGATCTGAGCTTCAAGCTGCTTCATGGCGGTGGTGACATCCGCACGCACGGTTTTGATGTCGGGACATTAGTTTTGCGAAATGCCCCGTCTTGTGACGAGGTAAACGGCAAAGCTCCCCAGCCAGTGGCCGCCTTCGTAATGCTTGCCAGTCACGGCTTCCAGTCCTGCATGTCTATGCTCCTCGGCTGCCGCCCGGATCATCGGAAGGCGCTTATCGCCTTTCGGCAGACCCGCAGCGATACCTTCCAACATCCATGCGCGACTCAGGTTGAGCCCGTCCAAATGTGCCAACTTGGGATCACTCGGATCAGGCGACACCACGGGCTCTAACCAAGCGCCTTTTCTCGCCGGCGAAATCTGTGGCAGAAAGGTTCGGAGCCAGCGCGCAAACTCGCCGCTTGCCAGCACACGCCGCATAACGCCTGCTTCGCCGAGACATGGCGAAAGAAAATCTTCGCCGGAGGGCTCATATGCCAATGGACATTCTTTGTCGCCGAGATAGAACTGCCTGGCTTTCGATACCAGCAGGTCAGCAAACTTCGCATCCCCTGTGGCGCGTGCATAGTCCAGCATTAAGCCGAGAGCGAAAGCGGTCTGGTCGTGTTCGCCGATCCGCACAGGGTGGGAGAGTTTCGGCAGCCAGTTGTTCAGCCGTTCCAGCACAACTTTCTCAAGCGGATGCAGATTCGCTGCCATCTCTTTAGCCTGCGGATCGTCCCACTCGCGTAATTCCGCAACCAGTTGAAGGAACCATGCCAGCCCATACGGGCGCTCAAAACTGGCGCGTCCTTCTCCTCGGAGATATGCAGCCTCCTGCGCGATGTTTTCTGCCGTGAGACTCTGCCGCAGTGCTTCGCGAGCACCCTGAACAAACGCGGCGTCCGGAAAAGTCCTGACCAAGCGAACCAGGAGCCAATGCCCGTGGACAGAAGAATGCCAGTCGTAGCAGCCATAAAAGGCAGGCGTCAATTTTCGTGGTGGGGCCGCATCTGCGTCGCTATTCAACGTGTGGCTAATGTGATTCGGGTACTCCTTGTGTACGCAGGCGAGGGCAAGATTCGCAAATCGCTGAGCCGCTTTGCTGTCAAACTCGCCTGTGTTTTGGGCAGAAGCACTCATCGCGAAGAACAAGAACATGGCGCAGAACGTCAATTTCATCGCCTAATACTTTAGCCGAACACGAAGAACCGAGGCGAGGACGAGATTCGTGACCGTCCCACCATGGGGTGGAGTTGGTGGGACTAGCTCATATACCAGCCACCATTGACCGAGATTGTCTGCCCGGTCATGTAGTCATTCATCGCCAGCATCACCGCAACCGATGCGATGTCGTCCACCGAGCCAAAATGCCCCATCGGAATAAGATTCGGGTTTGCGTTGGGGTTGCTGGTCACCATATCGGTCTCAATCAGCGCGGGAGCAATGGTGTTCACGGTGATTCCGTCTCCAATGAGCGATGAAGCGCAGGAGTGCGTCAGTCCTATGATCCCCGCCTTGGACGCGGCGTAGTGCGCCCCCACTGCCCCGCCCGTCTGGGCAGCGACTGAAGACAGGTTGATGATGCGTCCCCACTTTCTTTGTCGCATACCGCCCACCACAGCCTGCGTTACCAGGAACACTGACTTTAGATTGACGGTGAGCACTTCGTCCCATTCCGCTTCTCCAATCTCCTCCAATTTGCGCGGATGAGCGATACCCGCATTGTTGACGAGAACGTCGATGCCACCAAGGTGCGCCTCAATTTCTGCGAGCATACGCCTCACCTCGGCTGCGACGGACACATCGGCCTGAATCGCGATTGCCCTCCGTCCCATCCCGGTGATTTCGGAACAGACTGCATTCGCAGCGTCGGCACGCTCATGGTAGTTAACCGCGACATCGGCGCCAGCCTTAGCCAGTGCGATGGCGACTGCGGCTCCAATTCCGCGACTGCCGCCAGTTACAAGGCCCACTCGATCCCTGAGGTCTTTCATGGCGTCATTGTATGCGCCACGTAACCGAACATCGTCGCTCGTGCGAATATTTGCTCCACCTTCCGGGTTCGGGATCGAGCCCCGTGCTGCGTCCGACAAACGGGGCGAAACCGATGGCAAGCAGGCCGGGGCCGCGCCCTCGACGACTTTTTCCGCAGCCTCCTAAGCAGAAGAAAGAATCCGAAGCGCTGAAGGTCTGCCTGTTCAACCTTGAACACTTTTCGTAAGATGCCCCATGGCGCAGCCGAGAAGATGACGATGAGGATGAGGACGACGTAGGCGACGACGGGTACAGTGAACGTTGGAGGGAACATGGCTCGATTTCGCGCAGGCAAACGGCGGTCGAAGAGAATCAAATCGGTCTTACCAGTGCGACTCTGGTTCGCCGGCAGTAAAGAGAGCCATCTCGCGCATACTCTCGATGTCAGCAGCCATGGTGTGCAGTTGGGTGGTTATCGAGGCGAGATGAAAGTTGGAGATGAGATTGTAATTCAATACCGCCATGCGCAAGCACAATTCCGAGTCACTTGGATCGCGGCTCGCGAGGGCTCCTCGGAGAAGCAAATCGGGGCTGAGTGCATGGAGCCGGGAAAGCAGATTTGGGGTGCCGAGTTCCCTCAGCAAAACGATGAGTACGAAGAAAAAGAATGAGCGTGCTTTGCCTGAATGCCGCCAACTGCACACCACTCGCAGGCGTGCCCATGCCCACGACCAAGAAGCATATTTGGTTCTACTGGGAGCCTAGAGTACTGGCAACGGTGGAAAATGCGTTGTTGGCGTTGCCCCCGATCAGACGCACAGTGCCAATCACGATCACCAGAATTACCGCGAGCATAACCGCATACTCAGCGACATCCTGTCCTTGATCGTCGGTGCAAATCTTGCGAAGAAACTCGACCATCGATATCCTCCGGGCCAGAGGAACAAATTTCCAGGGAACTTGCGTAGGCAAATAATGTCGCCTCGGACAGCGATTGTCAATCTCACCCGAAGTGGGTTTTTCCACCGCTTTTCCACCCTGTTTACCACAACGTTCGCGGATCAGACGGAGATCAGATGGCAGGTTCCTTCATGCGGCGAGCGTGCGCTCGCACATCTTTGCTGATAGCCACATGCACTTTGGTCGAATGTTAGAAACCCCCACACCACAAAAAGAGGGGGGTGGCGTAAGTGGGTTTTAGCAGGTGTGTGGGGCCACTCACGCCACCAATGAAACGAACAACAGTGGGCCGCATGCTGCTTCACGTCATCTGACGACCTCCGGCAGCACCCACTGCGGCTCGGCTAAGAAGGAACACAATTTACAACGCTATCAATTTTGTGTCTGTTCAATTTTGAACAGTTTTGGCCCGATCCGCGCCCGTGCTATGCGGCCTGCGCCAGCGCTTTGTACTCGTCATCGGACTGCGAGGGCAGCAGCACCCACAGCGTGTAGATGCCGAGCGCAGTACCGATCGGAACATTCAACAGCGCCACGAACCCCACCACCAGGGCAACGATTCGTGCCCACTCCTGCCGCTGCAGCAAGCCCCAACCGGCGATGAAGCCGGCCGCCGCTTTCGCCAGGATCAACCATCCGACAAAGGTGATTAGCGGCCGCAGCCAGACGGTGACTTCAGGCGGCGGCCCGTTGGGAATGTGAATCACGCGGCCGAAGATGGTCTGCGCGACAATGATCACCACCATTCCTGCAACCACGTGCAACGCCGAGTACGCCATCCACAGAATGCCCACCAACCGGACGTGCTCGCGAACCCGGCTACGCCGTAGCTCGACGAGGCCCAGCACGGTTTTGCCGCAGCGTCCGCAGCGTGAATCACCAGCTTGCAACTGCGCACCACATTGATCGCAAAACATCCCTTGCCCTCCAAGCTAAACAAATTGTGCTCTGTGTAGGATACGGATGAAAGCACTCAACAGTTGCATTGCGGTTCCCAGTTCTCAGTGAACGCCGGGCCCGTTGCCAACTGACTGAGAACTGAGAACTGGAAACTGGGAACTGAAAACTGCTACTCTGCCTCCAAACAAAAAGGCCACCCGGCAACTTGGGCGGCCTTTTCTTTCAAGGGAGAATAGTTCCAACGGAAGTTTCCATCCATCAGAGCTTTCTGCGGGAATCTTATGAGCCTCAAAAGCGCAGTGTCAAGCAAAATTTTCGGATTAAATAGTCTTATTTTCAATCACTTACAAGACGAGTCCACAAGTCAGCAAACGGGCCCAAAATGGAGCGAAAACCCTTCTTTTCGACTCTAACGACATTCGATTGAGTCACTTACCGCTCCCGAGGCAGCGGCCGGGGGGTATCTTCCAGGTGCAGCGAGATGATTTCCATCGCCTCCCGGCGATCGAACACGGAGTCGGGGAAAAACCGTTTTACGAGCAATCGCAAGCCCCCAAACGCGATCCCGGCCACCAGCGCCAGGCCGACCACAATTCCGCAAAGAATAATCGCGTTGAACAGAAAGTTCGCCAGATTGTCTTTCTTGCTCACGTAGGTGTTTTCGTTCCACGTGACATCGGCCTCGTAGCTGATCGACGACATCAGCGCACGCGCTTCGCTTTTTGAAAGTGGTCCGGCCGCGATCACCAGGATCGGTCCGGTGCGTGTATCGAAAAACGGGCCCACATCGAGAATCGGCACAACCCCCGGTTGCTGCTGCGTGAGTTGGTGCGAGGCGTCGATCTGGCGCAGCCGTTCCGCGGCCATCTGCGGCGTCGGATATTCAATCAGCATCAGGGTGGACTCGCCCGCGTTCACCGCATATTTCCCCATCACTACTTCCGCGCCCGACTTGAAATCCACCATCGCAGTCGCCAGCGGCGAGCCGACCCGATCAAGCGCGACCGGACCCAGAATGTACTTCGTCGTGTGCTTCTCCACATTCTTCTCAAACGCCCGCTTCGGAAGATACCCGGGCAGCGACGGCGGGTTGTTCTTGCCGCCCACCGCCTGCGGCAGCAGACCGGCCAGTTGCCGCAGTTGCGACGCCGACATCACGCTCATTCTGTCGAACACCGCATCCACCAGCACATTCCCCTGATAGAACAGCACGCGGTTATTCAGAAAAGCCGCCTGCCCGCCGATGGTTTCCTCCTCCATCTCGGGAGAATAGTAGTAGGTGAAGGCGCCGTAAGCGCCGCTGGCATCTTCAAACACCGCGGCTCGGATCGTCAGATTGCGGCCGTCGTCGCGAGTGTAGGCCGCCTTCTCCAAACGCACAAAGCCATACTCTTTCAGCACCGGCGCATTCACCGCATCAGCGGACGCGGGATCGTCGCTCCTCGTAACAACGCCTTTCACCTGCCAGCCGGCAAACTCGGCAGGAAGGACAGGGGACGAAGAAACAGCGGCGGGAGAGGCCGGCACAGGCGGTTCGGCAGCCAGGGCCCCAGCACAAAAAAGGAAACCAAAGAGAAAGATAAAGATAAAGACCGCGCAGAACTGTATTGAGAATTTCATTCGAAAAAAGGCGCACCTGTACTATGGAATTAGACTACCGGCTGTCCAGGAAAGTTTCCACCCGCAAGCCGCAAACTGCACCCGCGGCTCCTCAGCACCCCCGCATTGAGCCCGGATCACGAGTGGAAAATATTTACTTTCGACCCGGTTTTCCTGCTGTTGTCCTCATACGTCCACAGGCGGCAAGGGTGCATAATGCGCCTGCCTGGCGTAGCAACGTTCATCGGCAGGAAGTTCTGAACGTTGCCGGTGAAATCGCGCGGCTGCAGCCAGTGGCTGCTGGGCACGACCTCGAGGGATGCACACAGAAGTTGGTCATATTCCGAGTTCAGAAAATCCGGTCTCATTTCATCGTCTGCACCTTGGGAGGGAGCATGAAATCAACAGATCTAGCGGTAAGATTGTGGCGAGGCGACGACGGTCAGGACATCGCCGAGTATGCGGTGATGCTCGCGGTGATCCTGGTGATCGTGATTGGGACCGTCCGTCTGATCGGCGGGAATGCGAATAATGTGTTCTCCACGGTTGGCAGCACCATCTCGCAGCAATAGGAGGTGCCCATTGGCCTATCCAGCAGTTTGGCGAAGCCGGCGCCTCAGTTATATCGGGAGACGCAACGCCCCCAAAGGTCATTTCGCCGGACGGCTCTCATCGCCGGCTGCGGACGGATGCTTACTGTAACGGCGGTGGGGTCATGCCCTGGAATGTCGTCCCAAGAAACTTCCCTTGCGAATCGAAGTTCCAATTGAATATGGCGAGTCCAGCGCGGGCGCAGGCGTGGCATCCATTAAGCAACGGATAGGCGACCACGAACTGTATTCCGCCATTTGGTCCCGCTTGCGCGTCCGGCCAAGTCAAGCCGTCACGATCCCCTGGCCACACATCGACCTGCGGAAACTGATTCTTTAGATCCTGAAACTGGAAACTTCTTTTCATGGTTTTTGTGTCGAGCAACTTCAGATCCTCGACGTTGACGATCGCCGGCCGTCCATTCACCAGCAACAGACCATAGTTAGTGTTGGCGCGCAAGGGATATGTGATCCATGCGAAGGCAACCGGCCCCTCGTCTTGGAAGCCGGTCATGATCCCGAACTCGCCGTGACTCTCCTTGTACAGTTCACGCGTAAAGCTTACGGTCGCGGTGGGGGCGCCAGCTTTCGACATCTGGCCGATAAAGCACTCGCCGGTCTGGGACGACCCGTCGCAGGCGGCGTGCGCTGCGCCGAGGAATTGCTGCGTTACCTGCCATACCGACGACCCGTCAAGCTTCGCCGAGCCGGTCCCGTGTTGCGATTGTGCCAGCAGGCATTCAGCAAAGCAGACGACAGCCAGAAGTAAACGGAGCCTGCACATATTCCTCTCTTGGAGCTAGCATCTGAATGAACGCTGGCATCGGCTCGATGATACGACCAACTTACCCGGACTTCCAAAACGAAATGTGGGCTGGCACTTTTCGGAATTCTTCCCGCGTCAGCTCACTGGCCTCGCGACATCGCCTTCAGGAAATCGTCTGCGGTGGTGCGATAACAGGGCAGCACTGCGTTCAAGTTGGAGGAACGCAACGCCGCTGGAAGTTTTGGGTACTCTGTGGCTGGAAGACTCGGGTCAATGTGAACCTGCATGATCTGCCCCAAGGACTCGTCGCAGTTCGGATCTGGTGTTACGCGCAGCTTGATTACCCGTGGCGGCAGGTTGTTGAGATCATATTCAGATAGCCGCCGTTGATAGGGAAGAAATTCATAAACCAGCTTTATGAGTTGCAGTTGGTCCTTGCCGACCCGTCTCTTGGCGACGAAGACTTCGAAATTGGAAAAAAAGGAACTGCCCGGCGCGGCAAAAACCACCCCCAGCAAACCGAGAGGCAACTCTTCGATAGTGGGTGGGGTTTCGCTGTTGGCCGGTGGGTCCGAAGCGGCGTCCATCGGCAGGGGATCCATTGGTTCTAAAATTTTTCTCGCGCCAGAGTTGTTCGCACCCTCCACTGGTGAAGGAGGCGTCACGATCGGCGAGCCATCTCCCGACCCATCTCCGGACAACGAGGGTAAGCGTCCCCTCGCGCCAGTGTGGGCCGCACTCTCAACTGAAGGCGGCGGCGGCACCACTTGTGAACCCGTGGGGGACAGCAAGTCCCTGCGCCCGGTTCCGGCAACTAAAGGAGGCGGCGGCACCACTTGCGGAGCCGCACCGGAAAGCGAGCCCAACCTCGCACTTCCAGCAGGGGCGCCTGCGCCCTGAACTGAAGGCGGCGGCGGTACCACTTGTGAACCCGCAGGGGACAGCAAGTCCCTGCGCCCGGTTCCGGCAACCGAAGGCGGAGGCGGCACCACTTGCGAACCCGCGCCAGCCATCGAACCCAATCGTGCAACACCAGCAGCATTGTGCGCGCCGTGAACCGACGGGGGAGGGGGTACGACATTTGGCCCCGCCCCGGACAACTTACCCAACCGCCCAGCCGAGTTGCCTGCGCTTTGAACCGATGGAGGAGGCGGCACCACTCGCAGGCCACCCGTATTCGGAGCTTTCACAGCCCGTCCTGCGGGAGGCCCACCAAGCTCGGGCGCCGGAGCAACTACCGAAGCTTGCGGCAGTGCCAGCCGGCGAGCTGCTGCATGGTCAGCGTCTTTGTCAACCTGGGGAGGCGGCGCTACCACCACCGACGGTCCTGTCAGCGCGTTCCGCCGCGGTCCCGCGGTGGCTGAAAACGGCACCATGGGTGTAACCGTATGGGAGCCTAGGAAATTCGGCAGCCTGGCCGTGGCCTGCTTGATGTCTGGTGGTGTGACGAGGCCCGGTCTTCGCTCCGGCGTCACTGGCATCGCCGGTTGATGTGCCGGTTGATGCGCCGATGCATGCTTCGCTCGCGACCGCGCCGGAACGCTTGGCGCTCTGCCCTCAGCTGCTGGAAAGGCCTCTTTAAGTGGGTAGTACATGATCGACTTGTGCACCGCATCGCGCTGCGGGAAAAGTTTTACCGGCTCCCATACTCTGGATTGGCCCCACACGCACAAAATCAGCAGCATCAAATGCCATAGCATTGACTCCAGAAACGCGGACCAGGGGGCGCCGGAAGGAACGAAGACGTCGTTCCAGAAAGGTGCAGGCCGTGAGGTGACGGGGATCTGCGGGACGCGCCGCGACAGCAGCAGGTCCGCCAGATTGTGGAAGAACACACGATGGCGAGGTTCCAGTTCGGTCAGCAGCCTGAGACGAGGTACGGGCGCTGCGCGTTGAACTCTCTGGCTTGCGATCAAAACCCCAGGGGCATTGTCCATGGACACACTATGGATCCACTATGAAGGGGGGAGAAAAACTAACCCGATTATAAATCATTTCACAACCGGCGGCGGGTACCACCGTCACTGAACGGCGGCGCCTGCATTCTAAATAAAGTATGGGGTTCGTCGGTGGCCATCAATGCGGCTCGAAGCGGAGCTCAACCAGTTCATGGGTCTCATCCGGACCAGGGGCGAACTTCCAGTTCCCAACAGCGTCTTGAGCCGCCTTAAGCAACACTGGGTTTCCGCCCGCCGGCTCGACTGCGCTGACTGAACCGTTAGGAGCGATGGTTGCGCGGAGCTTCACTACCCCGGAAATTCGATTCCGCTTGGCCAGATCAGGATAGACGGGACTCACCTTATATACGACTTTGCGCACCTGGAAGGAAGCGTCCGAATCCTGCGCGGGCGACGCACTAGCCACTATGGTCAGCAGCACCAACAGAAAGAGCATAAAGCGAACGCCCATTGCGTACTCCAGAATGAAGCGGGATCTTGAATTTTAGTGTAGCCCGAGTCTGAATTGCGGCGAGGATTACGAAAGTCATGGACGCTGCCAATACCTGTCGCCGGATGAGGAACAGTCGATGCAAGCGGCGTTAACACTCACGACCGGGGTCAACGAGTGTAATCGAGGTTTTTCGTCAGTCTGCCAAGTCCCAAAGGTGTACTATGGTGCTGTTTTTCGGCTTTAAAAAGGAAATTCCGAGTTAGACCGCAAAGAGGGCGGCACATGAAAAAACCGGCGCACCTCGCCATTTTCTTGTTCATCGGCATCTCATTCCTCTTTTCGGAAACTATTAAGTTTGAGGACATCAAAATTCGTCGCCACAAGAGCGCGGAAAAGCGGGAACTGGTGGATAAGATCGGCGTTCTCAGCTTCGAGGATGACGCTCGAAAACTGACGTTTCGGAGTGAGGCGGGCGATAACTTCGCCGTTCCATACTCCGACATCACAAAAATTGTCTTCGATTCCGATGCCCATATGAACGCGGGTGCGAAGTCCGTGGCGGTTACAGCACTGAGTCCGCTCGCGGGCGCGTTGGTTGGGCGCATTCGTGTGCATGATCGCTGGCTTTACCTGGAGTACAGCCAAGGGGATCATTCGGAGAAGGCGCTATTAGTGCTGCCGGGAGCCATATGCGAAAAGGCAACCGCCAAAACCCAAAGTCTGCTTGGTGAACGCGTGACGATTGCGAATTATTTCGAAAAGGGCGAACCGATCATCGACAAGGACGGCGACATTGACAAAAGCCGTGTCCCGGATTTGAAGTCCAGGGAGTCGATGAAGCTGGACAGGACGACTCATCCATTGCCTGAGGTGAAGCCAGACAAGGCAACCATTGTCGTTGTCTGTCCCCCACTGGCCGCGCGCAACACCGGGTGGGGAAACCAGTTCAAGCTGCATGCCAATGGCAAGGTCATCGCCGTAAACAAGATGGGCACCTACAGCATCGCCTATGTCGATCCCGGAAAATATTCCCTCATTTCGCAGTCTGAAAACGCGAACGGATTCGATATGGATCTCGAAGCCGGCAAGACGTACTACTTCATCCAGGAAACTTTTCAGGGAATTGTGAAAGGCCACACGATGCTCTCCCGCAATAGCCCCGAGGTCGTAATGTACCTCGTGGATGGTGCCTACTTTTCCGACTGGAAACGATTGAATTAGGGTTTTGACTTCGCGTTCCCATCACGCATTTCTTTGCTCAAAGGCTCTTCCCGTATTACTCCAAACTGACGAAAACAGGCGTGTCTGTTGAAAAAGTCCCTCAGTTGATGCTTGCGGCGGTGCAGCGTTCACGTTATAAGCAGGCCAGAGTTCTCGATGCCGCTTTTCACCATTCCCTTTGGAGGCCTGCTGCCCATGA
>JBKQLO010000044.1:0-62981 GCA_052147055.1 Terriglobales bacterium
CTCCGACGCCGCGCATCTACAATCTCTCCGGCCGCCCCGCTTTGGCGGCTGTTACTTAAACGACAACGGGGGTGACAGAGTCTCGTTGCAGTTAATACGACATTTTCTGGTTGCAACTACAGGCTGAGGAGATCATTCCTCTAGACTTCAGCGAGACTCTGCTCCAACCGAGAAGGTCGAAGTGGACTCCAGTCTCGTCGCTTCGTATTGATTCTGTAGAGAGATACACCACACTGAGATTGATTTTCAGAGAGCAGATGTAACCGCAGGTCAGCTTCCGCTCCGTGTACAAATTGAGACGAAGGTGCTGAATCACTTGCGTGGCGGTAAATCAGGCGGAGGAATCGAAGATGGGGTTTTGTGCGCGGAAGAGAGCTCCGAGAGCAACTCTTTGGCGGACACGGGCGGGCGATCTCCTTCGGTGCGGGAGAAAGCCCGGTCCACCATTCCTTCAAACATCGGAATCAGCGAATCGCCAGTCGCCGGCCGTTGCAGGTCGCCAAGACTCTGCTCCCAGCGTTGGGACATTAGAAGATTCGTAGCTGATTCCCGGGACGCGGACTTGAATAGCGCGTAACCCAGCCAGGCCACAATCGCGCAGCAGTAGGCAGCGGTGTTGAGAAAAGCCGCAGTCGAGCTATTAATCTGCCCCCCGGAATAAAGAGCGTTCCCCGCCAGTTCGACGCTGGCGAAGCCGCCGAACCCCAAAGCAATTCCGAAGCTTTGCTGCCGCCAGGAAACTCCCAAATACTTCGAGAACACCAGAAGGAAGAGAATCAAACCGCACTGGATGACGCGCACGCAGCGTTGCACCGTCACAACCGCCTGGACGATGGGCGATTGCCCAGCGGGACTGGCAGCGGCCACCACTAAGGCTACAAAGAACATGACCAATGCAGCCCATTTAAACAATACGGTGCCCAAGTCACGGAGCGTGTGGTAAGGGCGAAAAACGTCCAGGAAGATTTCGTGAATGACCTTGAATCCGATGGCCAGGCTGATGATCGCGCCAATCCAATAGCCGTAGAAATAGACATCGTAATTGCAGTACCGCTGGATGGGAAATAGAACTGCGAAATTCACTATCTGAAAAATGATGTAGGTAAAGAAGACGGGGAACTTGCGATGGAGGTTGCGCCAAAGCATCGCCCCGGCCAGCAGGAGTTCCAAGGCCGGGTGGGAAAGCCATAGCGCGGTCTGGACTTTGGCATTCAAAATGGGGCCGAATTGTCTCCGAACGGGAGCTCGAAATGCCTCCTGCTCACACTAAAGTTAGCAGGTGTATCTCAATGGTCAATGTACCAAAGTAACGCGAAGGTAACGGTTACTCACCGGGTTACCAGCCGCGTTGCCCGACCAGGGAGAGGACTGAGACTGAGGAACTTACATCTCGGGAGATGCCTGAATATAGGCCCGCATCATGCGAACCTCATGGTCTTTCTCCGTCAGATCATGAAGCAGGATGTCTCGCAGGGAGACCACCGCGACCACACGCTGCCCTTCACAAATGGGCAAATGGCGGAACCCGTGACGGCGCATCAAAAGCATGCAGTTTTCCGCGCTCTCGGTGGGGGTTACGGTGAGAGGATCCGGGGTCATGACCTGCTCAACCTGGGTGGTTTGAGGATCGCGGCCTTCGGCCACCACACGGCTCATCAGGTCGCGTTCGGAGAAGATACCCACCAATCGCCCGTCGTGCAGCACCGGCACGGCGCCAATGTTGCGGCCCACCATGGCCTTCACGACCTCGAGTACGGTTTGATTGGCCTCAACTCCGTAGGTGTCCTGGTTGCTGATCAAATCAGAAATATTCACTCGTCCGCCTCCTGTCGTGCGCGAATCGCTAATCGGCGCGAGTATATGCCGAAATGTGCCTCCAGGAAAGAGGGAAAACCAAGTATTCACCAGGAGAAAAGACCGACGGGGTCCAATCCGGGCCTGGCGTGGGGCAAGAACTGCGTGCTCTGAGGACCCGCTTCTTGGCGCTAACTCAAGCTATCTGGCCAGAAGTCAACCCTGTTCCTCTGCATTAATTTTCGGTTAAATTCAGCCCATCCGATTGACCAGGCTAGGGGACGGCGTTAATCTGCAGAGCTATGAGCGAAGTGAATCTGGATCCATTGCGCCTGGCCTATAAGAAGGCCGTCGATGAATGGGTTGACGCCATTCGCGCTGAGGAAGCCTTAGCCACTCCCGACCATTCGATGATCGCCATGGAACATTGGGATGCCGCCTACTTCAAAGAGCACGACTCTCACACTAAAGCTACGGAAGCGCGCGACGCCTACAAAGACGCGCTCCGGGCCGTCAACTACGGCATCTAGGCTGGCGTCTCATCGCACCTAAGATCTGACGGGCGCGCAAATGAATTCGGCTCTGGATTCAGGGACCGAGGGCTACGCCCTTAGCGCATGAACACGAAATACGAACAGGCCCAGAGCGCGGTGGGAATGCCGCCACGGGGTTGAGCGGTGAAGATGATGTTGTAGTCGTCGGAGGGCTGAAGGCTTTCGACCACGGACGGCGAGGACTGTGGGTTGATGGTGGCGAGATAGGCGAGGAAACGATAAAGGTCGGGGGTCCCGTCATAGCCCTGGGCGACAAACGACAATTCGGTGTTCTCCGCGGCGAAATGCCAGCTGAGCGAGGCCGCGAGCGCGATGGCCTCTTCGTAGCTACTCTCGGAAAGCACTCCATCCGCAGGATTGTCGAAGACGATGCGCAGCTTGCGCTCGTCTTCGCGGCTGAATTCCCGCACCTTGAGCGAACCTGACTTGGCGGTGGCTTTCCAGTCCACGTGCCGCGCCGAGTCTTCGGGCGCGTATTCGCGGATGCGGTAGAGATCAGATCCGCGGCCGCGCGTGAAAGTGGCGAACTCCCCGGTGATCAGGGGGAGCACTTCAAAGAATTCGTCCGCGGGTTCCACCGGCGGATAGACGATGATTTCGCGGGCAAGGGGAATGCGGCGGGTCTTGACCAGAAAAGCGAAGGGAAAACGGGTTGCCAGGCCAAAGGCTGCCTGCTGGTAGAGTCCGCGGCTAGGGAAACGCAGTGACAGGTCGGCCTTAAGTTCGCTCCCCGACGGGATGTAGGGGAAGTAAGCCGAGCCTTCAAAAATGCCGGGGGCAGTCTTGGCCTCTTCCACGCGACGCAGCTTGCGGTCGGGCAAGTTGACCCATTGCTCACCGGGGGCGCGTTTCGGCGGGAAGGTGAAAGTCGCCGGCACCCACCGCCAACGCCTCGGGCTTGGTTTCTTTATGGCGACCACGTTCACGGAAAATGACGGCAGCCAACGGCGGGGATTGCGCAACACGATTCGGCCGAGCGCCGAACGACCGGCGAACACGTGTTCAGGGAGATGGATGTCCAGTTCAAGATCCCGCAAAACTACCGCCGAAGCGATCCCGGACACCAGAATTGCTGCAAGCATTGCCGCCACGATGATGTAGAGCAGATTGTTTCCGGTGTTGAGGGCAGCGATTCCGATCAGCAGCACGGTGACGACGTAGGCTACGCCAATGCGCGTCACATCGTAGTCGAAGGCGTCCCGTAAACGGGAGACGACAACCCGCCGAGCGAGATAGGGCACAGTGGTGAGCCCCACGACTACAGCCAGCAGCAGTGCTGTGGAAGCAAGCACCAGCGTGCCCCACAGGCTGCCCGCTTCGCGGGCTACGGTAGAAAAGAGTGCAGCCGCGAAAGCCAGAACCAGTCCGACGATGGCTAGCAAGAAGCGTACCCAGACCTCGGGAACGTCGAGGTGCAAGGCACGAGCCAAAGGCCGGCGTTCAGGGGTAGTGAGCGACTTCGCGGAAGCAGGCATCTGGAGTTTCTGTGTCGAGGTTAGCACTGGGCAGGGGGAGCATCAATTGCCTTTCGCACGTCTCTCTTCTCTAATCGCTAGGACAAGAACATCGCCACGGCCCGATTAAACTCTTCCGGTACTTCTTCGTAGGGCAGGTGGCCGACGCCCTCCAGCATCATCAGGCGGCAACTTTGAAATTGCGCCTGCAACCGATAGGCGGAGGCGGGCTCGACGGCGGCATCGCGGTCGCCCCAGATGAGCAGCGTAGGAATGTGGGCAATGCGGGGGATCACGGCTTGGAGTTCCCTCATGTCTTGCTTCCAGGTGCGAAGCACGCTCAGGCCGTACTCGAACGATCCGGGAGTACGCAAGGGTGCGGCGTAGCCCTCCTGGGTTCCCGGCCGGATACGCCGGGTGTCTCCAAACAGCCGGTGGAAGTAGAACTCCTGAACAACGCGCAGCCGGGGGGCCAATTGCAGGAAGACCGGCGCGACCACGGGGCTGCTGAGGAAAGGAATCAGGAAGCGGGCGTAGGTGGACCAGGGGTTGGCGGGCGCAACCAGGATCAATCGCCGCACACGCTGCGGTGCCAGTGTAGCTGCCATCATCGCCAGCGCCCCGCCGTGAGAGGTTCCCAACAGATCGCAGGATGCGATACCCGCCTGGTCCATGAAACCCAACAACCGTTTCGCGCTTGCGGTCTGACCGCAGTCCATATCAGCCGAGCGATCTGAAAAACCTGTGCCCGGCAGGTCAAGCGCGTAAACCGTGGCTTGATGGGCGAGGGCGGGAATCGTGTAACGCCACGAGAATGAATATCCCAGAAGACCGTGTACCAGCAGCAGCGCCGGCCCCGAGCCGGCGCGTTGATAGCGACAGCTCAGCCCATCGAGATTCATTCGCAGATCTTCGATGGGAATGTTGCTTTGGTGAGGTGTGAGGTTCACAGTGATTGTCATTAGAGAATGTGGGGAGACTGCTAGGCCTTGCGACGCTTCTTGCCCAGAAATTTCTTGAGCACGCGAATGCCTTTGTCGACATGCTTCTCCTGGAGGAGAAACGGCGGGAGGAAACGCACCACCGTGTCCTGCGTGCTGTTGAAGAGCACGCCCTCACTGAGGGCTTGCTCCACGATGGGACGCGCAGGGACATCAAGCTGCAAGCCCTGAATCAGACCCCGGCCCCGCGCTTCCTGGGCAGCGGCGTAGCGCTCGGTTAGCAGTGTCAATTGCTGCTGCAAGTAAGCGCCGACGCGCGCGACGTTTTCCAGCAGCTTGTCCTCTTCCAGAACCGCGAGGTATTCGAGCGCTACGCGACAAGCCAGAGGACCGCCGCCGAAGGTGGTTCCGTGTTGCCCAACCGCAATCGCGGAGGCGAATTCTTCCTTCGCCAGGAACGCCCCTAACGGCAGGCCGGCGGCGATGGGTTTGGCAATGGCCACGATGTCAGGGGTCACGCCAAAGCTTTGGAAAGCAAACATCGTACCCATGCGTCCCAAACCGCATTGGATCTCATCGAAGATCAGAGCAGCGCGATGATGGTCGGCCAATCGCCGGCATTCCTGCAAGAATTCCACCGAGCATTCGTGGATACCGCCTTCCCCGAAAATCGGCTCCAGCACGATGGCGCAGGTGTTGTCATCGACCGCCGCCCGAAGAGCTTCAGCATCGTTGCGGGCGACGAATTTCACTTCTTCGAGCAGGGGTTCAAAACCTTTGCGGTATTTGTCCTGCCCAGTAAGCGACATGGAGCCGAAGGTGCGGCCGTGATAAGAACCCTGCAACGCCACCAGACGGCTTTTCGCTTCGCCTCCGGCGCGATGCCCCGCCAGCCGCGCCAGCTTAATGGAACCTTCAATCGCCTCGGTTCCGCTATTGGAAAAGAAAGCGCGCTGCAAGCCCGAGAGGCGGCACAACTTCTCGGCGAGCAGCCCCTGGTATTCGTTGTAGTAGAGATTCGATAAGTGGATGGCGAGCGCCGACTGCTCGCGGATGGTCTTCACGATTCTCGGGTGTGCGTGGCCCAGAGCGTTTACGCCCAGACCGGCGACGAAATCCAAGTAGCGTTTGCCGTCAAGATCGAAAAGGAAAACACCCTTGCCGCGGGCGATTACGAGCGGGTATCGACTGTAGGTCTGGAGTAGAAACTGGCGTTCGCGCTGAATGACTTCTTCGCTGGAGCTCATAGCAGAAACATGATTCTACTGGATTCGCCCATTGTGGGGATGTGGGAAACAAGAGCGCTAACCGACACTTAAATCAAACAGTTACCAAATATCACAACACGGTTTCCAAAAAACATATCTTTACCATGGGATTGCCCCTATAATATTGGAACTAGATGTTTCCAAGCCACTTACTGGCTCTCTTATGGCTGTGGTCATGGCAGCGAACGTGCAAAGAGTGGGGCAGGAACCCTCCAGCCCGCGGCTGGTGCCGTCGCCGTCCATGAACCGGGACTTTCAAGTCCGCTCCACCGTGATCCTGCTGGCTCTGTTGACCACGGCGGCCATCATTTACGCAGGGTACAACTTCCAGGCGGAACGCTCGTTCCAGTTGCCGACGGACGGCGTTTGGTGGGTAGAGCAGGGCGGAAGCCTGGCGGCAGCCCGAGTGGATGAGGGTGGGCCGGGAACCCGGGCGGGAATCAAAGTCGGCGATCAACTGACGGCGATCGACCAACACCCCGCGACCACCACCGCAGCCCTCAGCCATCAACTGTTCCGTGTCGGCGCCTGGTCCAAGACCACGTATTCGCTGGTTCGGCAGGCGGTTCCGGTTGACGTCGTACTGATTCCAGTCCCCGCCGAGCGCTCGCAATACAACTGGCTGAGATTAATTGGCCTGATCTACCTTGGAGTTGGACTTTACGTGTTATTGCGGCGGTGGACGGCGCTGGGTTCGACACACTTTTATATTTTCTGCCTGGTTTCGTTCATTTTCTACACCTTCCACTACAGCGGGAAGCTCAACCAGTTCGACTGGACAATTTATTGGGGAAATGTGGTCGCCTGGATGTTACAGCCGGCCCTATTCCTGCATTTTGTTCTGACTTTTCCGGAACGACGCCAATTCGTGCGCGAGCATCGCTGGGTAATCCCCGCGATTTACCTGCCCGGGACGCTGTTGTTGGGCGTGCATGTCGCATCGCTGCAACTGTTGCGAGCCAGCGAGGTTTTGCGCTGGAACCTGGATCGTCTGCAAATGGCTTATTTGGCGGTGTTTTTCATCGCCGCGGCGGTGGTACTGGTCAACACCTACCGCAGGGCTGGCACACCGATTCTTCGTCAGCAACTGAAATGGATCACCCGGGGAACGATTCTGGCGATCACCCCGTTCACGTTGTTCTACGTGATCCCCTATCTGGCGGGCACGCTGCCGGAAAACACCATGAAGGTTTCCGTCCTGTCGCTCGGACTCCTTCCGCTGACGTTCGGATACGCCATCTTCCGTTACCGGCTGATGGACGTGGACCTGATCTTCAAGCGCGGCATGGTGTACACGCTGTCGGCAGCGGCCATTATCGGTGCGTATTTCGCGGTGGTGGCAGCGGTGGCGGAAGTAGTACACGCCCGGGTACCCAGTTCCGGCCCCATCGGTCTGGTGCTGGCGATTGTGGTCACAGCGCTGGTGTTCGATCCAGTGCGCAAGTGGATCCAGGAGCGCATTGATCAGTTTTTCTATCGCACGCGCTATGACTACCGCAAGACGCTGATCGAATTTGGCCGCGAACTGAGCGCGGAAACCGACCTCGACGAGATGTTGAGTTCGGTGGTCGACCGCCTGTCGCGGACGCTGCTGGTGGACCGCATGGCTGTTTTTCTCTCCGGGGGAGACGGGCCGGTACGTTTTCTGCTCTCGAAATCATTCGGCATGACTCAGACCAGCGGGTTGGATCTGAGCTTTCTGGCCGCTCCGCGGCCGGAAATCGGCGCGGGGCATATCTTCTTCGACAACACCCACCAGGTGCCACGCGAAACGCCGAGCGCGCAGCAGACCATCGCGCGGCTGGATTTGAACTACTACATCCCTTGCCACGCCCAGAAGCAAACAGTCGCGGTCCTGGGCCTAGGAAAAACCGTGGAAGGCGACTTCCTCTCGAGTGAAGATGTGGAACTGCTGGAGACCCTAGCGGGATATTTGGGAATCGCCATCCAGAACGCCCGGCTGTATGCTTCGTTGGAGCAGAAGGTCGCCGAATACGAGCGCCTGAAAGACTTTAACGAGAACATTGTCGAGTCCATCAATGTGGGCGTACTGGCGGTGGATTTAGCTGACCGCATTGAGTCCTGGAACTCGCAAATGGAAGTGATGTATGCGCTGCCACGCTGGCAGGTCTTGGCGCGCCCCTTGAGCGAGATATTGCCGGCAGCTTTCGTCGAAGAGTTCTACCGGGTGCGGCAGAACCAGGGCATCCATAACCTTTACAAGTTCCGGCTGAATACGCCGACGGGTGAGAGCCGGATCGTCAACGTCGCGATTGCGCCTCTGGTCACGCGCAAGTTCAACGTCATCGGGCGGCTGATCATCATGGATGACATTACCGAGCGGGTCGAACTCGAGGCCCAGCTCTCGCAAGCCGATAAGCTTTCGTCCATCGGACTGCTGGCCGCGGGTGTGGCCCACGAAGTGAACACGCCGCTGGCGGTCATCTCCTCATACGCCCAAATGCTGTCGAAACAACTGCAAGGCGACCCGCAACGGGGCGCGCTGCTGGAGAAGATCACCAAGCAGACCTTCCGGGCCTCGGAGATCGTCAACAACCTCTTGAACTTCTCGCGCACCAGCGGCACTGAGTTCACCGAGGTCGATGTGAATCGGATTATCCACGACACGCTGGCGTTGCTGGAACACCAGTTCAGGACCTCGAAGATCCAGGTACAAAATGAATTAGCAGAGCATCTTCCGTCGATCAGCGGCAACGCCGGGCGGCTGCAGCAGGTCTTTTTGAATCTGTTCCTGAATGCCAAGGACGCGATGTCAAACGGCGGCACGCTGCGGATTGCCACTTCCAACGGCGAAGGCGTCAGCGTCGTGGTATCGGACACCGGGTCAGGAATCGCGCAAGAGCACATCCAACGCATTTACGATCCCTTCTTCACCACCAAGGCGTCGCGCGAAGGCCAGCCACGGGGCACAGGGCTGGGTTTGTCGGTGAGTTACGGAATCATACAAGAGCACGCGGGAAAGATTCGGGTAGAAAGCCGCCCCGGCGAGGGCACGCGATTCTATCTGGATTTCCCGCTGACCCGGAAGGCAGTCAGTGTCTGAAGCCGCCGTCATCTCGCGCCCCATGAACGACACCCACTCGTCGATGGGCTCAGTGTTGATCATTGACGACGAGGCCGCCATCCGCGAATCGCTGGAGACACTGCTGGAAATGGAAGGTTACGCCGTCGAGTCGGCCGACAGCGGCGAGTTGGGATTGGCGCGAATCGGCGAGCACAATTTTGACCTGGTGCTGCTCGACCTGGCGTTGCCCGACCGCAATGGTATGGAACTGCTAGCCGAAATTCACGCCCAGGATCCGCAGCTTTCCATCATCATGATCACCGCCTATGGCACGGTGGAGAACGCGGTTAAGGCGATGCAGGTGGGCGCGGCGAATTTCATCCAGAAGCCCTGGGACAACGAAAAGCTACTCGCTGATGTGCGCGCGGCCATTGCCCGCCACCGGGCCGAGGAAGAAAACGTTCAACTCAAGCGCGCCCTCAAGCAGCGCTACAACTTTGAGAATATCGTTGGCAAGAGCGAGCCCATGCTGAAGATTTTTGATCTGGTGGGTCAGGTCGCGGCCAGCCGTTCTACCGTGCTTTTACAGGGCGAGAGCGGTACGGGTAAGGAACTCATCGCAAAAGCCATTCATTTGAATTCTCCGCGACGGGACCATTCCTTCGTTCCCGTCAATACTGGCTCGGTGCCGCCGGATCTTTTGGAATCGACACTTTTCGGGCACGTGAAGGGGGCATTCACCAGCGCGATCGCATCCAAGAAGGGTTTGTTTGAGGTTGCTGACCGGGGCACGCTGTTTCTCGATGAAATCGGCACCATGAACCTGGACATGCAGAGCAAGATTCTGCGCGTTCTACAGGACCGGAAGTTTATGCATCTGGGCGGAGTCCACGAGATTCAAGTGGACGTGCGCATCATCGCCGCCACCAACGTCGATCTGCAACAGCAAGTGCGCGAGGGCAAGTTCCGGGAAGATCTCTTTTACCGTCTCAACGTGATCACCATTGATCTGCCGCCTTTGCGCCAGCGCCGCGAAGACATTCCGCGGCTGGCCAGCTTCTTCCTCGACCGTTACTCCAAGGAGAATGCGATCTCCCTGCGGCGCATCACGACGGAAACTCTCAGGCCGCTAATGGCCTATTCCTGGCCGGGTAACGTGCGTGAACTGGAGAATGTGATCGAGCGCGCCGTCGTGCTTTCCACGCAGGAGGAGATCGGCCCGGAACTTCTTCCCGACCAGATCGTGGGCCGGACCGCGGCCTTCCCTGCCGTGGAACACCGCTCGGACGCTTCGCTGTTCGACATCATGGAAGATGGCGAACGGCGGGTCATCATCGACATGCTGGAAAAATGCAATTGGAACCAGACCGATGCCGCGGAGCGCTTTCATGTGCCCCTCTCGACGCTCAATCAGAAGATCAAGCGGCTCAACATCGAAATTAAGCGAAAAACAAAGGAATAGCCGAAAGCCAGCGTCGGATGGCCGGTTGCCGGTTTCTCCGCGACCCAGCCAGCGCCAAGTGGGCTGAAAGCGGGCCTCTTTCTCTGCTATAGTGCCGTGAGCGATTCCGAGACGACGCAATGGAACTGACATCCCCTCAAGACTTCGCCAAAGACAAGCTGGAGGCGATCCAGGATTATTCCCTGCTAGCCAGCCGGTCAGTGGCCAATCTTTTTCGCTATCCCCGCTACTTTGCTGACACCATGCAGCAAGCCGACCTGATTGGCGTTGGATCTCTGCCCATCGTGGTGCTGACTGGGCTGTCGATCGGCGCGGAGCTGGCGTTGAATAGCGCCAATACGCTGCAAAGGTTTGGTTCGCTTTCGTTGATCGGGCAGCTTGTATCGGTAGGCATGGTGCGCGAGCTGGGTCCCATCATCACCGGGCTGATGGTCGCGGGCCGAAACTCTTCCGGCATGGCCAGCGAACTGGGTTCCATGGTGGTGACGGAACAGATCGATGCCATGCGCGCGCTAGGCACCGACCCGATGAAGAAGTTGGTGACTCCGCGGGTAGTCTCCACCGTGGTCATGTTGTTCTTCCTGACGATCATCTCGGACCTGTTGGGATTGTTCGGCGGATCGCTGATTTCCACCTTGTTGTTTCGAGTCGACTGGCGGCAATACTGGAACAGCGCCTACCAGATTCTGATGTTCCAGGATGTGCTGATGGGCCTAGTGAAACCGGTGCTGTTTGGCTTCATTATTGCCACGGTAGGGTGCTACTACGGAGTCACGGCTCGAGGTGGGACACAAGGTGTGGGCCGGGCCACGACGCAGGCAGTGGTGGCGTCGTCGGTGCTGATCCTGCTGGTGGACTTGCTGGCCACCAAGTTGTTGATGGCGCTTTTTTCCTATCGCTGACCTCATGGCCGCACCTCCGCTCACATTTGACGAGCGCCACACCTCGACGGAAAGCTCCCAGTCGCCAGTCATTGCCTTTGACGGGGTTTCCATCGCTTTCGAGGGCAGGACCGTTCTGGATGGAATTTCTTTTCGGCTGTCCAAAGGTGAGACCAAAGCGATCTTCGGTGTCGCGGGCTCGGGAAAAAGCACGATTCTCAAGCTCGCCCTGGGACTGATGAAACCCGATGCCGGGCACATTCACGTACTGGGCGAAGATGTGACCCAGATGAGGGAAGAGGATCTGTTCGATCTGCGGCGTAAGATCGGCATGGTTTTTCAGGAGAGCGCGCTGTTCGATTCGCTCACCGTGCGGGAAAATGTTGCCTTCCGGTTGCTCGAGGAAGGTGACGTTACAGAAGAAGAGGTTGAGAAACCGGTCCGCGAGTCATTGAGTTTCGTGGAACTGGAGAAGACGGTGGACATGTTTCCCTCTGAGCTGTCGGGAGGCATGCGGCGGCGCGTCGCCATTGCCCGCGCCATTATTACCCATCCGGAGATACTGCTTTACGATTCCCCGACCGGAGGATTGGATCCGGTCACTTCCACGACGATTGTTCAATTGATCGTGAAGCAGCGGGACGTCTATAAGACCAGTTCGCTGCTGGTCACTCACCGGCTGCAAGACGCCTTCATCATGGCGGCAAATTATTTCGACCGCAAGACCAATCAGATGCAGCCGCTGCCGCCGGGCATGCGGGGAGAGGTCCCCATGGGTTTCCTTATTCTGAGGGATGGCAAGATCATCTTCGACGGCGATGTGCATGAACTGGCTGCGTCGCGCGATGAGTACATCCGGGAATACATTTCCTAGCAGAGAAACCAGGGCGGCCGCGGCAAACGCAGCCGCCCCATCACAATTTCGATTCCTAGGCGGCCTTTGCGGCCTTGCGAATCGCAGCAATCGTTTGCTGGGTTTGTTTCAATCGCTCTGGCCCCCCTTGCGAGGTCATGATCAGCTTTTCCACGTTGCCAAACATCTTTGGGTTCTGCATTTTCTCGCGCAGCTCCTTCAGGAAGGGTTCGATCTTGGCGAAGATAAAGAACATCTCTCCGGAGAAACTGCCTTCCAGAAAGAGTTCCCGGTTGAGGGTGCCATGCAGCACGAAAGAAGCCGCCATCTCCCAGTATCCACCTACCTGGCGCATCCAGGCGTTCTCTTGCGAGCCAAGGGCGGTAGCAATCTTCAGGATATCGTCGGCTGAATTAGGCCAAAAGCCCAGCCACCAGTTTCGCGCTTTGCGGATTTCTGCTTCGCGCCTTAGGTCGTAGAGCTTGAGAATCAGTTCAGCATCAGCGGTCGTCGGTGTATTAGGCATGCAATTCTCCTATGGAATGTTGTGGGGTCTATTTAAGACTTGGTCCCGGGCTGACGCCATTATCGATGAGCGCTTGGCCGCTGGGATTCAAGATAAGTGTACTCCCGGTCAGGCTAGGGCGTAGCCGTGGCGGCTTCCAGGGGCGCAGACCGCTCGTAGTCGCATTCCTTATTTGGGCAGGCGATCACCGGGACCGACTTGACAAACTTCTCCACCAGGAACTCATGGCCACAGCTCGGACATTTCTCCGCAATCGGCTTGTTGGCTGAGGTGAACTTACACTTGGGGTAATTGGAACAACCGTAGAAAGTGTTGCCCTTGCGGGCCCGCTTCTCGACCAGATCGCCGTCTTTGCAGAGCGGGCATTTTACCCCGATGAAATTCTGCTTCACATATTTGCATTCGGGATAACCGCTGCAAGCCGTAAATTCCCCGTAGCGTCCGTGACGGATCATCATGTTCCGTCCGCACTTGGGGCAGGGTTCGTCAAGCGGAATATCCGGAACTTTCTTTCCCTGATCCAGTCGGCGCGTGGTTTTGCAGTCGGGATAGCCTGTACACGCCATAAACTGCCCGAAGCGACCGCGCTTCAGCACCATCACCCGGCCGCAGTTTTCGCAGTATTCCTCTTGCGTAGTTTCCTGCACGTCCGCGGAATCAAGGTCCGGCAAATTGATGGGATTCTCTTTGGTGAACGTGCAACTGTTGGGATCTTCCTTGTCGTACGAGCTGCAGGCGTAGAAGGAACCGTGCTTGCCCCACTTGATCACCAGCGGTGAGCCACAGCGCTCGCACTTCTCGTCTGTGGGCTTTTCCATCCGCTTGATGTTCTCCATGTGCTTGGCGGCGTACTTGAGGTCTTTCTCGAACTTCTTGTAGAAGTCGGCCAGCGCGTCGGTCCACTTTTCTTTGCCTTCTTCGATCTCGTCGAGTTCCTCTTCCAGGCGGGCGGTGTACTGAATGTCGAAGATGTCGGGAAAGTTCGCTACCAGAAGATCGGTTACAACGAGGCCGATTTCCGTGGGCGTAAACTTGCCCCCCAGCTTTTGCACATACTGCCGCTCCTGAATGGTGCTCAGGATGGCGGAATAGGTGGAAGGACGGCCGATGCCGCGTTCTTCGAGCTCCTTGACCAGCGACGCTTCGTTGTAGCGCGGAGGCGGCTCGGTGAAGTGCTGCTCCGGCTTCAACTCTTTGAGCGTCAGCTTCTGGCCGGCTTCGAGCGCAGGTAGCTTGTGTTTCAGTTCCTCGTCTTCTTCGTCCTTACTTTCCTTGGATTCTTCGTACACTTTGAGGAAACCGTCAAACTTCATGACGGACCCAGTTACGCGGAACCAATAAGTATCGGCGCCGGATTTGGCATCAATGTCGACCGTGGTCTGGTCGAAGACGGCAGGTGTGATCTGCGACGCCACGAAGCGTTGCCAGATCAGCTTGTAGACCTTGTACTCATCTTCTTTCAAGTACTGCTTGATCTGGTCGGGATGGCGGGCCGCGGAACTCGGCCGAATCGCTTCATGCGCGGCCTGGGCTTCTTTCTTCTCCTTGTAGGCATTGGGCGACTGCGGCAGATACTGGTCGCCGTACTGGCTCTTGATGTACTCCCGCACCTCGGTCAGGGCTTCTGCCGACACGCGTGTGGAATCAGTACGCATGTAGGTGATAAGGCCGACCAGACCTTCCTCGCCCAATTCCACGCCTTCATACAGCCGCTGTGCGATCATCATGGTGCGCTTCACGCTGAAGCGCAGTTTGCGCGAGGAATCCTGTTGCAGCTTGCTGGTGGTAAACGGCGGAGTCGCATTGCGGCGGCGCTCCTTGCGATCGACGGAACGCACCAACCAGTCGGCTTTTTCCAGAGCACCGCGTATTTTCTCAGCTTCCTCACCGTTGTGAACTTCGACCTTTTCCTCACCTTTACCGACGAAGCGGGCGTCGAAAGCCGGCGGCTTGGGGCCGGCGAGATGGGCATCGATGGTCCAATATTCCCTCTTCTCGAAGGCCTTGATCTCGCGCTCACGCTCGACGATTAGGCGCAGCGCAACCGTCTGTACCCGGCCGGCGGAAAGGCCCCGGCGGACTTTATCCCACAACAGAGGCGAAACCTGATAACCCACCAGACGGTCGAGAACGCGACGAGCCTGTTGGGCGTCTACCAGGTGTTGATCAATGTCGCGGGGATGTTCGAAGGCGGCGCGAACCGCGCGTTGTGTGATCTCGTTAAAGGTGACGCGGCGGATGCGCTCGCCGCCGTTTTCGTCTTCGCCCTTGGCTTTCTTTTTCTTCTTCCTGGTTTTGGCCCCATCGCCCAGTTCTTCTGCCAGGTGGGCGGCGATGGCTTCGCCTTCGCGGTCCGGGTCAGGCGCCAGATAAATCTTGTCGGCAGATAGCGCCAGCTTCTTCAGCTTGGCGAGAACTTTTTCCTTGCCGGGGATAACGATGTACTCGGTCTCGAAGTTGTTATCGGTATCGACACCCAGCGTGCTCTTGGGCAGATCTTTCACATGGCCGAGCGAAGCCTCGACCGTGAAGCCCGCACCCAGATACTTCTGGATGGTTTTCGCCTTAGCCGGCGATTCGACGATGACTAAACCTTTGCTCAATAGCCCCTCAGTGAGTGATTTGCTTTCGAAGCTAGCACGAATGTGGCGGCGGCAACAAGGTACCGACGGCTTTCAGGCTGTCAGCTCTCAGCTTTCAGCTACCGCTTCTCAGCTTGTGGATCAAGGATGCCAGCATCCTTTTTACTTCAACGACCTCCTGTGAAAGGCGCTGATAATCGAACGATTTCAACACCTCCAGATCGTGTGCCAACAACAGGTGTTACTCCAGTTCGCTGGCTGATCCGATGGCAGTCTGCAAAAATCGACCGAACTCGCAATCTCCTCGTCTACAGGTTCCTTCGGCGATATTTGCTCCGATGGAAGCTGACGCCCTTCGCATCTGACTCGTCAACCCATACATTTCATCCTGCGGGAAGGGCTTGCTGGATCGGTACGCGTCCAGCGTCAGAACGTGGGCCTTCTCCCAGACTTTGAGATTCTTGAAACTTTGCGATGTTGACCTCCCGTCCCCATTTCCCTTAGCTGAAAGCTGATGGCTGAAAGCTGACAGCTAAAAGCTTTTCACAAAATTCTTTCCCGGCAATTGCTTCACCTTGCCGGCCAACTCCAGCTCGAAGAGCGCTGCGAAAATCTCGGAGGAGGACAATCCCGGCTCCAACCGTTCGACGATCTCATCAATGTGGGTGGCTTCGTCGGCTTTGAGCAGGGCAAAGATCTTTTTTTCGTGGGGCGGCAGTTCGTTTTCCTGAAATAGAGATGCAGTTTGGCCCGCCGGCGATTCATCGGTACCTTGAGGTTGGAGCCTAAGTCTAACATCCATAGGGAGTTCCTCCCACACGTCCTCCCAGGTGGCCACCAACTTGGCACCCTGTTTAATAAGGGTGTTCGGGCCCCAGGAGTTCTTGTTGGTGACGTTCCCAGGGACCGCATACACGTCACGACTCTGCTCCAGGGCGCAGCGCGCGGTGATGCGGGTGCCGCTGTACTCCGCCGCCTCCACCACCAGGACGCCCAGAGAAATTCCGCTGATAATGCGGTTGCGAATGGGGAAATTCTGAGGCGCCGCAAACGTTCCCATGGGAAACTCGGAGATTACAGCCCCTCCTGTCGCCAGGATCTGATCCATCAGCCGGGTGTTCTCTTTGGGATAGGTGACATCAACGCCAGTGCCGAATACGGCTACAGTTTTCCCTTTCCCCGCGAGAGCGCCGCGGTGACCCGCAGTATCCACGCCGCGGGCCATGCCGCTGAAAATCACCAGCCCGCGGGCAGCCAGATCGCAGGACAGCCTTTCCGCCATCCCCAGGCCGTAGGGAGTGGGGTGACGGGTACCGACAAGGGCGATCCCTGCCTGGGAAATCACGGCGTCATTGCCCCTGACATAGAGGATGAGCGGCGGATCGTAGATTTGCTTCAACTGGGAAGGGTAGGACGGGTCATCGATGGAAATGACTTTCACGCCCGCAGCCGCCGCCTGGGCAAGTTCGTCCTGCGCCAGTTCCAGCGACCGACCCGTACCCAGCGATTGGGCGGAGGTAGCCTGGATGCCGGTGGCTTCCAATTCGGTCAGGGACGCCTGAAAAACGGCGTTTACACTGCCGAAGAACTCGACCAGGCGGCGGCCCCGAGTTGGCCCCAGGCCGGGCGTGAGGGCGAGGGCGAGCCACTGGCGGGTAGTGGTTTCCACGGTTCTATCGGTTGCGGTGAGGGTTGCAGGCACGGATGACCTCCATCAGGCTTCTGGCGCATCTATACACGGCAGCGAACTGGAGTCAAGGTTAGATGAACATTGGGCCTTGTTAGAATTGGGCTTTGTTAGAATCGAAACAGCCCCCCGAATGAAACGCTTTCGCATCTCCGCCATTTCCTACCTGAACACCGCGCCGCTCATGTGGGACTTCGAGCACGGGAGGGCAGGTGTGGCCTTTGATATTTCTTACACGCTCCCGGCGCAGTGTGCGGCCAGCTTGCGGGACGGGTCGGCGGATATCGGAATCATTCCTGCGGCGGCATATTGCAGCATCCCCGATCTTGCCATTATTCCCGGAGTCGCAATCGCGTCGCGGCAGGCGGTGCGGTCCATTCTGTTGGTCAGCAAAGTCCAGGTAGACAAGATTCGGACGGTGGCGCTGGATACTTCCTCGATGACCTCAGTCGCGCTGACCAAAGTGCTGTTTGCGAAATGGTGGGGCGGAGAAAGAACTTTCTCGGCAATGTCGCCGGACATCGGACAAATGCTTGAGCAGCACGATGCCGGGCTGGTGATTGGGGATCCGGCCTTGCAGATTGATCGCTCGCGTTACTTTACCTACGATCTTGCCGAAGAATGGATCCGCTTCACCGGCAAGCCGTTTGTCTTCGCCTTCTGGGCGGTGCGGCAAGCAGCCTTGCGGGATGCCGCCAATGATATGGACCTGGCGGCCCTGTTTCAGCAATCTCGCGACCACGGGCTGGAGCCAGAGAATGTAGACCAGATCGCTCGCGAGTGGGCGCCCCGGCTGGGGTTAAGCCAGTCGATGGTAAAGGATTACCTGACTCACAGCATCCACTATTCTCTGGATGCGGAATGCCTTGCCGGCCTGCGGCTTTTTTATCAATACGCGGAGGAGTGCGCAGCGCTGCCGGGAGCCGCCCCGTTGCGCTTTCTGGAAATTGCCAAGGCTGCGGCCAGTTGAGGTCCTTACATGCGCTTTCTTCGCGCTCTTAGCGAAGCAAGCCTTGCCAGTGGTCCCTCGGTTGGCTCTTCGGATCGGTGTCCGCTAGAATTGTTGTAGACAACCATGTCTCTGACCAAACAACAAGCGGTCGATCTGTTCCGCTCCGACGATCTGGTGGGCATCGGCATGGAGGCCAATGCGGTGCGTCGCCGCCTCCACCCCGAGGGGGTGGTCACGTACATCATTGACCGCAATATTAATTACACGAATTACTGCACCGAGTACTGCACCTTTTGCGCTTTCTATCGGCCGTTGAAGGGACCGAAGGCCAAAGAGGGATACATCCTCGATTTCGAGACCATTTACGACAAGATTCGCGAGACCGTCGAACTGGGCGGGACGGGCGTACTGATGCAGGGCGGCTTGCATCCCGACTTGAAGATCGACTGGCATGAGCAAATGCTGCGCGGCATCAAGCAACGTTTTCCGCAAGTTCACATGCACTGCTACTCCGCTTCGGAAATCCTCGCCATCGCCGAATACAGCGGCCTGAGCATTCGCGACACCATTGCGCGGCTGCGAGATGCCGGTCTGGACTCGATTCCCGGCGGCGGAGCCGAAATCCTCGACGACGAAGTGCGTTACAAGATTGCGCGTTTGAAGTGCCTGACTGAAGACTGGCTCAACGTGCACCGCACGGCACACCAACTCGGCATGCGCACCACGGCGACCATGATGTTTGGCGTGGGCGAAAGCTACGAGAACCGCGTCAACCACTTCCAGCGGCTTTATGAGTTGCAGGAAGAAACCGGCGGGTTCACGGCATTTATTCCCTGGACTTTCCAGCCGGCGAACACCGCGCTGGGCGGGCGACATTGGGACGAGGCCACTTCTATCGAGTACTTGAAAACGCTGGCCATCTCGCGGCTCTATTTGTCTAATTTCCTGAATGTGCAATCCAGTTGGGTGACACAAGGATTGAAAGTCTGCCAGCTCGGTTTGCAGTTCGGCGGCAACGATGTGGGTTCCGTGATGCTGGAAGAGAACGTCGTGCGGGCCGCGGGAGTAACGAACTGCACTACGGAAGAAGAGCTGCGGCGGATTATTCGCGACGCGGGGTTCAAGCCGGCGCAGCGGGATACGCTGTACCGCCAGTATTTTCTGAACTAGCCAGCAAAGGAAAACGGCCTCGATTTCGCGAGACCGTTTTCAAAAGCAGCACCCCGTCAATGTCGTCTCTACTATCGTTCTCTGCCTATCCCGAGATCAGTTTACTTCTGTAGGAGGCGGACTGCCCCGTCTCAATCCGCTCCCGTTTTGGCATCGGATGCCAATCCCGTTGCCTGGGAGTGGACCTGGCGGGATTCGAACCCGCACCTACAACATTGACGGAGTGTCGTGCCGCCGTTACATCACTGGCCCACGGCATCAAACTATCCGCAAGCCTTCGGGAAAGCATGGTCATCCGTCACACCATCAATGGCGACAATTCCGTTCTGGGCACAGGGCTTCAGGTAGAATAGGGGTTTTGAACAGACTGGCTGTGAGCCGCTGAGGGGCTCCCACTCGTTCGCATGTTCTTCTCCTCCCAACTGTTAGCGGCGGTTCTCGCTCCTAAGGGGCTGGGCCAGTACATCCGCCAGCATTTTCTGGATAAAACCTTTCAGGGCCTTTATCACGCCAATGCCTTCGACCTGGCTTTGCTCATTCCCTACTTCATCGTTCTGATCCTGCTGGCGTCCTATGGTGCGCACCGCTACGTGCTGGTTTATCTCTATTACAAGCACAAAAAGAACCGGACCACCGAACCAGCTTCCCATTTCTCGGAATTGCCGCGGGTCACGGTGCAGTTGCCGATCTTCAACGAGCAGTTTGTCGTGGAACGGCTGCTGGGGGCGATCTGCCGCCTGAGTTATCCGCGAGAGAAGCTCGATATTCAAGTCCTGGATGATTCGACTGATGAAACCGAGGCCGTGGCGCGGGGCCTGGTGAACCACTACGCGTCCCAAGGGCTTCCGGTGACGTACCACCACCGTGAAAACCGTGAGGGATTCAAAGCGGGCGCGCTGGCGGAAGGAATGAAGACGGCGACGGGTGAGTTTATTGCCATTTTCGACGCCGACTTCGTCCCGCCGGAAGATTTTCTCTTGCGCACGATTCATCACTTTACCGACCCCAAAATCGGCATGGTGCAGACGCGCTGGACCCATATCAATCGCAACTATTCTTTTCTGACTGAGGTCGAGGCCATTCTGCTCGACGGCCACTTCGTGCTGGAGCACTCCGGCCGGGCGCGCAGCGGCGTGTTCTTTAACTTCAACGGAACCGCCGGCGTGTGGCGGGGGCAGGCGATTGAGGAAGCCGGCGGCTGGCAGCACGATACGTTGACGGAAGACACCGATCTTTCCTATCGGGCGCAACTCAAGGGTTGGAAATTTGTTTATCTGCAAGACGTTGAATGTCCCGCCGAACTACCGGTGGAGATGACTGCGTTCAAGACCCAGCAGGCGCGGTGGGCAAAAGGATTGATCCAGACCAGCAAGAAGATATTGCCTCAGGTTCTGAAGAGCGATCAACGATTCCATGTGAAGCTGGAAGCCTGGTATCACTTGACGGCGAACCTCAGCTATCCACTGATGGTGGTCCTGTCAGTGCTGTTGATGCCGGCCATGATTATTCGTTTCTATCAGGGTTGGTTTCAGATGATGTATATCGATCTGCCCCTGTTTCTGGCTTCGACGTTTTCGATTTCCAGTTTCTATCTGGTATCACAGCGCGAGCTGTTTCCCGGAAAATGGTTCCGGGCGCTGCTCTATCTTCCCTTCTTGATGGCGCTGGGGATCGGCCTGACTGTGACCAATACACGGGCGGTGCTGGAGGCGCTGGTGGGGAAGAAAACCGCATTTGCACGCACGCCGAAATATCACGTAGAGACCCGGAAAGACAAGGTACGCGCCAACAAGTATCGCCGGCGCCTGGGGTGGGTGCCGTGGGTGGAACTGCTGATTGGCTGTTATTTTGCCTTGACCATTTATTATGCGCTGGATAATGAGAACTACATCACGGTTCCCTTCCTGATTTTGTTTGTAGTGGGGTATTGGTGCACGGGACTGATGTCGCTGTTGCAAGGGCGTTTCTCCGGATTGTCCTTAAGCGCGGAGACGCACACCAAGCCTTTTCCGGTTGGAGTTTGAACTTTCGCAGTCAAGGATGGAAAGCAATGCGCAGATTCTTGCTGGTAGTTTTGCTCATCGCCCAAGCTGCATGGGCTTTGGATCGTCAGCCCAATGCAGACTTCCGCGCCCGGCGGGTGGCGTTTGCCGGCAAGACTCCGAATGCCGGCCTGGTACTCTTGTTTTCTCCGCCCGAAACCGAAGGGCCCAACGATCTGTTTACCTACCGGCAGGAGAACAATTTTTTCTATCTTTCGGGATGGACGGAGCCGGGAGCAGCCCTGCTGATCGCACCCGCCGTCGAGGCGAAGGACAACTCGCCCGCCCGCGCTTACACGGAGATTCTGTTCCTTCCGGCGCGCAACCCGGTGCAAGAGAAGTGGACAGGCCCGAAACTAGGCCCGGAGAGCCCCGAAGCCCCACGCCTCACCGGCTTTGACCAGGTCAAGGGGCTTGAAGACCTGCGCAGCGTAATCTACGGACTGCTTGCCGACCATCGCGCCGCGATTTACACGGACGTACCGGCGGCGCGGGAAACGTCCAATTCGGAAACGTCCTTGCAATGGCTGGAGCGGACGAATGCATTTCCACGAGGCGGACGTTATCAGGATGTGCGACCGCTGGTGGAGTCGCTGCGCACGATTAAGGATGCTGGGGAAATCGAGAGAATTCGTAAGGCCACCGAAGCCTCGGTTGCGGCTCAACTCGCCGCAATGCACGCGGTGAAACCCGGTGTGAACGAAAGCGAGATTTCCGCTCTGATGCAGTACGAGTGGGGTAAACGAGGTTGCAGTCGGCCGGCGTATTCGCCGATCGTCGGATCAGGATTGAATTCCACGGTACTGCATTATTCCGAGGATTCAGCCACCATGCAGGCCGGAGACGTAGTGGTGATTGACGCTGCGGGTGAATATTCGATGTACGCCTCGGACATTACTCGCACTCTGCCGGTTTCGGGGAAATTCACTCCACGACAGCGCGAGATTTATGACATCGTTCTAGGAGCTCAACAGGCCGCGATGGATGCATTTCAATCTGGAAAATCGACGCTGAAGCCCGGACCGTACACGCTTCAGAAAGTCGCCTTCGATTACATCAATACTCACGGCAAGGACTCTCACGGAGAACCTCTGGGCAAGTACTTCATCCACGGGCTGGGCCATTATGTGGGCCTGTATGTCCACGATGCAAATGATTACGATGTCCCGCTGGGTCCAGGGTCGGTGTTCACCATCGAGCCGGGGATCTACATTCCCGAGGAGAAACTGGGAGTCCGCATTGAGGACATGTATTACGTCGATACCAGCGGGAAACTGATTAAACTGAGCGCCGATCTGCCTTCGAAGGCAGACGAGGTGGAGCGCATAATGGCCGGGAAGTCAGTTCGGTAGTGATATCCTAGGGTATCGTGCGCATGATGTGGTGGTTTCTGATTTTTGCCTGCGGTGCCGGTGCGGCGTTGTGGGCGGGAATTGCGGCCTATCTTCGTGTGCGGCGGCACTTGAAAGGCTCGACAACCCAGGAAGTGGCGAAGAAGAGCGGTGTTGAGCGGTAAGCGGAGCTATTTCGCACCACAGAACGGAGGACCCAATGTTTAAGTCAGCCACGTCGGTTCTGGACAACCATGATCGCATCCTCGATGGCGTGAAACAGGTAGCAATAGTGGTGGGCGCCAGCCTTTTCGTCGCGTTGTGCGCGCGCGTCACGCTGCCCCTGCCCTTTACCCCGGTGCCACTGACCCTACAGAACTTCGGGGTCTTGGTAGTCGGCCTGACCCTGGGAAGCCGTCGCGGCTTTGCTGCGCTGGCGGTGTATCTTGCGGAAGGGATGGCCGGGCTGCCGGTGTTCAGTCCAACCGGTCCTGGTGGCCTAGCTCAACTGGTGGGCCCGACGGGAGGCTTTCTGCTGGCTTATCCTGTCGTGGCCGGGGTCGCGGGCTGGATTCTGGAGAACGGTCGTCGCACTCTGGCGCGCGCCTTGACCGCCGGTGTATTCGCCGAGATCGCGTTGTTTGCAAGTGGGCTTTCATGGCTGGCCATCCTCACTCATTCTCTTGCCCAGGCGGTGCGCTGGGGGCTTTACTGGTTTGTTTTTGCTGAGGTGATCAAGATCATGTCTGCCGCCGCGCTCGCGGACGGCTGGCAGCGCATCCGCAAGGTCCGGCAATGACGCCGATCGATCTCGCATCCGAGAAAACCTCGTCCCACGAGAACAGTCCGTCTTCGACGGTTCGCACCATCACTGTGGCGCACAGTCCTGACTCCGATGACGCTTTCATGTTCTACGGGCTGGCGACCAACAAGGTCCGGGTGCCGGGTCTGCACTTTGCGCATACGCTTTGCGACATCGAGACCCTGAACCGGAAGGCGATGGAAGGCGCGTATGACGTAACTGCGATTTCGTTTCACGCCTATCCCTACATTCAGGAACACTACGCCTTGCTGCCGAGCGGCGGCAGCGTGGGAGACGGCTACGGCCCGATGATCGTCGCCCACCGCGCGTTTTCGGTCCAGGACATCAAGGAAAAACGCATCGCAGTTCCCGGGACCATGACTACCGCCTACCTGGTCTTGCGGCTGTTTGCTCCCGGTATTGAAACCGAAGTGGTGCCTTTCGACCAGATTATCCCGCAGGTGCTGGAAGGCAAACACGAAGCCGGACTGATCATCCACGAAGGACAGCTTACCTACGACAAGTCGGGGTTGCACCGCATTGTCGATCTGGGCCGCTGGTGGCAGAAAATGACCGGCCTGCCGTTGCCTTTAGGAGGGAATGCGATTCGGCGCAGCCTGGGACCGGAATTGATGTCAAGAGTGGCGACCGCGCTGCGGGAGAGCATTCAGTACGCGCTGGACCATCGCGAGGAAGCCCTCGCCTACGCCATGCAGTTTGCTCGCGATCTGGATCCGCAAATGGCGGACAAGTTCGTCGGCATGTACGTGAACGAGCGCACCCTGGACTACGGGCCCGACGGACGGGAAGCAGTCCGCCGCCTGCTGGACATGGGACACACCGCCGGGATCATCCCCCTGGCAGCCAAGGTGGAGTTTGCGGCGTAAAGTGACGCTGGACGACGTTCAGCGACCTACCAGGTTTCTAACAGCCCCGTAGAAGAAAAGCGCGGCTAAAGGGATATAGATCAGCCGAGCCACCCAGACCGGGACCGGGATCGGCTTCCTGCGGGGATTGAACGGGTTGAAGTACAACGGCTCTCGGGTCAGACCATATCGAAAAAGTATGAACGAGCCAAGCAGGAGCAAGACAAGTCCGGTCCCAATCGATCCGAATCTCCCAGCTCACCGAAGAAGAATGTAGCTTGTATGGCTCCCCCCGCTGCAAGTATGGCCAGCATGTCTCATCCCTCCCACACAAATGCGTCGAACACGCGCTTGGTGTCAAAGCCCAGGCGAAGGTAGAGTTCCACGGCGTGGGCGTTGGCCTGGGTGACGGTCAGCGAGAGCAGAGCAAACTTCCGCTGGCGAAGATTGTTGGTAGTGCACTCCAGTAAGGCCTCGCCGATTCCCTTCGACCGATATTCCTGCAAGACACAAACCTGGGTGACGTGACCCACATCGTGACGCACACGGGAACACAGAATCAATCCCAACAAAGTACGAGTCTTGGGGTGCAAAGCGACGAACGAAGAATCTGGATCAAAGGTGCCGCAACCGGGAAAGCGGACAATATTGTTCAGGAAACGCAGCGAGCCGCTCAGGGTGCGATATTGGTCGTTGATCTCGGAATCGACGTGTCCACGATATGCGGAAGTAATGATGGCGGCGGCAGGCTGGTAATCCTGTTCGGACCAGCGGCGGATTTCAATGTCAGTACGCAATGATGGGGCGGGGCTGGCGGAGTTCTCCAGCGGCAGAACCATGAAGAGCCGGGCATGGCGGTGGAACCCCTGGTCGAGAAAGGGCTGGGCGACCGCTCCGGTGTCATGCGCCAGAAGTTGCGCCTCTACGCGGTTGATGCCGGGCGATTGCTGCAGGGTCTCAATCACGTGCACCAGCAGTTGGGTTTCTACCGCGTGAGGATCTGGCAGGCGGCCACCGTTAGCGACGAACAAATCCCCGATCACACCCTTACTGCCTTCATAAACGAAGAAGGCATATCCGAAGATTCGGCCGCGATCGACCGCGGCGTAACCGGGCAGAATCTTGGCATCCACGTAGCGGAGAATCATGGCGGCGGAGCCGGAGTAGTCCCAGGAAAGCAGGCGTTCCCACACCTGGGCCTCGTCATCGAGCAGAGGACGTAAGTCGACCGCGGAGAAATGCCTGAGATCAAGAATCTCCACCCGGGCTCCTTGAGGGTTAGCGACGCAGCAATAATTCTGATCGCGAACCGAGTTTAGATGTTTCCCAGGGTGAGAGGCAAACCGGGGAACAAGGTGAATACACACATTTGTTTCAGGGAATGAGGGGTTGAGACGGGCCACTCTTTGGTTATCAGGGACAGCCCCAAAACCTGCTATACAAAAGACTTCTAGCCATTTGACTTTGCCGTCGTACGTCTGGGGAAACCATGGAATCTGCTCCAGTTGCCGGTCTGCTTCTGCTTACAGCGGCCATTCTGGCATTCGCACTTAGAAACCTGCGCAAGCAGCAAGGGCAACGTGAAGCCGGCCTGATCACGGTCCTGTTCTTCTTTTCCGGATTCCCCGCCTTGATCTACCAGATTGTGTGGCAGCGCGCGTTGTTCGTCATTTACGGGGTCAACGTGCAGTCGGTAGCGGTGGTGGTGAGCGCGTTCATGCTGGGACTGGGATTGGGAAGTCTGGCAGGCGGGCGGCTTTCTGCCGCCTTTCCGCGACACGGAATCGTGATTTTTGGAGTTTGCGAACTGGGAGTGGCGATTTTTGGCCTGAGTTCGCTGCGCATTTTTCACTGGGCTGCGGAATATACGGCCGGCGTCGGCTTAGGATTGACGATCCTGTTCAGCTTCCTGCTTCTCATCGTACCCACCATGCTGATGGGTGCAACTCTGCCATTGCTAGTGGAGCAGTTGGTTCGTTCCTCGCGCGATGTGGGCCATTCGGTCGCCATTCTGTATTTTGCCAATACCCTGGGGTCGGCGTTTGCCTGCTACCTGTGCGCGGAATATGTGATGCTCAACTTTGGGCAGTCGGGATCGGTGACCATTGCGGCGTGCCTCAATGTGGTGGTGGGCACGGTGGCCTGCATATACGGTCGCAGCCAGCAGTCGATGAGCGCAGAACCCACGCTAACGGATCAAGACGCGTCGAGCACAGCGCAGCCAGGTTTGCCGCTTGGAGTTGCCATGTTGATTGCGGGACTGGCGGGATTCATCGCCCTGGGATTCGAGATCGAATGGTTTCGCGTGCTGGCCCTGGGATCTGCGGATCGGGCTCCGGCGTTTGCGCTCTTGCTGTCCACCTACCTGTGCGGGATTGCTGCAGGAAGCTATACGACTGAGAGACTGACCGAGAAGAAAAGTGCGCTCGTGGTGGTTAACACCATCGGGTTGATGTTGTTGGTCGCAGGGGCATTGTCGGTTTACCTGCCCCCGCTCGTGGCCCAGCTATCGTGGAAGAACTATGCCCTCATGGCGAGCGCGCCGGCATTTTTCCTGGTTGCGGGCCTGCTGGGGTCGGTGCTGCCGTTGCTTTGTCGGCTGGCAGTTTCCGCCGACGTCGAGTCTGGCCGACACGTGAGCTTGATCTATGTGGCGAACATCCTGGGGTCGACGCTGGGAAGCCTGGTAATTGGGTTCATCCTGATGGATAAATTTGGATTGAAGCAAATCTCTGCCCAATTGGCTCTACTAGCCGTAATCAGCGGGACACTCGTGCTGTTCTTCTCCGCTGGCTGTGCGCAGATGCCGCCGCTGTGGAAGCTAGCTGCGGTGCTGCTCGCGCTCGCAGCAATTCCTTCTTCTTCCCCACTGTATTTCAATCTATTCGGGAGGTTGATCTTCGGTCGCAAAGCCGCGATGGTTGGGTACATGGCGCACGTGCTCGAAAACCGGAATGGTGTTATCGCTGTGACACAAGATGGAAGGGTAATGGGAGAAGGCGTCCATGACGGCTATTTCAATGTCGATCCCTTGCATGACAAGAACTTGATCGTCCGGGCATACGCCTTGGGACTGTTCGATGCGACGCCCAAGAAGGCATTGCTAATCGGACTTTCTTCCGGCTCCTGGGCCCAAGTCACGGTCAACAATCCACAAAACGAGAGCGTGGACATCGTGGAGATCAACCCCGGGTATTTGCATCTGATGGAGCAGTACCCGATGGTGAGATCGTTGCTGGGTAACCCGAAGGTGCGGATCTATATTGATGATGGCCGCCGCTGGCTGCTCGGACACCCCGGGGCACGCTATGATCTAGTGATGATAAATACCTCGTTCTTTTGGCGCGACCACAGCGCCAACTTGCTCTCTGCCGATTTCCTCCGCCTGGTGAAGCTCCATCTGAACGCGGGTGGGGTGCTCTACTATAACGCGACGGACTCGGCCGAGGTGATGGCAACGGGGCTGCACGTCTTTCGCTATGGAATTCGAGTGATGAGTTTCCTCGCCGTCAGTGATTCTCCGTTTCCAGTGGACAAAGAGCGTTGGCTGCGAGTGCTGCGCGACTACAGGATCGATGGGCAATTGATGTTCGATCCACGGAATCCACGGGCCGAACTCGCGCTGACCGCGTATGGAGCCCTGGCGGACACCCTGCACGAACCGCCGCAGGATAGGGGACTCGAAGCGGGAGACACCGTGGCAGTGAGAATCGGGGCCAGGCACATCATCACCGACGACAACATGGGAGCAGAATGGGCGAACGTGAATGGCGCATACTGGCGGTGAGAGTTGGCCTTCGCTAGCGCATCGCTGTTTGAGGAGAAACCCAGTAATAGTCGAGGTGTTGGGGCGCAGAACTGCCGAGATAGAGGACGCGCCGCCCGGCGAGGTGCGTGCTCAGTTCCTCGCCAGATCCGGCGGGGGCAACGACGATGTGCTCTTGTTCTGGAATCTGTCCACTCTCGTAGCGATCAATGGTCTGATTGCGGTAAAAGGCCAATCCAAATTCGGTCTCACGCCGCACATGGAGAACGGCCAGAGGTAAAGGCTTGGATCCCAGCTTGCCCAGCTCGATGGCCAAGGGACGAGCGGAGAGAGCATTGTCGAGCGCCGGCGCGTAAAGGCGCAGAACGGCCGCGACCGCCAGCACCACGGGAATGAGAGTAATGAAGCGCAGCATGCGAAACCCGGTCGGCATGCGCAAGGTGAGCACAATGCCAATCGCCAACACCGTGGTGAGTGACAGCGCAATGAAAGTCGGCGTGGTCCAAACGAGGCGGTGTAAGAGCAGAATTTGTCCCAGAAGCAGCGCGGGAACGACCAAAGCAGCAGCGACAAGGGCGTGCAGAAGAAGCGGAAAAAGGCCGGGCCGATGGTCGCCGGCAGCGTGGCGGCGCACATACTCAGCCAGTAGCAGCGTGCCAGCCGGCAGCGCGGGAAGAATGTAGCCGGGCAGTTTCGATTGGGAAATGGAAAAAAAGACCACCGGAACCAGAAACCAAATCAGCAGGAATACGTTCAGCGTATCTTCGTTTCCGTCCGCGGACTTCAACATTTCTCTGCGTTCCGACCACCAGGCTCGAATAGTTTCAGCCACGGCGGCGACTGCGAAGACCGTCCAGGGAAGCGTTGCAAGAACGACCACCGGAATGTAGTACCAAAACGGCTCCCGGTGGCGATAGAGGTTGCTGCTGAAGCGCTCCAGGTTGTGTTGCAGGATGAAAGCATGGAAGAAGTCCGGGTTCCTGACTTGCACCGCGACGGACCACGGCAGTGCGATCACACAGAACAACAACATTCCCGGAATTGAAAGCATGCGGCGAAGGATTCCGTAATCCCTCTTGGCGACGGAGAAAATACCGATGACAATCGCCGCCAGGAATGGAGCCACTGGTCCTTTGGCGAGCATTCCCAATGCCAGGAACGCATACGCAAGCCACAAGTAAAGTTGGACACTGCTTTCTTGCCACGCGTACCAGGCCAGCAAAGCGATCGTGAAGGTAGCGGCGAGAGCCATGTCCATCGAAGCGGCACGGGCAAAGCCGATGATGCCGGCGACGGAGACGGTCATCAGCGCGGCGTCGAGCTCGGAGCCCGGACGAAATCGCCGAAAGAAAAGATAGATGGCGATCACCATGAAGGTGGCGTCGATGGCCGAGGGCAGGCGCGCAGCCCAATCGCTTACTCCGAACAGGCGGTAAGCGATGATGGCTTGCCAGTAGTAGAGCGGAGGTTTTTCCAGCCAGGGCTTGCCGCCGAGGGTGGGGGTGATCCAGTCGTGACGGGCAAGCATTTCGCGTGCAACTTGAGCGTAGCGTGGTTCATCGGCGCCGATCAGGCCAAAATATGCGAGTCCGTAGAAAAACAAGAATCCGCAGAAACCGGCAAGCAGAAGCCAATCGGTGCGAACGCGCTGGTTCACGCGGAAACACTCGGCCACGAATTGTCACGGATGCGCAAAGACACCACTCCTCAGTGTTGCCCACTGGGTCTGGCCAGGGCATACAGGCTGATCAGCACCCAGGTGACTTCGAGCACAACAAAACCCACTTGAAAAGGATGAAAGGCGATGTAGGCCAGGATGGCAGAGCCAGTCGTGTTCAGAACGTTGTATGCAGCCTTGCGCGAATCCATCCGCCCTAACTGGTGGCCAACGTAAGCAAACAGAATAAGGAGGGCTCCTACAAAGGATGCAACCTGCCGCGCCAACGAAATGTCCATGGCCCACTATTGTACGGAAGGATCGGTCCGAAGTTGCGCGAGTACGCGTTCCACGGCAGCCGAGAGCGGCCCGTCGAGCGAGCAGCCGCTGGCGCACTTGTGACCGCCGCCACCGAATGCTTGTGCCACCGCGGCCACGTTGAGTTGGCCCTTGCTTCGCAGGCTGGCGCGGAAGCGCCCGTCGGGCAATTCGCGGAAAAACGCCGCGACCTCGACGTCCTTGATAGAAAGCGCGTAGTTCACCAGGCCTTCGCAGTCTTCTTCCCGCGCTCCGGCTGCTTCCATTTGCTCCTGAGTTACCGAAATCCATGCCAGAGGGCCGTCGCGGTGGAGATTCGACAAGGCAGCGCCCAGCAGGCGCATCTTGGCAGTGGAATGCGCGAAATACACATTGCGCGCGCACCGGGAGGGATCAGCTCCAGCCAGCACCAATTCTCGCGCCAGGGCAAAGGTGTGTTCACTGGTGCCTTCGAACATGAACGAACCGGTATCGGTGAGAACGGCGGTGTAGAGGCAAGTCGCAATGTCGGAGGAAATCGGCACTCGCGCCTGGCGCGCCAAACGGTACACCATTTCGGCCGTGGCTACGGCGTGCGGATCGATCCAGTTCACATCGGCAAAGGGACGGCCGCTCAAGTGATGGTCGATACTGATCAGGAAATGGTTCTCCAAACCTGCCAGACGGGTGCGCTGGATGCTGTCACATTCGAGAACAATGGCAGCTTCATAGTCGCCGTTGACGCGCTCTGCCCGAACGACGGCGTCGGCGAAGGGCAACTGCTGATAGATGCGCGGAACACCGTCATGCAGGATCACATCGGCGTGCTTGCCCATGAGGCGCAGAATCTGGCAGCAGGCCAAGGCTGAACCCACCGCATCGCCATCAGGACGGGCGTGCGACGTCAGCAGAAAGCGGCTGCGCTGTTCGATATGTTTGAGTACTTCGTCCAACATGTGCGGGCTAGCTTTTCTTTCTCTTTTTGGTGCGATTCAAGAGCTCGTCAATTCTGGCGCCGAATTGGTGCGAGCGGTCGAGTTGAAAGTGAAGCTCGGGAGGACGGCGAAGGTGCAAATTCTCCGCCACCTCGCGCCGTATAAACCCGACGGCCGCGGTCAACCCCTGCAACGAGCGTTCGGCCTCTTCGTCGTTTCCATCGAGCGTGACGAAGACATGCGCCGAGCGCGAGTCCTGGGCCAGAACCACGCTGGTGACGCTGACCAACCCGATTCGTGGGTCGCCGAGTTCGCCCTCGACGATGGTTTCGATTTCCTCGCGCAAGGCTTCCCCGAGCCGTTCACGATGGTATTTACGCCCGCGCTGCTCCACGCTTTTCCCTCAGAGTAAAACGGATGAGAATATCAGAAAACGGGGGTTGCGTGTGCCCCGGAAAGAACGCCGGGAGTACTTCGGTTACGGTTCTAGAGATACTCGACGAAGGAATCGGCGATTTCGGCTCCGGCATTGTTGGTGATCCGGTTGGCCTGGCGTTCGACGTTCTTCATCAATCCATCAAGATAATCACGCGAGTCGGATATTGCGACCACTCCGACGGTGGCGCGGTTCCACAGATTGCTGGCGTCCAGTTCGGCGACGGACACGTTGAAACTGGCACGCAGGCGGTCTTTCAGGCTGCGTAGCACTCGCCGTCTGTCCTTGAGCGACTGCGCGGCCTCGATGTGGAGTTCGAGGGTAAGGAAGGCGATCATCGGACTACCTAATCCAAGTACCATATCAGATGCTGGTATTGAATATGGTATAATTTTAGTGATTATGGAAACGATTCGAAAGATCACGGTGGAGATCCCTGAGGAGCTTCTCGACAAAGCCCGGAAAGCCAGCGGCGCGGGCATTACCCAAACCGTCCGCACCGGGTTGCAGCTGGTTGCCGCATCCCACGCGTATGCCCGCCTGCGCCAGCTTCGTGGCAAAGTACGCTTCGCGCACACCGCGACCGAACTCAAAGCCGATCGATGATCGCTGCCGATACCAGTACCTGGATCGCATTTCTAGAGGGCGCGAAGGGTCCAGATGTCGAACTACTGGACCGCGCCCTGCGGGAGCGGCAGGTGCTTATGCCCCCAATCGTGCTCACCGAACTGTTGAGTGATCCGCAACTTCCTGCGAGCGTGGCCAAGACGCTCTCCGATGTGCCGATGATCGAGATCAAAGCAGGTTTCTGGCAACGGGCGGGGGCGTTACGGGCGAAGACATTGTCCAAGCGTCGTAAGGCGCGCCTTGGTGACGCGCTGATCGCACAGTGTTGCACGGACCGCGGGGTCCCGCTGCTGACGCGGGATCGGGACTTTCGAGCATTTGCAGAGACTGCGGGGCTGGACATTGTGAGCGGCTCAGGGTTTTATCTCGGATACAGCCCCTAGGCGGCTTCCGCCTTGTACCCGCTGCCCATGGGCCAATCAACTTCGTTCGGCTGTCTGCACTGGGGAAAAGTGACGGGCTGAGACACGCTTCGAGTGCTCAACCGGCCCGGATATCTTGATTCGTGTCTGGCACCTCGTGCAGTTTATGTGACCTTCTCCATTTCATCCCCTCACTTCTGGCGTGCCGCTGCCTCACACGCAACTAGATCGTTAAACAGCTTCGCCCTTGCATCCATGCATTCACTCGCCTGCTTTGACTCGAACTGTGAAAATTCATACTCGGTTTTGACGGACTGTTTCATACCCAGGTACATAAATCGGTACACCACCAGCCAGCCAATGTTGCTCAACGCCAGTAGCGCGATCAAGAACCAGTTAACTGGTATTCGCAACAGTCCCGTTCAACCAGCGGCGCGGATGCCGCTGTTGATCCCGCTGCGCTTAGAGTCTGCCCGCACTTTCGACAAAACTGAGAATCGTCCGGGTGATCAGTGCCACACTTAGGACAGAACACACTCGCCTCCTGCCGCGACCCCGTCCGCTGGCGCAGTATGCACGTCCAGACCCTACCGCACTCAGGTCAGCGCCCAGACGGCCGACACGCACTTGGCGCGGCGCGGCGGTGACGAAACCAGCTCTCGACCGTAACAGGGCCAGCCACATACTGCTCTATGTCATCATACTCGTCGGGGTGAAAGAACCTTATTCCACACAAGCTCTCAAGTTCGGCCCTGTGGCTGAGGATGTCGCCGTCGCACGTAACAAAGGCGACGCATCCCTGTTTGAGGGCCGAGTCGACGTGAAGCGCATCGCGCCGGTTTGCTTGGCCGATGATTGAAAGTATCCGGGGCAAGCGATCCGATCCTACATAGTCTGCATAGCGACCCGGAAGGTCCTTTATCGGAAGATTGAGATCGCTGAAGCGCGCGTTGGAGGGGACTGCTATGCCAGGAATCTTCAGGGTGTGGGAGCCAGGGTCGTAGGGAAAGTGCACGAGCTCCACAAGCCCGCTTCGGCCCAGCCTGCGTATGTTCCTGCTTAAGGCCGAGTGCTCGCAGTAAATCTGTTTCACTGAATGTCCCCGCTTGCATGCAGGCCAACGACGAAGGACCAAGGACCAACGACGCCTTTTAGGCAATCACTTCAGCGGCGATCTTTTCGGTGACGAAGGCTTCGATCACGTCGCCGACCTTGATGTCGCTGTAGTTGGAGATGGAGATGCCGCATTCCATACCGTTGGTAACCTGGCTGGCATCGTCCTTGAAGCGGCGCAACGATCCCACTTTGCCCTTGAAGATGACGACGTTGTCGCGCAGCAGGCGGACTTCGGAATCGCGCTTGATGAGGCCATCGCTGACGGTACAGCCGGCGATAGTGCCGACCTTGGGGATACGGAAGGTCTCGCGCACGTCCGCCCGGCCCTGGTAGTTTTCTTTGAATGTCGGCTCAAGCAGGCCACTCATGGCGCGCTTGATCTCATCCTGCAGCTCGTAAATGATCGAGTGCATGCGGATGTCGACCTTTTCCTGGTCGGCGAGTTCCTGCGCCTTGCGTTCGGGGCGCACGTTGAAGCCGATGATGATGGCGTTCGACGCAGAGGCCAGCAGCACGTCGGTTTCGGTGATAGCGCCCACGCCGGAGTGAATGAGTTTCAGACGGACTTTGTCGTTGGAAAGCTTGGCCAGCAGATCGCTGAGCACCTCGACCGAGCCGCCGACGTCGGCTTTGAGAATGATGTTCAGTTCCTTGATGCCGGCAGTCTTGATCTGTTCGGCCAGGCCTTCGAGGGAAACGCGGGAACTCTTGGCCAGCGCGGCTTCGCGGGCCTTTTGCTCGCGGTATTCGGAAATACCGCGGGCCTTGTCGCGGTCGGCGACGACGACGAATTGATCGCCGGCCTGGGGCAATCCTTCCATACCAAGAATTTCAATGGGAGTGGATGGCGGCGCGGTTGCGAGCGAGTTGCTGCGATCGTCGAACATGGCCCGCACTTTGCCGTAAACGTTGCCTACGACAAAATTGTCGCTGGTTTTCAGCGTTCCGTTCTGTACCAACAGGGTGGCGACGGGGCCGCGTCCGCGATCCAGCTTGGCTTCGAGAACCACGCCCGTGGCCGGACGGTCAGGATTGGCTTTGAGTTCCTGGAGATCGGCGACCAGGCAGATCATTTCCATCAGCAGGTTGAGATTAGTTTTCTTCTTGGCGGAAACATCGACGAAGACGGTGGTGCCGCCCCAGTCTTCGGGCATCAGGCCGCGATCAGCCAGTTGTTTCTTGACCCGGTCGGGCATGGCGTCGGGCTTGTCAATTTTGTTGACGGCCACAATGATGGGCACCTCGGCAGCGTGCGCGTGGTCGATGGCTTCGAGAGTTTGAGGCATGACGCCGTCGTCGGCCGCCACCACCAGGACCACAATGTCGGTGGCCTTTGCGCCGCGGGAACGCATGCGGGTGAAAGCTTCGTGACCGGGAGTATCGAGGAAAACGATCTGGCGACCATAGGCCGGAGATTGTGTGTCCTGAATAGTGACTTTGTAGGCGCCGATATGTTGCGTGATGCCGCCGGCCTCGCCTCCCGCAACGTCGGTGGAGCGGATGGCGTCGAGCAGTGTGGTCTTGCCGTGATCGACGTGGCCCATAATCGTGACCACGGGAGGCCGGGAAACCGTTTCGGTGGCGGCAGCGTCCTCACCCGCAGCGCTGTCGGCAACATCTTTCGCTGCCTGCTCTTCGAAGGAGATGACGTTGGTGTCGGCTCCGAAGAAACGCGCCATCTCGCTGGCCAACTCGGTATCGAGCGTCTGGTTCACGGTGGCAAATACGCCGCGAGCCAACAATCGTCCGATCAGGTCTTTAGCGCGAATTTCCAGTTTCTCGGCGAGATCCTTGACGCTGATTCCCTCGGTGATGGTAATGCTGCGCGTAATGGGCTGCGGTTCATTAGAAAGCGTGAGCCGCGGTGGCGGCACAAAGCCCTTCATCGGGCCTTCTTTTATGCCTCGCGGAATGTACCGCTGCCCGGGCCGTCGTGCAGGACCACCGGGCCGGCTGCCCGGACGGGTGGAGCCCGGCGGCGGCATTCCTGGGCCAACTCCCAAGGGACGGCTGCCCGTAGGCGCGGTGCGCGTGGGATGCATGGGACGACGCTCGCCGGGACGCAGAGGCGGGCGTGGTCCTGTAGGCGCAGCCGGGCGCGGCCGCTGGAAAATGGGCTGACCGGGCACTGGACGCCCCGGAACCGAGCGCACAGGCGCTCCTGCCTGGGCCGTTGGGGCTGGAGGTCTGATAGGCGCCTTATACACAGGGCGTGGACCGGTCTGCGGCACGATGGTGCGCGGCGGAGCGGCTTGCGGACGGGCCGGAGCAGTGGTCGCAGCCGGCTTTACACCGACGGGCGGGGCCAATACCGGTGGAGGCGGAGCGACGGCCGGACGCGCAGACGCCGGCGCCACGGTCGCTGCGGCTAAGGGCTGAACACTGGGCGCTGGCGGAGTCGCGAAACTCGGTTTCACTGCTGCGGCTGATCCTGCCGCCGGCGATGGCGTCGCTGCAGGCGCCGAGGGAGCGGCAACTTTCGGAGCTGCAACGGTGGCTGCGGGCTGGGTGACGACCGCAGGCGCCGGGGCCGAAGGGCGTACAGGAGGAGCGGCAACGGGAGCTTGCTGTTTCCGGATGGCGTTCAGAACATCGCCAGGGCGGGAAATTTGGGAAAGATCGATCTTGGTCTTGATCTCGTCGCTCTCGGCGCGGCTGGAACGCGACGGCTTCGCCAAGCCCGGCGCTTCACCCGCAGTTGCGCGGAAATGCGCCCGCACTTTAACGGCTTCGTGATCTTCAATAGAACTGGAATGGGTCTTCTTTTCGGTGACCCCGACTTCAAGCAGCACGTCGAGAATCGCCTTGCTTTTGACTTCCAGTTCTCTGGCCAGATCGTTGATTCGAACCTTGCTCATCCGCCCCGCTTCCTCCGGACTATCCGCTAAGTCTTCATATCAACCTCACGGTGTCATTTTTCCGCTCCGCGTCTCCAAGCCAACGAAAACGCGCTCCTAAACCTTACTCTTGCCGCTCGGAGGAGGGTTGCTCCTCCGCCGATCCTTCGGTAGAGACTTCGCCCGCGGCAACGTCGGCCGCGGGAATTTCCGGCCCGCCCTCGTCCACCGGCGCCGCCACTTCGGCGACCTCGGCAGGCTCGTCACCCTCGGCTGCGGCCAGGGGTTCGACTGGCTCTTCCACCGCTGGCGCTTCCGAAGTTTGTCCCTCAACCGCTTCTGCTGCCGCAGGCGTCTCTGCCGCCGCGGCTGCTTCCAGACTTGAAAAATAATTATTCACTGCCAGGCTGATCTTTTCCACCGTCTTGGGGCCAATACCTTCAATCGCTTCCAGTTGCTCGGGGGTCATATCCGCCAAGGCTTCGACGGTGGTCACACCTGCGGCATTCAACTTTTCGATCAGGCCTTCGCCCAGGCCAGGGACACTCTCCAGCGGAGTGGGCGCCGCGGTGACTAGCTGCGACATCTGTTGCTCCACTTCCTGGCGCTTCTCTTCCTCGCTCTTGATGTCAATCTTCCAGTTGAGCAGCTTGGCCGCCAAGCGGACGTTCTGCCCTTTCTTGCCAATGGCGAGGGAGAGCTGACTGTCGTCAACCACAACTTCGAGATGCTTGTCCGCCGAGTCCACAATCGTTACGCGGCTGACCTTGGCAGGTTGCAGGGCTTTTTCCGCGAAGGTCACCGGATCTTCGTGGTATTCGATGATGTCAATCTTCTCTCCGCGCAACTCGCGGATGATCGACTGCACGCGCATACCCTTCATGCCCACGCAGGCGCCAACCGCGTCCACGTCTTTGTCCTTCGACAGAACGGCAATCTTGGTGCGCTCACCGGCTTCCCGGGCAATGGCACGAATGACCACCGTCCCGTCGTAGATTTCCGGCACTTCGGTCTGGAAAAGGTTCTGCACCAGCGCCGGATCGGCGCGGGAAACCACGACCGCTGGGCCTTTTGACGCGCGCTCCACGCGGGCAATCACCACGCGCACCCGTTCGCCGACAGCAAACGATTCGAGCCGCGATTGCTCTTTGCGGGGCATGCGGGCCTCGGCTTTGCCAATATCGAAAATCACATCCGGACCTTCGACCCGCTTCACGGTGGCGTTGACAATCTCTCCCACACGCCCGATGTACTCGTTGTATACGGTGTCGCGTTCGGCCTCGCGAACCTTCTGAAAGATCACCTGCTTGGCAATTTGCGCTGCAATTCTGCCAAGAATTCCTTCGGTCACCTTGGGGGTTTGAATCTCGCCCCCAACTTCAACATTGGGATCAGACTTACGGGCATCATCGAGCGTGATCTGGAGCAGCGGGTCTTCCACCTGCTCGGGAGTTTCGACCACGGTGCGCACCGCAAAAGCGCGAATCTTGCCGGTGTCTTTGTCGAGTTGGGCGCGGAGATTTTCCTGGGTCTTGTAATACTTGCGGGTGGCGACCACGATGGCGTCTTCCACGGCACTGACCACAATTTGGGGATCAATGCCTTTTTCCCGGCTCAGGGCGTCAATCGTGTTGTAAAGCTCGCTTGCCATAGATAAATCGCTCTTAGCTATTGGCTTTTGACCTTTAGCTAAATCTCTGGTACTACGTTTGCCTTCTCGATGTTGCTTAGCTCAATCTCGAGCTTTGCGGGAACGCTGCCAGGTTTCGGCTTCTTTCCTGGCGTACCCAGTTCCAACGTCAAGCGGCCATCCTGAAAACTTTGCAGTCGTCCTTCAAAGTGCCGGTTGCCATTCACCGGAGTTCGCGTGGTCAGTTTCACGCGGCTGCCGGTGAAGCGCTCGAAGTCTGCCGGGCGCGAGAGCTTGCGGTCGAGGCCCGGAGATGAAACCTCCAGCACATACGAACCGCCGGGAACCGCGTCCTCTACATCGAGAATGGTGCTCAGCTCACGGCTGAAATTGGCACAATCCTCGTGCGTCACGCCGCCGGGCTTGTCGATGAACACTCGCAACCTGCGCGCACCGCCGGAACCGCGCATGTCAACTTCGACCACCTCCACGCCGCTGGAGGCGCCCACCTGGGCGGCAATTTCACGAACCCGTTCGATGTCAAGTACCATGAAACCAGTAACTTACCGACTCACAACCACACTGCGAAAGCAGCACAAACTAAAATGTGGGCTTGCGCCCACTGGTGTGCTTCGCCAAAATCGGTTTCTTACACAACAGTTTCCAAGCACAATAATACGCCGCTGAGGGGTAAAAGACAAACCGGGGAAAGTGACGGGGCTCCGGACGAGGCGCAGTTGGATTGGTAGCTTCAGATATGTTCTGTGCTACAAACACTGCCCTCCACACAGTTGCAGAATACTGTTAACAAACGCCTTCAGTTCGGGACACGACGCCGCGGCTATTGCCAAGTCTTTGCCTTGTAGGAGTCGCCCGGCATCTCTCGGCTTCACGTAATCTTTACCGCAGGTGCCCGTCCTAAAGATCTCTCTGATGCGGGCGGATGGCGGATGTTGATGGTTTACCGACTCCGGTGATCCCGAAGGGGCCGCTTTATTATGCCCAGCAAGGTTCCGAATATCGTCCCAAAACGGTAGCAACCACGCCTCGAAGTCGTATTGAGCCGCGTGCGGGTAAAATCGCTGGTTTGGGCCCACCCAATTGCGCATTTTGTTTTTCGCATCTGCGGCGTCTCGAAAGTCCTGAGTGCCCGTGTACACGTCCGTCAGCGCGATAACAGCGTCAGCCGGAGGTTTCCCATTGCGTAGCGCGTTCTCCACGACGCGTTTGAGCTTATCTTCCTTCGGAATCCTGCCGTGATATAGAAAAGCATCAAGGCGCGGCATCCGCCCCTGCAAACGAGGGGTCAGAAAGGCTCGAAGGTGTGGCATGAAAGCTCTCTCTGTCTCACCTTCAACCAGAATCGTGATCTTCACCCGCGGGCCCCGATTCGGCCGTTGCTCCACAATTCATCAAGGCTGTAATCCTTGAGCCATTCCTCAAGATCGAGTTCGTCCGCCCGAGTCAAGGTAGCAAGGCCATCGTCGTCAGCGTCCATCACAACGACCTCCGCCGGCTTGAGAAAACGAATCAGGCGATCCGAGTGGGTAGCGACAATCAGTTGTGTCCTTTGGGACGCTTCGCGCAGTAACCCGGCAAGCAGGCTTAGCAGTTCGGGATGAAGACTAACCTCGGGTTCATCTAGCAGTGTCAGAGCGGTGAGTCCAGGGCTTTGTAGCAGCGTTGCCAACCACAAAAACCGAAGTATGCCTTCCGAGAGTTGGTGCATGTACAGAGGTTTTGAAAAATGGGTCTCCCGCCAAGTAAGGGCCAAAGTTCCCGCCGCAGCAAGCGGAAAATCCAGCCGCTGAAAACCGGGGAAGGCTGCCCGCAATGAGTCCTCTATCGCCTCAAAGCGATCACGATCTGATTCCCGCAGCGAGAAAAGGCAGGATACAAGATCCTCCCCATTTTTCCCTGGCAAAGTCGCGGGTTGTAGGGGCTGAGGGAGACGAACGGGAGATCGAGGCTCCACGTTCAGCACGTGATAGAAGGTGGACGATGCGAGTCTGCTCCTAAACTCTTCAGGTTCCCGGAACATCTTTGGTACTTGGCAGAGAGAAGTCTCGAGCGGATTGTGGTCCCAGGTCGGCCTGGTCGCCAGGTCCCTTTGATCGACTTCGTAGTACCTAACATCCGAGCCGTGGGAATCGATGTGTTTGAAGGGGCCTTTAGGCTTCGGCTCGCGTTGCTGTGTAAGTGTTTCCTTTTCGATGACGTACGCGGCACCCTGCGGCCGCAGGCACAGCTCATATTCCAACGGATCGTCCTTTTGTTCCTCCTTAGCGGGGCCAAAGGGACGCATTCGCGCAAGATGCTCCACTTCCATAGAGATCCCAAGGCATAATCTTTCCGCACGATCATAGGTGAGAACTGATGCCAGCCCCGATAAGTCACTGATCGCAGAATTCAAACCGCCGCGCGCAGAGCTGGCAAGTAGGGAGAATACTTCTAGGATCGACGTTTTTCCGATGCCATTCTTACCGATCAGAACGGAAAGGGGGCGCAGTGGGAACTGAACGTCGCTCAGCCGTCGAAACCCCTGGATCGAAAGCTTTTGGAAACGACGTCCAGATTGCTGACCGTTGATCATCTGAGCCTCGGATATCTCGCCGCTAGCGTTTGGCATCAATCGGCGGCCTTGGCGTCAAAAGCACAGCACGCCAAGGGTGTCATGTAGGCCATTCTAGTACGGCAGGTAAGCCAATTGCATTGTATTCGCTCATTCTCGCCTTGGCTGAAAGGCGAGCCCGTATGGCAGGGCTCAATTTGCCCATTCCTGCTTGCCTCTCTAGAATAGAGATCATCCTTCGCGGCTGAGAACACTATGATTCATTTTCCGGTTCCTGAGGCGCTTACCTTCGATGACGTGTTGCTGCTGCCGGCGCGCTCCGATGTTGTCCCGGCGCTGGCCAATACCCAGACCCAGCTGACGCGCAATATCCGGCTGAATATTCCCATCATCAGCGCGGCCATGGATACCGTGACCGAGTCTCACATGGCAATTGCGCTAGCCCAGCAGGGTGGGGTGGGGATTATCCATCGCAATCTGACGATCGATCAGCAGGCCAATGAAGTGGACAAAGTAAAGCGCTCGGAAAGCGGCATGATCGTCGATCCGGTGACCATGGGGCCGGACGCGAAAGTTTCCGAGGCACTGGAAGTCATGCGGCAGTACAAGATTTCCGGCGTGCCCATCACCAAGAACGGCAAACTGGTGGGTATTCTCACCAACCGGGATTTGCGCTTTGAGACTCGCTTTGATATTCCCATCAGCAAAGTGATGACCAAGGAACATCTGATCACGGTGCCGGTGGGGACGACGCTCGAGGATGCAGAGAAGATCCTGCACGAGCATCGCGTGGAAAAGCTGCTGGTGGTGGATGACAAGTACAACCTGAAGGGTCTGATTACGGTCAAAGACATTCAGAAGAAATTGAAATATCCCAATGCGGCCAAAGACGCGCAGGGCAGACTGCGGGTGGCGGCAGCGATCGGTGCGACCGGAGATTTTCTGGAACGGGCGCAGGAGATGGCCAAAGCGAAAGTGGACTTGCTGGCGATTGACAGCGCTCACGGACACTCTTCGCGGGTGCTGGACGCGGTGAAGGCGATGAAGGCCAAGCTGCCGGAGGTGGACCTGATCGTCGGCAACGTCGCCACATTTGACGGCGCCTGCGAGCTGGCAAGAGCCGGGGCGGACGCGATAAAAGTCGGCATCGGACCCGGTTCGATCTGCACCACGCGAGTGGTTACCGGCGCCGGCGTGCCGCAGATCACGGCAATTGCCGAAGCTTACCGCGCCACCAAGGATGCCAACATTCCGGTGATTGCCGATGGCGGCATCAAGTATTCCGGCGACATCACCAAAGCCCTGGCGGCAGGCGCTGCCGCGGTCATGATTGGATCGCTGTTTGCGGGGACGGATGAAAGCCCGGGTGAGTTGATTCTGTATCAGGGCCGGACGTTCAAGTCGTATCGGGGCATGGGATCGCTGGGAGCGATGGCCTCGGGATCGAGCGAGCGTTACTTCCAGAACACCGAGGGCGAGGCTTCCGCGGCCTTGTCGGCGGTAGGGGAAGAATCCAACCGGTTGGCCAAGTTAGTTCCGGAAGGAATTGAGGGACGGGTTCCCTACCGGGGCTCGGTCGCCATGATCGTGCATCAGATGGTGGGCGGACTGAAGTCGGGCATGGGATATTGCGGGTGCGCGAGCATCCCGGAATTACTCCAGAAGACACGTTTCGTGCGCATCAGCGGAGCCGGACTGCGGGAGAGTCACGTTCACGATGTGATGATTACGCGCGAAGCCCCGAACTACGCGGCGGAATAGGGCTGCAACTTGAAAGGAAGCATGTTCTTGCCATCCACGGGGGAAGTTCAGGTTTGACCCCCGACCAAAGGCACATCCTAAGACTCTGGTTCGCCGCCGGCCTGTGGCTGGTGGCGATCGCCATTGAGTCCACGACGTATCTTTCGTCCGAATATACCAGCCGGTTTCTCTACCCGATTCTCCATTTTTTGCTTGGTCTTGATTGGAAGCGATTCGTAGTCTGGCACCACTACATCCGAAAGACAGGCCACTTCGTAGGCTATTTCGTCTTGAGTGTTCTTTTGTTCCGGGCCTGGAAGGCCACCCTGAAATTGCCGACGTTGTGGGCGCTGCGCTGGTCGGGGATTGCGTTTTTTATGTCGGCCTTTGTGGCCAGTATGGATGAGTGGCACCAGACTTACATACCGTCGCGGACGGGAGCGATCAGCGACGTGGTGCTGGACAGTTTTGCGGCGTTGACGGCGCAGATTGTGATCTTTCTCTTTCTCCGCGCGAAGACCGCGAAGCTGGCGGAAGAGGTCTCGGTGACGGCTCGGCACCATGGTTGACTGCCGGTTGTTGAGCCGCTCTCGCTCAGTCGACTGACGTCTTGCCGACTTGCGTGGCCCGCGAGATCAGCAACAAAGCTGCCGACACGAACGCGATTCCAGCGGAGAAGTAAAACGGAACTCGCGGGCCATAATGCTTCCACATTTCCCCCGTGATCAGACTCGCCAGCAGGATGGCCGCGCTGCTGACGAAGGAATACAGGCCGAGCGCCCGGCCCCGCAACTCAGGGGCAACGACTTCCACGACCAGCGCCTTCAGCACCGGATTGGTCAGTGCATAGAAGAGCCCATAAAACGCCATGGCGAACCAGATCGCAGCAACGCTGGGAGCGTTGGCGAATATGAAGTACACCGCCGCGAAAACCAGGTATCCTGCGGCTGCCAGGATGCGGCGTGAAACGCGATCGCTCAGCCCGCCGGCGGGCCAGGAAAACAGCGTGTAGGTAACATTGAAACCCAAGCCAAGCAATGGCGCATGGGTCGCCGGAATGCCGATGCTCTGCGCTCGCAGCACCAGAAACATATCACTAGAATTCCCCAGCGAGAAGAGCGTCACCGCCAGCAGCACGAAATAGAACTTGCCGGGAAAGTGCGCGGTTGCGTTGGCAGTTGAGTGTTGGCGAGCCGGTCCTTCCGGCCGCCTTCTAACCTCCCGAATGCCGAACAACGCCACCGTGACGCAGAGCGCGCCGGGAATTCCGGCAAACCAGAAGATGCCACGCGGACCGTAATGGGGCAACAGCAAGAGTGCCAACAGCGGGCCGGCAATGGCTCCGGCGGAGTCCATCGCCTGCAAAAGGCCATAGGCGGAACCCAGGCGGGACGCGGGCACGGAGTCGGCCAGCATCACGTCGCGAGTGGTGCCGCGGATGCCTTTGGAGAAGCGGTCAGCAAAGCGAATGCCCAGTACCTGCCCCCACGAACTGGTAAGCGCCAGCAGTGGCTTTACCGCGTTGGCGACAAAGTATCCAGCGACCACTACCGGTTTGCGGCGGTGTACGCGGTCGGCAAGATATCCAGAAAAGAGCTTTGCAAATGAGGCCACGCTCTCGGCGATACCTTCGATGATGCCCAACTGTGCGGGTCCGGCGCCAATCGACGCCAGGAATGCCGGCAGGATCCAATAGGCCATCTCGCTGGCCGTGTCGTTCAGGAGTGACGTCGTCCCAAAAACGAAGAGGTTGCGAGAACTGTGATCAGGAGTATCTGCCCGCCCTTCCGCCATGGAAACTTTGTATCACAGCGGAAGCGGTGGCCGGTTGCGGAGGAAGGAACGCAGATTCCTCCCTTCGGTCGGAATGACAAGGAGATGTGATGACAATCCGGAATAGGTTCAATACATGGCGTCGTACTTGGTGACTTCCCATGTGCCGCTCTTGTTTTCAAGCGTGACCGAGAACAACTCTTTGTAGGTACCCGGCTGGCCCTCATTGGTGCGGCGCTTGCCGCGGTAGTGAAGAATGCGAAGGGGCGGGGCGTCCTCCCAGTCCACCAGTTTCCAGGAAACCAGGGGGTGTTTGGCTTCCGAGTCACAGATGAACGCCGCATATTTGCGGCGGTAGTCCTTTTCCCACTTGGCTAATTCCTCGTTGCATTGGCCATCGCGCATGGCGTCCAGGTATTTTGCCGCTACCCGCTCGGAACTGCGGTCGCGCAGCGGGTTCAGCGAGATGGTGTTGGGAACGCCAGACAGAGAATCGCGATCTTCGGAGCGCGCCAGCACCGGGCCCTGATTGTTCAGCCAGATGAGATAGCCGAAGAAAATCAGCAACAGCAAGACGCCAGCGCCTGCCGCGATCCACAAGTGTGTGCGGTTGGACTCCATCCTAAGGAGAGTTTAGCGTGCTACGGCGAGGGGGCTAGGTTACGGCGGTGACCCGCGCAAGGACATGTACGAATGTGCGGCCGGATCCTTGCAGTTGGTCGCCTTTAGAAGGCCTCCGGCCACTTCTGGGCCCCGTGATAGATTGCGAGGATCACAATGCGTTGATTCTCGATGCGATAAGCGACTATAAAAGGGGAATTCGAAATGACCAACTCTCGGGTACCGTGGACCCGACCCGGTCTGCCTGACATGGGGAATGTGGTGAGCCGTTGAACGCTGGTGACAATGCGCATGGTGACCTGCGCGGCAACCCTCTCACTGTTGGATAGTGCGATGTAATCGTGAGCTTGATCCAGTTGTCGATTTGCCTGTTCGGTCCATGCAATCATTGGCGCGCGCGACCGGTGCTCTTAAGCCGCTTTAGAAGCTCCTCGTGGCTGACGACGCGGCCCTTCCGCATGTCGTCCAGCCCCTTGCGCACCAGCGCATCCTGGTAAGCGTGCATCTCGATGTAGTTGGTGATGGCCTCATTGATGAGATAACTGCGGGGACGGTCTTGGGCGGCGGCGAGGGAATCGAGCGCATCGATCTTCTCGGCGTCGGCACGGAAGCTGATAGTTTTTTCTGTATTGGACATAATACAGAGTATATAACACGTATTATTTGACAGAGCGCAAAAAGGGCGCAGCCTGAAGCTGCGCCCTTTCGGGGTTCCCAAAATTACTCGGCCTTGTCTTCGCCCTCGGCGCCGGGGGTGGGATGCTCCACGCCGCCTTGCGCCTCGGCTTCTTCCATGGCCCGCTTGTTTTCCTCGGCCCGTTTGGAACGGGTCTCAGCACGCTTCTGGCGCTTTTCGTCGAGCACCTTTTCGCTGCCCAGCAGTTCGATGAAGGCCTTATCGGCGCCGTCACCCTTCTGCCAGCCGGTGCGAACGATGCGCAGGTAGCCGCCATTGCGGTCGCCGAAGCGGGGGCCGACGGTGTCGAATAGCTTGTCGACGGCGGCGCTGGTCATCAGATAAGCGAGCGCCTGACGGCGGGCGTGGAGGTCGCCGCGCTTGCCGAGGGTAATCATTTTTTCCACCAGCGGGCGCATGGCCTTGGCCTTGGGAACAGTGGTTTCAATGCGCTCTTCGAGAATGAGCGAAGTGACCAGGTTGCGCAGCAAGGAGCGGCGGTGCGCAGGGTTACGTCCCAGTTTCCATCCGGCTACTTTGTGACGCATAGGGAAATCCTTAGGTTCTATTTTCGAGTTTCTGGTTTCCAGTTTCTAGTTCTTTGTTCCCGAGCGGTGGCTGGAAACTCGAAACCAAGAAACTGGGAACTGGTTCTCACAGATCGTTATCGCCATACGCCGAAGCCGGCAAAATCTGGTTCGAAGTCGGGCCGGGTACAGCATTGCCTTGCTCGTCGATCTTCATGCCCAGGCTCAAGCCCATGGTCGAGAGAATTTCTTTGATCTCGTTCAGCGACTTGCGGCCGAAGTTCTTGGTCTTGAGCATTTCGGCCTCGGTCTTTTGCACCAGTTCGCCGATGGTCTGGATGTTCGCGTTCTTAAGGCAGTTGTAGCTGCGCACGGAAAGTTCAAGCTCTTCGACGGAACGGTTCAGATTCTCGTTGCGAATTTCCGGCTTGCGTTCTTCGCTCGAAGTGGAGGTCTCGATATCTTCTTCGAAGTTGATGAAGATATTCATGTGGTCCTTCAGCAGCTTCGCCGCCAGGCCGATAGAGTCGGCCGGGGTGATGGAGCCGTTGGTCCAGACTTCCAGAGTGAGCTTGTCATAATCTGTGATCTGGCCGAGACGCGCCGCTTCCACGGTGTAATTGCACTTGCGCACCGGGGAGTGGACGGAATCGATGGGAATAAAACCGATGCCGAGATCGTCCTCGAAATTCTTGTCGGCGGAAACATAGCCGCGGCCGCGCTTGAGGCGCATTTCCATGTCGAGCTTGCCGCTTTCGCTTACGGTGGCGACGTAGACATCCTTGTCGAGTACTTCGACGTCGGCGTCAGCCTCGATCATTCCCGAGGTCACGATTCCCGGCTGGTCGGCGCGCAGGTAGATGGCCTTGGGCGCGTCGCCACTAAGCTTGAACGGAATCTGCTTGAGGTTGAGGATGATGTCGGTTGCGTCCTCGACCACTCCGGGGATGGACTGGAACTCGTGCAGCACCCCGTCGATTTTCACAGCGGTAACGGCCGCGCCTTCGATGGACGAGAGCAGCACCCGGCGAAGAGCATTGCCGATGGTGGTGCCAAAGCCGCGTTCAAACGGCTGGGCCCAGAAAATTCCGTACTTGTCGGTGAGGGTTGAAGTATCAACCGCCAGACGTTTCGGTTTTTGAAAACCTTTCCAAAGCATGTGTTTCTCTCCTTCGGCCGTTTGGCTCGGTTGAGGCTCCCTGAAGCGGTCCCACTTCAGGTCAAGCGCCTGAAACCGGCTGATCGGGCACGAAAAGTGGACCAGAACAAAATCGTCGTTCGTCGTGGGTCCTGGGTCGTTGGCGTTTGCGAGCGACCAACGACGGACGACCAACGACCCGCACTACTTACTATAAAGTTCTACAATCAGCTGCTCATTGACCGGCAACTGAATTTCTTCGCGCTTGGGCAGGGACAACACCTTGCCCCTGAAGTTCTCGCGGTCGATCTCCAGCCAACCCGGCGCATTCTGATGACTGGCAAATTCCTTGGCCTGCTCGAGAATCGCCAGCTTGCGGCTACTCTCGCGGATGGTAATCTCGTCGCCCACATTCGCCTGGTAAGAGGGGATGTTGACCTTGCGGCCGTTCACATGCACGTGGCCGTGGCGCACCAACTGGCGGGCCTGACGACGGGAAATGCCGAAGCCGAGGCGATGCACGACCGTGTCCAGGCGGCGTTCCAGTTGCTGCAAAAGCATTTCGCCAGTCACACCCTTGGTGCGTGCCGCTTTCTCGAAGTAGTTACGGAACTGGCTTTCCTGAGTGAAGTACATGCGCTTGGTCTTCTGCTTTTCGCGCAGTTGCAGACCGTAGCCCACGATTTTCGCCTTGCGGTCCTTACCGTGCTGGCCGGGGGCGAAGTTGCGCTTCTCGATGGGACACTTATCGCTGAAGCATTTTGGGCCTTTGAGGAAGAGCTTAATGCCCTCGCGGCGGCAGAGACGACATACGGGATCGGTATAACGCGCCAAGTTGTTTCTCCTTTAGATGACCGGTTTACAGGTTTGGCTTCACCCTTCTTCCCGGACGATGAGGGCCTTTGGCCCTTAGCTATTGGCTTTTGGCTGAAGGCTAAGAGCCAATAGCCAAGAGCTTTCTTAAACTCTTCGGCGCTTCGGCGGACGGCAACCATTGTGCGGAATCGGGGTCGCGTCCTTGATGTTACGCACTTCAATGCCCGCCGCGGCCAGGGCGCGGATGGCGGACTCGCGTCCGGAACCGGGCCCGCTGACGCGGACTTCGACGCTGCGAACACCGTGATCGCGGGCCATGTTGGCGGCGTTCATAGCCGCCTGCTGGGCGGCAAACGGCGTACCCTTGCGGGAGCCGCGAAATCCCAGAGAGCCGGAACTCTTCCAGGAAAGCACGTTGCCCGCTTGGTCGGCGATGGTCACGATAGTGTTGTTGAACGATGCCTGAATGTGGGCGATGCCATGCGACACGTGCTTGCGTTCCTTCTTCTTGAAGGTTTTCTTTTTGCCCTTTTTCTCCGGCGCTGCGGGCGCGCCGGTGGCGGGCGTTGCTGCTTGCTTTGCCATAAGTCTTTCGCCTTTAGCTATTGGCCATTGGCTAAAAGCCAAAGACCAAAAGCTGATTTTATGTCTTTGTTGCCGCCTTCTTCTTCTGAGCGATGGTTCCCTTGCGCGGGCCCTTGCGGGTTCGCGCATTGGTGTGAGTACGTTGTCCGCGAACCGGCAAATTGCGACGGTGCCGGTAGCCACGGTAGGAGCCGACCTCGATGAGACGCTTGATGTTCATCGAGACTTCCTTGCGCAGGTCGCCTTCCACCAGACCCTCCGCCTCAATCACCTGGCGGATACGGTTGACCTCATCCTCGCCCAGATCCTGCACCTTCTTCATGGGCTCAACTTTGGCCTCGTCGAGAATGCGTGCGGAGCGCGAAACGCCAATGCCGTAGATGTAGGTCAGCGCAATGTTGATGCGCTTGGTGCGCGGGAGATCGACGCCAGCAATACGTGCCATAGTTGTTTTTTATCCTTGTCGCTGCTTGTGCTTGGAATTCTCGCAGATCACCCGCACCACACCCTTGCGATGGATGACCTTGCACTTATCACAGATTTTTTTTACCGATGCTCGTACTTTCATAAAACCCCAGCTTTCAGCCGTCAGCCTTCAGCCGTCAGCAAACCCACTGCGGCGAATGCGGAGGCTCATTTATAGCGATACACGATCCGTCCGCGATTCAGGTCGTAGGGGGAAAGCTCCACTGCAACCTTGTCTCCCGGCAGAATTCGTATGAAATTCTTGCGCATCTTGCCGGAAACGTGCGCCAGCACCTTGTGCTTGTTTTCCAATTCCACCTTGAACATGGCATTGGGCAGCGGTTCCAGCACGGTTGCCATGACTTCAATCGCGTCTTCTTTGCTCATGCACCCCTTAGAAGCCTTCAGCTTTCAGCCATCAGCTATCAGTCGAGGCTGAAAGCTGATAGCTGACGGCTGACGGCTGATAGCTCCTACTGCGTCAAAATCACCGGGCCATCCCGGGTCACGGCCACACAGTGTTCAAAGTGGGCGCTGCAACTGCCGTCCACGGTGACGGCCGTCCACTTGTCTTCCAGCACACGGGTGTCCGCCTTGCCGTAATTCACCATGGGCTCAATGGCAAGCACCATGCCTTCACGCAATCTGGCACCGCGTCCACGATCTCCGAAATTCGGGATCTGCGGTTCCTCGTGTAACTTCGTGCCAATCCCGTGACCTACGAATTCGCGAACTACGCTGAAGCCGCTGGCCTCCACCCATTCCTGTACTGCGGCACCGACATCGCCCACGGTGTTTCCGACCACCGCCTGCTCGATCCCCTTGTACAACGAGGCTTCCGTAACCTCGAGCAACTTTCGGACTTCCGGCTTCACGGAATCGTCCACCGGCACCGTGATGGCAGCGTCGCCATAATAGCCATCGAGCACCACCCCACAATCGATGGAAACGATATCGCCAGCTCTCAGCACCCGCTTTTCCGAGGGGATGCCGTGCACAATCTCTTCATTTACCGAGGTGCAAAGCACGCAAGGGTAATTGTAGTAACCCTTGAAGGCGGGCTTTGCGCCCAACTCCTTAATCTTCTTCTCCGCGGCTCGCTCCAAGTCCATGGTCGTGACCCCGGGAGTGACCAGAGTGCTGAGCAGATCCAACACTTCCCGCACGATGCGGCCACTACGCCGCATCTTTTCAATTTCCGCCGCAGATTTGCAGACAATCGCCATTCATGCGCCGGGTGCGTGGCGTTCAATCTCCTGGAAAATCTGCTGCGACACCTGATCCACCGGCAAAGCGCCAGACACCGAAACCAGACGCCCTTTGCGCGCGTAATACTCGGCCACAGGACGGGTCTGGGAGTCATACGCCTGTAGACGTTCCCGGATCACATCCTCGCGATCATCGTTACGAGTGACCAGCTTGGAACCGTCGAGGTCGCAAAGTTCATCGACACGCGGTGGCTGAAGATGGACGTTGTAAATATGTCCACAGACAGGGCAGGTCCTGCGTCCAGTGAGCCGGAGCAATAAGTCATTATAATCCACGTCGATGCGGATCACAATCGGCAGGCACCGGGCCCGGTTCGGTTTGTCAAAGACCTCGTGCTCGAAATAAGCGTCCAACCAGCCCGCCTGAGCGGCGGTTCGCGGAAACCCATCCAGAATGAAACCGCGGTCGCAATCGGCTTCCCGCAGGCGTTCCGCGACCATGTCGTACAACAACTCGTCCGGCACCAGGTCTCCGCGGGCCATGATGTCCTTGGCCAGCCCACCCAGTCGGGTGCCGTTCTTTACGTGCGCCCGCAGAATGTCTCCGGTGGAGATCTGCGGGATCTCGTAATGCTCGGCGATGAGCTTGGCCTGTGTGCCCTTACCGGCACCGGGCGGTCCGAGCAGTACGATTGGTCCAATGCTGCGCGCAGTGTGATCCGCCATCCCGCCGGCCCCGTATATCCCCCGTTCAATCGTCCCGCCTGCCTTTTCAAATCGCCAGGCAAAACCAACTGCTTGCCGGCGAACACCGGCACTCCGTCATGCCCAGGTGCGGCGGCCACGGATGCGTCCGCTTTTCGGAGTGAATCCGTCGTAGTGCCGCATAATAAGCTGCGCCTCGATCTGGGTGACAGTGTCCATGGCAACGCCCACCACAATCAGCAACGAGGTGCCGCCAAAGTAGAAAGTGACGCCTAACCCGTTCGTCATCCAGGGAGGCAGGCGTTCAAAGAACGCTCCCACCGGGCCCCAAAGGTGATTCAGGTGAATGCCGGCGATCATCCACTCGGGGATGAAGGAGATAACGATCAGATACAGCGCGCCCACCAGCGTGATCCGGGTCAGGATTTCATTGATGTGGTCGGCGGTGCGCTTGCCGGGACGAATCCCGGGAATGAATCCGCCATACTTCCGCATGTTGTCGGCAACTTCGTTGGGATTGAACACGATCGACACATAGAAGTAAGCGAAGAAAATAATTCCAACGGCGTAAAGGAAAGTGTAGAGTGGCTCGCCCCAGCCCAGGGCACGAATCAGATCGCCAAAATAGCGGTTGTTCTTGAAACCCTGAAGCACCATCTGCGGCATGGTCAGGATGGAGGAAGCGAAAATGACCGGCATGACGCCGCCGGCATTCACCCGCAGCGGCAAATGGGTGGACTGCCCGCCCATAACTTTTCGTCCCACCACACGCTTCGCATACTGTACGGGAATGCGGCGCTCGCTGCGCTCGACATATACGATGAAAGCCACGATCAGAACCATCAAGGCGATCAACATGGCCATGGCGACCGGCGTAAACGGTCCCCAAGCGGCGTTTTTCGTCTTGTCGACGAGGTCCGCGACAGCGCGCGGAAGTCCAACCACGATGCCGGCGAAGATCAGCAAGGACATGCCGTTGCCTACGCCACGCTCGGTGATCTGCTCGCCCAGCCACATGACGAAAGCGCTGCCGGTAGTGAGCGTGAGCATGGTCATCAAAATGAATCCGTAGCCGGGATTGACCACGAAATCTCCGGACTTCATGAGGCTGAGGGCGATGCCGAGCGACTGTACCGCACTGAGAATCACGGTCAAGTACCGTGTCCACTGAGTAATCTTCTTGCGGCCCAGTTCGCCTTCTTTCTGCAGCTTGGCAAGCGGCTCATACACCACCGTCAACAGTTGCAGAATGATGGACGCCGTAATGTACGGCATGATTCCGAGAGCGAAGATGGTGAGGCGGCGGAGCTGACCTCCGGAGAAGAGATCCACGAAGCCCAGGAACGTGCCGCGGTTCTGCTCGAAGAACTGCTGCAGTCGGTCCGCATTCACACCGGGTGTGGGGATGTGGCCGCCCAGGCGGTAAACGGCGAGCAGCCCCAGGGTGAACAGAATGCGCCTGCGCAGGTCAGGAATGCGAAAGATATTGGACAGTTTCTCCAGCATTACTGCAAGACCTCGAACTTGCCGCCGGCCTTGGTGATCTTTTCCTGAGCCGACTTGGAAAATTTGTGAGCCTGGACCGTGAGCGCCTTGGAAAGTTCGCCGTCGCCCAGAATCTTGACTGGGTGTTTGGTGCTGATAACACCCGCCTTGCGCAAGACTTCGGGCGTGATGGTGGCTTCACCGAGACCGGCCAGGCGATCCAGGTTCACGATGTTGAATTCCTTGCGGAAGATGTTAGTGAACCCGCGCTTGGGCATGCGGCGGTGCAAGGGCATCTGGCCGCCTTCAAAACCGCGCATCATACGCGAGCCGCTGCGCGAGCGCTGGCCTTTGTGGCCGCGGGTAGAAGTCTTGCCCATGCCGGAGCCCATGCCTCGGCCAACCCGCTTCTTGTTTTCCGCCGCCTTTTTCGGTGCTCGAATGTTCGAAAGATTCATAATTGCCTTTTTCGGTAGAGACGTAGCTAGCTACGCCTCTACGACACGATCTCGACCAGGTGCGGGATCTTGGCCACCATGCCGCGAATCGCGGCGTTGTCCGGACGCTCAATTACCTGGTTGAGCCGGGTGAAGCCCAGTCCCTTGACTACTCTTTTGTGTTTCACCGGAGTGCAAATCGCGGAACGCACCCACTTCAAGTGGAGCTTGCCGCTGGCCGGATTTGATTTCTTAGCCGTCATTGCGAATCCTCTTCTGGTTACAACTCTTCCGCTTCTGGTTACAACTCTTCCGCCGACTTGCCGCGCATCGCGGCCACGTCAGCCCGGTTCTTCAAATGCTTGAGCGCGTCAAACGTGGCCTTGATCACGTTGTGCGGGTTGGTGGTGCCGATGGATTTGGTCAGCACGTTCTGGATTCCGACTGAGGTCATCACCGCACGCACGGCTCCGCCTGCAATCACGCCCGTGCCTTCCGGCGCGGGCTTCAGCAATACCCGGCCCGAGCCGAACTTTCCCAGCACCATGTGTGGGATGCTGGTCTGGGTGAGATTGACCCGGATCAGGTTCTTTTTCGCGGACTCAATTCCCTTACGAATGGCCTGGGGAACTTCCTTGGCCTTGCCCGAACCGTATCCGACAATGGCAGCACTGGGGTCGCCCACCACCACCAACGCGGCAAATGAGAGGTTCTTGCCTCCCTTGACCACTTTTGTGACCCGGTTGATGTTCACGACCTGGTCTTTCAGTTGGTAAGCGCCCGCATCGAGTTTCTTTATTACTGTTGGCATTCTGCTCTCTTCTATTGCGTAATCGGGTAATTGTGGAATTGAAACCATTCCTTCTCAGATCACCCGATTACGCAATTGACAATTACTCAATTCCTAAAATTGCAGTCCCGCTTCCCGCGCGGCATCGGCCAGGGCTTTGATCCGCCCGTGATAGATATAGCCGCCGCGGTCGAACACAACTTTCGTGATCCCCTTGGCCTTGGCACGATCAGCAATGGCTTTGCCCACCGATTTCGCCGCCGCCACGTTCCCCCCGGTCCGCTGCTCGCCTTTCTTGCCTTCGGCAGAGTGCGCGGACACCAGCGTAGTGCCGTGGAGATCGTCAATCACTTGAACATAAATGTGATTCAACGAGCGATACACGTTCAGGCGCGGCCGCTCAGCGGTGCCGAGAATCTTTTTGCGGATGCGCTCGTGCACGTGTCGCCGGTTTGTATTCTTTGAAGTTCGAGTCAGCATTTCGTCAGTCCTTGGTCGTTCGTCGTTGGTCGTTGGTCGTTGGCAAAACCGCCACGACCGGATCCAGCAAGTTCTCCAGAGCGTCGGTCCTGTCATCAGCCGTTTGGGCCAACGACCTAAAGACCGACGGCCAACGACTATTTCGCTCCCGTCTTACCCACCTTCTTCTTCAAGCGTTCTCCGGCATAGCGCACGCCCTTGTTCTTGTAGGGATCGGGCGGACGTAGGCCGCGCATTTCAGCCGCCACCTGGCCCACTTTTTGCCGGTCGATGCCGGTGACCGTCAGCTTGGTCTGCTTCGGATCCACGGCAACTTCGATGCCAGAGGGCAGAGGGTACTCGATGGGATGAGAATAGCCGAGGCTGAATACGACCGTTCCCTTCCCCTTTAATTCCGCACGATATCCGATGCCAACGATTTCGAGGTCGCGCGTCCATCCCTTGGTAACGCCCTCGACCGCGTTGTTGACCAGAGCCCGCGCCAGACCATGCAGTGCGGCCTGGGAATCGTTCTCGCGGATCGCGACCAGATTGCCGTCTTGCTGCTGCATCTGAATCCCGGCCGGCAGGGACGTATCCAGCTTGCCCTTGGGGCCCTGTACGGCAACCGTGTTGCCTTCAATTTTGACCGTCACTCCTTTGGGGAGGGCGATCGGTTTTCTTCCAATTCGTGACATAAGTTAGCTCTTGGCTCGTAAAGGTCTTACCAGCTCTTACCAAACTTCGCAGAGTAGTTCACCGCCCAGACCCTGCTTGCGGGCCTGGCGTCCGGTCATCACGCCGCGAGGCGTGGTGAGGATGTTGATGCCGAGCCCGCCCAGCACTCGGGGAATCTCGGTGCGGCGCACGTACACGCGGCAGCCCGGACGCGAAACCCGGGTCACATTCGAGATGGCCGCCTCATTGCCGTTGCCATACTTCAAGTAAATGCGCAGGACTTTGTGTCCTTCCTCTTCCGTGGCCTTGACGTTGGCGATGTAGCCCTCCTCTTTGAGGATACGGGCAATTTCCGCCTTCAGCTTGGAAGCGGGAATATCCACTTTCTGGTGCCGGGCGCTAATCGCGTTGCGAATGCGCGCCAGCATGTCTGCGACCGGATCGGTCAACCTCATGTTTTGCTTCTCCTCAGCCGCCCGTTAGCTTCCACAATGTTCCGCGAAGAACCTGCGGCGACTTTTTTCTTACCAGGACGACTTCGAAACCCCAGGGATTTCTCCCCGCAACGCCAAACCGCGGAAACACAGGCGGCACAGGCCGAACTTGCGGATGAACGCGCGCGGGCGTCCGCAGATCTGGCAGCGGTTGTGCCTGCGCGTAGAAAACTTGGGTCTCGGCTCTTTATTGTCACGCGCCAGACTAAACTTAGCTTGAATCTTTTTGTCCTTAACTCGTTTTGCTGTTGTCATGTAACCTTCCGATTGAGTCGTTAAACCAATTGACCCATTTCAAATCTCATCTGGTTCCTGCTTCCGTTCCATCATTCGCGAATACCATCTCTCAATTCGGCCGGAACGGCATTCCCAAATGCCGTAACAGCGTTCGCGCCTGGTCGTCACTGGCGGCAGTGGTCACAATGGTGACGTTCATGCCTTTCTGCTTGTCGACCTTGGCGTAGTCGATCTCCGGGAAGATCAACTGATCGTGCAGGCCGAGGGTGTAGTTGCCGCGGCCGTCGAACGACTTGGTGGAAACTCCGCGAAAGTCGCGCACCCGGGGCAGCACCACATTGACCAGCCGGTCAAAAAACTCGTACATGCGATCGCCGCGCAAAGTGACCATGGCGCCGATGGACTGGCCGGCGCGGACTTTGAACGCCGCAATGGACTTCTTGGCCCGGGTGACTACCGGCTTCTGGCCCGTGATCTGACCCAGTTCGTTGACCGCCGGATCCAGCACTTTGGCGTTCTGCGTGGCTTCGCCCATACCCATGTTGACCACGATCTTGTGCAGATGCGGAACCGCCATGGGGTTCTTGAAGGAAAACTCCTTCATCAGGGTGGGCGCAATTTCCTTCCTGAAACGCGCTTTCAGCCGCGGAGTCTCCTTGGCGCTGTGACGTGCCACCTCGGGAGCTCGCTGCTCCTCTTGCGCGCCGCCTTTTTTATCTTTCTTGTCCTTTGCCATTTTGCAGTCCCTAATTGAGCAATTTCGTAATTTCGTAATTTAGTAATGGAGTAATCGAACACCCGATTCCAAGTTGCAAATTACTCGATTGCCCAATTACTTGTCTAGCGTGGTTCCGCATTTCTTGCACACGCGAACCTTGCGGTCGCCACGAACTTCGTGACCGATGCGCACCGGGCCGCAAGTCGAACACAGCAGTTGCACGTTGGAAATCGCGATACGGCTCTCCTGTTCCGCAATCCCGCCTTTTATGTTGCGCTGCGGATTGGGGCGCACATGCTTTTTCACCATCATGACGTGCTCGACCAGGATCTTGGCATCGCCGGGGAACACGCGCAGAACGCGGCCTTCTTTGCCTTTGTCGCGGCCGGTGATCACTTTCACCGTATCGTTGCGGCGAATGTCCACTCGTTTATGTGCAGTTGCTGCGATAGCCATTTCCATCCTCAGTTTCCAGTAGAGTCCTTGAATCCTGAAACCGGCTTAAAGCACTTCTGGCGCCAACGAAACAATTTTCAAAAACTTCTTTTCGCGTAACTCGCGGGCCACGGGCCCGAACACGCGCGTTCCCACCGGTTCACCCGCGTCGTTAATCAGCACGGCGGCGTTCGTGTCGAAGCGGATGTAGGTGCCATCGCGGCGACCGTACTCCTTGCGCGTGCGCACGATTACCGCTTTGACAACTGTCCCTTTTTTCACCTGACCATCGGGGGAAGCTTCTTTCACGCTAGCCGTGATCACGTCTCCCAAGCCGGCGTTCAGTCCGGTGGAACCGCCCAGTGGCAGAATCATCTGCAGCTTGCGGGCGCCGGAATTGTCGGCGACTTCGAGCATGCTTCTCATCATCACGGCCATAATTCAATCTCCCAGTACAAAATCTCTTAGGAAGCGACTTCCGCGACCACTTCAGGCACCAAAGTGGCTTTGCGAACCACTTGCTTCAGCCGCCAGCGCTTTAACTTCGAAAGCGGGCGGGTCTCTTCGAGCCGCACCACGTCGCCAACATGAGCTTCATTCTTTTCATCGTGGGCGTAGAACTTCTTGGATTTCGAAACTACGCGTCCGTAGAAAGCGTGCGATTTCTTACGCACCACCTGCACCACGATGGTCTTCTGCATGCGGTTCGACACCACTTCGCCGACTACTTCCTTGCGGCGTCCCGCAGCTTGCTGAACGTTGGTCTCTGCCATTAGCTCTTCTCCGTCTTCGCGGCAGCCAGTTCGCGCTCGCGGACAATGGTTTTCACGCGGGCAATGTCTCGGCGCAAGCCGCGGATTTTCTTCAGGCTTTCCGTCTGCCCCATGTTCAGCTGGAACTTCAGCTTGAAGAGCTGATCGTTGAGATCACGCTCCTGGTGCTGGAGTTCGTCTTCGGTCAGGTTACGAACTTTGTCGGGTTTCATAAACCAGTTCTCGATCCTCAGTTGCCGGTCTTAGTGAACCGCTGACTCGCGCTTTACAAACACCGTGCGCAACGGCAGCTTGTGCGATGCTAAACGCATGGCCTCGGAGGCGTCCTGCAAGCTGACCCCCTCCATCTCAAACAGAATCTTGCCGGGACGAACGACCGCGACCCAGTGATCGGGCGCTCCTTTGCCCTTACCCATACGGGTTTCGGCCGGCTTCTTGGTTACCGGCTTGTCGGGAAACAAACGCAGTTGGATCTTGCCTCCGCGTTTGACGAAACGCGTCATCGCCACACGGGCAGCTTCGATCTGCCGGTCGGTAATCCAGCCGGGCTCGAGCACCTTCAATCCATAGTCGCCAAACGTCAACTCGCTTCCGCGCCAGGCTTTGCCGGTCATGCGGCCGCGTTGCTGCTTGCGGTACTTCACTTTTTTCGGCATCAACATAAGTCAGCTCTTCGCTCAAGACACAGCCAGCTGCGTCTCTACAACAATCCCTTAAAATGCGCCTGCGGCCTGCTGTGGTTCGCGCTTCTTGGCGGGCAGAATCTCGCCCTTGTAAACCCAGCACTTCACCCCGATCACACCGTACGTGGTACGCGCCTCGGTGAAACCGTAATCAATATCGGCGCGCAGGGTGTGCAGCGGCAACCGTCCCTGCAGATACCATTCCGAGCGGGCAATTTCGTTCCCATTCAAGCGTCCGCTCACCCGGACCTTGATTCCCTTACACCCGAAACGCAGCGCCGAATCCACCGCTTTGCGCATGGCCCGGCGAAAACCGACACGCTTTTCCAACTGCAACGCAATCGACTCCGACACTAACTGGGCATCGAGTTCCGGCTTGTGCACTTCCTGGATGTCGACGTAGACCTCGCGGGCAGTGCGCTTCTGCACGTCCTGCTTAAGTTTGTCGATTTCAACGCCCTTGCGTCCGATGATGATTCCAGGACGCGCGGTCTTGATGATGACCCGCAGCTTGTTGCCGGGGCGCTCGATTTCGATGGAACTGACGCCCGCCGACTTGAGTTTTTCCTTAAGCTCGTTCTTCAGCTTGACGTCTTCGAGCAAAAGTTTGTCGTAGTCGCGCTCCACAAACCAGCGGGACTTCCAGGGCTTGGTATAGCCGAGCCGGAAACCGTATGGATGAACCTTTTGTCCCATCTTTTCTCCTGTAGCGCCGACGCTACTTTTTCGCTGCCACTTTCTTCTTTTTGTTGCCTGCAGATCGTTTCTTAGCCGCAGTTGTCTTGGCGGGAGCCGCCGCGTGGGCTGGCCCTGCAACCGACTGGGCCCGCACCTCCCCACTCTTGCCCCGCTCCGCCAGCTCGATCTCGATATGAGCGATGCGCCGCACGTAGCGGAAAGCCCGGCCCATCGGGGCGGGGCGGATTCGCTTCATGCGAGGACCGTCGCCCGCCACCGCGCGCTTCACATAAAGGCTGTCTACGTCAACGTCGAGGCCTTTTTCCGCGCTCAGGTAGTTGGCATTTTCCAAGGCTGACCGCAACAACTTCTCGATGGTCGGCGCCACACGCTTCTTCGTAAAGGCGAGCGTGTTGAGCGCATCCTCGACGCGGCGTCCCTTGATCAGATCCAGCACCAGACGGGCCTTCTGCGGCGAGACGCGCATGAACCGGGCTTGAGCTCGAAATTCCATAGTCTTAATCTCTTCCATCCTGCCTTACGACTTCGACCCCGGAGCTGCCGGCGCTGCCGCCGGAGCCGCTCCCGCTGCCGGACTTATGGCTCCCGGACCTCCGGGTATGCCCGCGGGCTTGGCGGCAGTTTCGGTCGCCGCCCGCATGGAGTGCGCCTTGAACTGGCGAGTAAAGCTGAACTCGCCCAGCTTGTGGCCGACCATGTTTTCGGTGACATACACGGGAATAAATTTCCTGCCGTTATGCACCGCAATGGTGTGACCGACAAATTCCGGAATCACAGTCGAGCGCCGCGACCAGGTGCGCAGCACCTTTTTCTCGTTGCGCGAGTTCATGGCTTCCACCCGGGATTGCAGGTAGCCATCGACGAACGGGCCCTTCTTGGTTGAACGTGCCATAAAAGTCAGCTCTCAGCTTTCAGCCGTCAGCTCTCAGCTAACGGCCTGGTCATTCCGAACGACTACTTGCTTCTCCGGCTCACGATGAATGCATCGGTGCGCTTGTTGTTGCGTGTCTTGTAACCGCGCGTCGGCTGTCCCCACGGAGTCACCGGGTGACGTCCGCCGGAAGTCTTGCCCTCACCGCCGCCGTGCGGATGGTCCACCGGGTTCATGGAAACCCCACGGTTATGCGGACGCTTCCCGAGCCAGCGTGAGCGTCCGGCTTTGCCAATGGTGATGTTTTCATGGTCCAGATTGCCAACCTGTCCAATGGTCGCCAGGCAATCCTGGGAAACTTTGCGAGTCTCGCCCGAAGGCAGCTTGACCAGCGCGTACTCGGCCTCTTTGGCAACCAACTGGGCGGCCCCACCCGCGGACCGCACCATCTGCGCTCCCTTGCCGGGCTTCAATTCGACGTTGTGAATCGTGGTACCGGGAGGAATGTTGCGCAATGGCAGCGCATTGCCCACAAGAATATCGGCGTCCGGACCGCTAACGATTTTTTGTCCCACTTTCAAGCCGTCGGGTTGCAGGATGTAGCGCTTCTCGCCGTCGGCATAGTTCAGCAGCGCGATGCGCGCCGAGCGATTGGGATCGTACTCGATGGAAGCCACGGTCGCCGGAATGCCGGTCTTGTCGCGCTTGAAATCAATAATGCGCAGCTTTTTCTTGTGCCCGCCACCCATGAACCAACTGGTGATGTCGCCCGAATTGCGGCGGCCACCGGTACGCGGCTTGGGCTCGGTCAACGGCTTGTACGGCTTGGTGCGGGTGATATCGTCGTTGACGATCGTCGTCCGGTAGCGCAACGTCTGGGTCGTCGGTCGGTATGTCTTGATTGGCATAAAAGCTCTCAGCCTTCGGCTTTCAGCCTCTCATCGCCATCGCTCTTGCTGAACGCTGATGGCTGAGAGCTGAATGCTTGCTTATAAGTTCTGCGCGTACTCCGGCATCTTTTCGCCGGACTTCAGCCGTACATAGGCTTTCTTCCAGTCGGGACGATAGCCGGCGAACTTACCGCGCCGGCGTTCTTTCCCCGGATAAGTCGCAGTGCGAACCGAATGCACCTTGACTTTGAAAATGCTTTGCACGGCTTCCTTAATTTCGGTCTTGGTCGCCTTGGGTGCCACCTGGAAGACCAGCGTGTTCTGGTTTTCCTTGATGGCCAGGCCCTTTTCAGTAATCACCGGGCGGCGAAGAATCTGATATGCCGATTTCATCAGGCCACCTCCGCCGCTTTTTCATGTTTGGTGCGACGCCGCGGCGCCTTGGCCGCTTTTTTCGGGCTGCCTTCACCCTCGGCGGCGTGTTTGTGACGCTTGGGTAACGAACTCTTCAGCGTGATCTGCAACTTCTCGATGGCCGGTTGCGAAAAGATTGCCCGGTCGTAACGCAACAAATGATAAGGATGAACCGTGTTGCCACTCACCAGTTCAACGCCATCAAGGTTGCGCGAACTGAGAACCAGATTGCGGTTTCCGTGATTCGGCACCTCGACCAACAGAGCGGTGCCGTCAACCTTCAGCTTGTCGAGTGCTTCGCGGAAAGCTTTCGTCTTCACTTCCTTGAGGCTGAATGCGTTGACCACGATCAGCTTGCCGTCGGCGAACTTGGCGGCCAGCGCTGAGCGCAGCGCACCCAACAGCTTCTTGCGCGGAAACGCGTAGTCATACGAGCGCGGTTGCGGACCATGCACCGTGCCGCCGTGCCGCCACAGCGGCGAACGAATGGAACCGACTCGCGCGCGGCCAGTACCCTTCTGCTTCCAAAGCTTTTTGCCGGCGCCGGAAACCAGCTTCTTGTTCTTGGTGGCATGAGTTCCGGCGTGCCGCGCGGCGCGGTAGTGCTTCACCGCCTCCCACAGCAGGTCCTCGTTGACCGCGCCGAAAACCTCATCGGCGAGCTCGAGCGTGCCCACTTTGCCGCCGCTCAGGTTTTGAATTTCAATCGTTGCCATATGCAATCTTCCCAGCTACTCGTTATGCCTTCTTGGCCGCGCGCTTGGCTGCCTTCAACGGATCGACCGTGGCCGAACCGGCAAATCCACGGCGCTCTCGGGGCGGCTTCTTGGCCTTGGTGATCACCAGGTAACCGCCGTTGGGGCCGGGTACGCTGCCTTCCACCACCAGCAGGTTCTCTTCTTTGTCCACGCCCAGCACCCGCAAGTTGCGAACCGTGACACGAGCGTGACCCATGTGACCCGACATGTGCATTCCTTTAAACACGCGCGAAGGGAACGCAGAAGAGCCAATAGATCCTGTAATCTGAAACATCGAACCATGCGATTTCGGGCCGCCGGCAAAATGATGCCGCTTGACCACACCCTGGAAACCTCGGCCCTTGCTGATGCCCACGACGTCCACGAACCGCTCACCGTCAAAAATGTCGATCAGCACCCGGTCGCCGGCTTTCACTGCGCCGTCGCCGTCGGCGGCAGCCTTCTCGTCGACTTCGACTGGCACCTCGCGAATAATCTTCACCGGCGGCAGATTGTTCTTGCCGAGATGACCCTTCATCGGTTTGGTCAGCCGCGATTCCTTCACGAATTCCACCAGGCCGATCTGGGCGGCAACGTAGCCGTCTTTGGTCGCGGTCTTGTGCTGAGTGACCACACAGGGCCCGGCTTGTAGCACGGTCGCGGGATGCACGTCGCCCTTGTCGTCGAAGAGCTGCGTCATGCCAACCTTTTTTCCCAGGATTCCAGCTACCTTTGCCATTTCCTTCTCCGTTCCCAGCATGGCCAGTGGCTATTGGCTGGGGAGCTTGCGCTCTTTGTTCCGTCCCTAAAGGGACTCAATCAATTTCCTCTTGTCCACCCGGCACTTCCGTGCCGGGCTTTCAGATGCCGCCCCTGCGGGGCTGATTCCCGCGATCAGATGCCAGCTCGCTGAAAGCTGATGGCTGAAAGCTACTTATGTTCCTTACCGAACGCCTTGATCTCGACGTCAACACCAGCAGGGAGATCGAGTTTCATCAGCGCATCCACGGTCTGCTGCGTCGGCTCAAGAATGTCGAGCAGACGTTTGTGGGTACGAATTTCGAACTGTTCGCGGGACTTCTTGTCCACGTGCGGCGACCGCAGCACGCAATACTTGTTCTTCATCGTGGGCAACGGAATCGGGCCCGCGATCTGCGCGCCAGTGCGGCGGGCGGTTTCGACAATCTCACCCGTGGACTGATCCAGAATGCGGTAGTCGTACGCCTTCAGCCGAATACGAATTCTCTCTTTTCCAACCATGTTTCACTCTCGATCCCCGCCCGGCTATTCCGGGAGGAAAGAACCAGCGGCATTGATGCGAGCCGCTAAAATCAGCTTCTAGCTATTAGCCCTTTGCTTTTTGCTCAAACCTTACGTCACAATCTCCGCAATCGTTCCCGCGCCCACCGTATGCCCGCCTTCGCGGATCGCAAACCGCAAGCCCTTTTCCATCGCCACCGGCGTGATCAGCTCAATCACCAGGCTGACGTTGTCTCCCGGCA
>JBKQLO010000045.1:0-20717 GCA_052147055.1 Terriglobales bacterium
TGGTGGCCTGATGAACGTCCATGCCGATATACTTTTCCTGACTCATAAAGGTGCTCCTTTCGCTAGGTTGGTGATCCAACAATCTCAACCTACCGCAAAAGTGGGCGCCTTTTTATATTGCGTGTAAACGCTGGTTGCAACAGTTGAGAATTCCGCTGCGCAACGCAGCGAGGAGCATCCGCTCAGCCGACTTGGTCGAAGCTACTACCGCAGCTTAACGTACTCCGCCTTGGCCTCTTTCAGGATAGGGATGTCGGGATCGGCGTCTTTCCAGAGGGTGAAAAAAAATTGGTAGGCCGCTTTGGCTTTGGTCGTGTCTCCGGAAATGACATAAGCGCGGCCGAGTTGCAGATGGGCCAAGGAGCCAAACAGAAAGTTCTGCACGATTCCGGGATGATCGAGTACCTTCTGGAATTCGGCCGCCGCCGCCGTACCGTTCTTCTCGCCAAGATAAGCCAGGCCACGAATATAGGCGGGATGCAAGGTGCCGTTGCCCTCGGGAGGCGGATTCCCAAATTCATAAGGCAGGGAGGGCTCGAGGTCGATGACCGCCCGGTCGGGCGCATGTTGCGCAAGAGCCTGTGATGCTTCGAGCACGGGGAACCAGTAGACCTTGAGAAAAGTGTTGCTGCTTTCCGATTTCTTTAGCGCCTCCATGATGGCTTTGGATTGAGAAGATTCGCCAGCGCGGACTAAGGCCAGAGTGGAGAGGAGTTTGACATCGCGCCCAGGGGCGAGCGCCAGGGCGCGGGCGACGGTTTGGCGCGCAGCGCTGGCGTTGCCAACTTCGACCTCGCGGATGGCCTGAAAGGCGAGCCATTGCGCCGCAGTTTCCTTGGCGTCCGCGCGTATGGCGGACTCGGCTGCGCGCCGGGCGAGGTCGCGCGCCTGCACCATGCGTCCGTAGTAGGCCTGGGTATCGGCGTGGGCATTGAGCATCTGGTCTTCCTCGCCGGATCGTCCCGCCGCCCACGCTACCTGGCGTTCCATTTCGGCAGTGTCACGGGCCAGGAATGCGAGGGCGTACAGGTCGCTGCGAATAAACAAGCCATCAAAGTGGTTTCGCTGCGCTTCTTGGAGCGTCAGGCGCGCATCATTCAGGTGGTTGACGGAGATGTAGTTGCTGGCAAGGTTGGCATAGTCGGTAATGGTGGGTTCCAGGCTTTGCGCCGCAATGGTTTCCGCAATGGCTTTGTCGTATTGACCTAAAGAAGCGTAGAGGCTGCCAACATTGCCGTGAGGCACCATGTCGCGCGGGTAGCTCTTGGCCCAGAGTTCGTAAGCCTCGGTGGCCTTGTCGATTTCGCCGGTGACGTATTGAAAATAGAAGGCAGAGATGCGGAAGCGCTCGCGGTCGCTGACGCGGTCCCGCAAGTTGTAGGCCTTGCGGGCATATTCCGCGGCCACACTGGCTTGTCCCAGATTCGCGTATTCGATACCCAGGCCGACATAGGCCATGGCAAAGTTGGGATCGAGTTCAATGGCGCGCTTCATGAAGGGAACGGCTTCAGAATCGCCCTTGGTCCGGCTGGTCGCGATGCCCATGCTGTAGGCCTTCAAGGCTTCCAGGGAAGGGGTAGTGGCTTCCATGGGTACGTCGAATCTCTGGACAGAAGCGAGCGATTCGCCGAGGCGCGCACGCAGGGCGAAGGTGGAGGTATCGAGCGCCTTGAGCACGCCTTCTTTGCTGGCGGCATCGGCGCGTTCTTTGGCAAGGTTATCGCCGTTGCTGCAGGCAACGGCGTCGAGCGCGATGACATACTGGCTGCCGAGATTGGTGATCGAACCAGAGACGACGGCTTTGCTGCCAGTGCGCAGGCAGAGCTCGGTGGCGACCTCCGCGGTCACCCGTTCGGAGGGCGCCCGCCCCATAAGCTTTAGAGTCTCCCCCGCTTTGCTGTCGGAGAGAATGTTGAGAAAGGGAGACTGCTCGAGATCGACGGCGAGAGCCTGCTTGAGAGTGCCGTCGAAGACCGGGTCGCCGGTGGAGTTGGTGAAATCCGCCAGTACGACGGTGTCCTTCTCGGTGAGCGTGGTACTGGCAGGATGCGCGAAGCGGGAACGGAGATAGAATCCGGCGATGAGGATGGCGAGCGCCGCGGCGAGGATGTATCCATCGAGCTTTAGTCGTCTTGCGACGGCGGGATCGGCCGCCCCTATGCGGCCACTGGCACTGGACGCAGCCGCTGACGAGTGGGACTCGGTATCCCGCTTCAGGCGCTGCAAATCCGCTCGCATGTCCGCGGCGTTCTGATAGCGCAAGTCGCGGCTTTTCTCCAGAGCCTTGTCGATGATGCGTTCCAGTTCAACCGGCACGTCAGGATTCAGCCGAACCGCGGGAGTTGGCGTGGCGTCGAGTATGGATTTGAAGATCACTGCGGAGCTCTCGCCACGGAACGGCAGTGCACCCGTCGCCATCTCGTAAATGACGGCGCCGAAGGAAAACAAATCGCTTCGCGCGTCCAACTCTTTCGCGCGCGCCTGCTCTGGTGACATATAGGAGACCGTGCCCATTGCGGTGCCGGGGCTGGTCAGGTGAGGCTCATCCGTTGCGGTCATCGCATTCGCCAGCGCAAGGTCGGCCGAGGGATTTCCTCCCGGCGCGAGCTTCGCCAGTCCGAAATCGAGAATCTTGGCGTGGCCACGTTTGGTGACAAAGATATTGGCTGGCTTGATGTCACGATGCACGATCCCTTGAGAGTGCGCGGCATCGAGGGCGTCCGCAACTTCCAGGCTTAGGGACAGGAGGGTCTCGAGATCCAGAGGCCGGCCGGCAATGCGGTGTTTCAAAGTTATCCCGTCAAGAAATTCCATGGCAATGAAAGCCTTGCCGTTTTCCTCGCCAATATCGTGAATAGTGCAGATATTGGAATGATTCAGCGCGGAAGCGGCCTGGGCCTCGCGTTGAAAACGAGCCAGGGCTTGAGGGTCGCGGGCGACCTCGTCAGGCAGGAATTTCAAGGCCACAAAACGGTGCAGCCGGGTGTCTTCGGCCTTGTAAACGACGCCCATGCCGCCGCCACCGAGCTTCTCGACAATGTGGTAGTGCGAGATGGTTTGGCCGATCATGGAGTCGTGCAATGGTAGGCGTGATGTGAGGGCAAGTCAATGAAAGCGATGGGGGTTGGCAGTGGCTCAAAGGGATGGTTGTTGATAAATCTCTATTACACTCATCGACCGGGTCGCATCCTTTGTCAGTCATCCCCCACAGAGCTGCGCAAGAACCTCGAACCTAACCCTCCCGCCGCTTTTTCCAGAGCAGATGTGGCAAACTCTTTCTTTCAGCCTCGCATGAACATTCTCGAATTCACGCTGCTGGTGGCCATGGGTTCCTTCATCGCCGGCCTGCTCGGTTCGCTCACCGGGCTCGGCGGCGGGGTTGTGCTCGTGCCTCTGCTCACCATCTTCTTCAAGGTGGACATCCGCTACGCCATCGGTGCCTCATTGGTTTCGGTGATCGCGACTTCTTCCGGCGCTGCCGCCTACTATGTCAAGCAGGGATTCTCCAACATCAGAATTGGCATGTTTCTGGAGATCGCCACCACTCTGGGTGCGCTCGGCGGGGCTTTCCTCGCGGCATTCATTTCTACCAGAGCCCTCGCCATCACGTTTGGCGTAATGCTGCTGTATTCCGCCTATCTTTCCCGTAAATCGCGCACGCCGGAACAACGCAACCTTCCGCCGGACAAGCTGGCCACAAGCCTGCGCATGAACGGCAACTTCCCTTCCGAAGAAGGCATCCGGAATTACAACGTGCAGCACGTGCCCGCTGGCTTCGGTCTGATGTTCGGAGCGGGCGCGCTCTCAGGCCTGCTCGGCATCGGCTCCGGAGCCGTCAAAGTTCTGGCCATGGACCAGGCCATGAAGATTCCGTTCAAAGTCTCCACTACTACCAGTAACTTCATGATTGGCGTGACCGCCGCGGCCAGTGCCGGAGTTTATTTGAATCGCGGCTACATCGACCCCGGACTTTCCATGCCGGTCATGCTGGGTGTGCTGGCCGGCTCCATGCTGGGTGTTCATATTTTGATGAAAGCCGAGACCAAGGTTCTGCGCCTGGTTTTCAGTCTGGTGCTGCTCCTGCTTGGAGCGCAAATGATCTATCAAGGAATTGCGGGGAAAATCTGAAATGGCCTGGATGCAAAACTGGACCGACCGCCGCATTGAAGAAATCGTAGCCGACTTGCTGCGCGCGGGTGTGACCATCTCCGCGCTCGTCGTCTTCGTGGGCGCATGTTTCTATCTGGCTCGCTACGGACACGCCCCCGCCGACTATCGCGTGTTTCACGGCGAGCCTACCGACCTGAGAAATCTCCGCGGGATCGTCCATAGCGCCAAGGACCTCCGCAGCCGCGGCATGATCCAGTTAGGACTGCTTTTTCTGATCGCCACGCCCGTGGCCCGCGTGGCCTTTTCGATCTGGGGCTTCGCCGCCGAACACGACCGCCTGTACATGATCTTCACCGGCATCGTGCTCATCATTCTGCTCTACAGCTTGCTGGGATCAGGCTCAGCCTTCTGATGCAAGCCCTGCGGGGCGGACGCCTTGTCCGCCAACCCTGCCAGCCCGCGTCACTCTCACATTTTCTTGACTGGACCCCCGGCAACCGGCTTGGCAGCCTTCGGAGGTTGTGCCTTTCCACAACATGGGCATACGACCTTGGCATTTTGGTCGGCCAGTTCGTGCAGGAAGGCGGTGAACGTCGCGTTACAGTGCGGGCATAAGAGATCAGTGGTGTCGTCGCTCATAACCTCATATTTTAAGCCACTGCAGGAAACGGGCGACGCCTTTCGACGTTGATGTAGGCGCGATGGTCCTCGTGCGGACGGGGATTCGTGCCCTCGCCAGTGCAAGGTCAAGCAATCGGCCTAGGGGGGAGAGTCACCTCTCCGCCCCTGCCACACCACCGGACATGCGGGTCCGCATCCGGCGGTTCAGTTCGGTTGAGCTAGAGGCCCATCCAGCAATCGCGGAAGACCGAGCGCGTCGAAGTAAGCAATGGGAAAGGCCATCGACAAGGCTGGGCTGTTCGCCAGACGCCACGGACCAGGGGCGCTGCCGGCGGTTTCAGCCGCGAGGTCAATGCCGATGTTCCGCTGGCGCAGGTTCCGAAACCGGGCCGTGCCCCGTTGCCATTGCTTCCAGATCATGGATCGCATCCTGTGCCGCATCCATTTCTCCAGCCGTTGCAGCACCGAGGGCGTCTGACAGAAGCCGAAGTATCCCTTCCACCCGCGTAAATAGGCGGCCAGTTCTTTCGTCATCTGCGCTACGCTGATTCCTCGCGTCCGGCGCGTCAGTTCCCGTATCTTCCGCTTCCAGCGTTCCAGAGCCTTGGGCGCGATGCGCCGTTTCGGCTCTTTTCCGCCGGTAAAACTGAAGCCCAGAAACTTCCGCTCCTGCGGCCGTGCCACCGCACTCTTCGCCTCATTTACCTTGAGTTTGAGCCGTCGCTCGATGAAACCCGTGACACTCCGCATCACGCGTTTTCCCGCCCGTTCGCTCGCTACGTAGATATTGCAATCATCCGCGTAACGTACAAAACGGTGCTGACGCCGCTCCCACTCCCGGTCGAGTTCGTCGAGCACGAGATTCGACAGCAGTGGCGACAAAGGCCCTCCTTGCGGAGTTCCTTCTTCCACCGGACTCACCAGCCCGTTCTCCATCACGCCCGACTCCAGAAACGCTCGGATCAACTTGAGCATCCTCTGGTCGCTCACCCGCCGCGCGATCGCCGCCATCAGTTTGTCGTGGTTGACTCGATCGAAAAACTTTCCCAGATCGAGATCCACCACCCAGCGGTTGCCTGCGGCGATATACCGCTGCGCCTGGGCCACCGCCCGATGCGCCGAGCGTTGCGGACGAAATCCGTGACTGTGTTCGGAGAACGTCCGGTCCCATCCGCCCTGCAGAACCTGCATCACCGCCTGCTGGACAAACCGGTCCAGCACCGTCGGGATGCCCAGCTTGCGCACCCCTCCGTCCGGCTTCGCGATCTCCACTCGCCTCACCGGTTGCGGCCTGTAGGTCCCGCTCAACAGTTGTTCCCGAATCGCTGGCCAGTGCTGCTTCACGTAGTCCGGCAACTCCGACACTTTCATGCCGTCGATTCCCGGACTCCCCTTATTGGCCTTCACTCGCCGTAAAGCCTGCTGGCAGTTTTCCCGCCCGCAGACCTCTTCCATCCGTTGCTCTTCTCCAGCCGGACTTTCGGTTTCGCATTTCGCCGTCAACGATTCGGTCCCTTCCCGCGGAGCCTTCGGAGCTTCACTCCTCCCCTCCCCGGTAAAGGCCAGCACCTTCTGTAGCTGGTTTTTCTGCCGCTTGTCGCTCATCGAGTCCTGCGTCCTACTCGCCACTCCTTGCTGTTTGGGCCTTCGACCTTGCGGCCTACTATGCCCTCTGCTGACTCCCGCCGCACCGTCAGGATGAATCGCTCCATCCTCAGTCACGATGCCGTGACATGCGGCGGGTCTCCCGAAGTAAGTTCGACCGCCTTCCGCGCACAACCGCCGGATTTACCACCAGTGCTCTTGGTGGAACTGGGCTTCGCTGTCATATGCCAGCTCGCCCCGCACCGTAGGCCTCGTTATCCGGTTCTTGTCCATCGGCTCGCGCCTTTGATCCACGCTTCTTTCAGACCCCGCCTCGCGACGACGCCCTTGCGCTTCTCTAGCCCTTCACCTCCACCAGGTTGGGCAGGGGACTTCCACCCCCCGGCTGTCGAACATGTTCGGCACACATAAGTAAGGGGCAGGTGTTCCGCACCTGCCCCCTATACATTCCACCGCCTGCTAGGCGTCTTACATTCCTTCCGGCGCATGCAACACGCGGAAGGTGCTGCCGCCGTTCGACCAGACCAGCAGCAGTGCGTCTTGCCCCTTGGGAACACTTTCCAGAGCTTGCCGCACCTCGGCCGCGCTTTGCACGTCTTTGCGATTCACTTGCACAATCACATCGCCGCGCTGCAACCCAGCGTCGTCAGCAGAACTTCCCGGCTGCACCTGTTCCACCACCGCGCCGTGAACATCGCTTGGCATCTGAATCTGCCCACGCACGTTGCCATCCAGGTCGGCCAATCCAATCCCCCAGCGAGGCTTGCCGTGCCCCATCTCTCCGACTTCGTTGTCGGATTTGTCGCGAGCCCCCATGGCTTCGAGCATAACCGGAACGGTCATGCTCTTGCCTTCGCGCAGAATGCTCAGCTTGATGGTCGTGCCCGGCCGCTTCTGGCCGACTTCCACCTGCAACTCGCCGGCATCCGGAATCTGCTTGCCGTCGAGTTCGCGGATGACGTCTCCCACTTTCACTCCAGCCTTGGCCGCGGGCGAATCCGTTTCCACCTGCGTAACCAATGCTCCCTCCGCGTCCGTCAGGTTGAAGAACTTCGAGTTCTCCGGAGTCACGTCACTGATGCCGATCCCCATGTAGCCGTGGCTGACTTTGCCATCACGAATCAGCGCTTCAACCGTCGGCCGCACGATCTGCGTCGGAATCGCAAACCCCATTCCGGAGAACGTGCCCGAGGACGAAACCAGGAAGGTGTTGATGCCGATCACTTCGCCGCGAGCATCCACCAATGGACCACCCGAATTGCCTGGATTGATGGCAGCGTCGGTCTGAATGAAGTTACCGGGTTTGCGGCGGTCACCGGCAAACGGATTCGGACGATTCAGCGCGCTGACGATTCCTCGGGTAACGGTGAAACGGAACCCGAAAGGATTGCCGAACGCAAGCACGGTTTGTCCAGGATGCAACGCGGTGGAATCACCCCACGGAACGCTGGGCAGATTGCTGCCGTCGATCTTGATCACGGCCAAATCGGTCAGCGGATCGGCACCGATCAGTTTGGCAACCAGGATCTTGCGGTTGCTCATGGTGACGCGAATGTCGACGGCGCCGTCAATCACGTGGTTGTTGGTGACGATGTATCCGTCCGGCGAAATAATCACTCCGCTGCCGATACCGCGTTCGATCTGCGGCTGCTGCGGGCGCATCTGTCCGTGCGGACCGAAAAATGGACCGAAGAAACGTTGGATATCGTCGGGTGCCTCGGACTGCGGGCCGTCGTTTCTGCCGCGCGAGGTTACCGCAACATTGACAATGGCGGGAGTGACGCGCGCAGCCAGGGTTTCCATGGCTCGGTCGAGCGAGAGCAGTGGGCTGACGCTGTTGTCGTCGAGCGGAGCCGCTGCCGGGGCCACGGCCGCGCCCGCCGACATGGGCTTGATTACCTCGTAGGTCGTCACCAATGCCAGCGCCGCGAGTCCGAGCAGGGCGACCGTCGCGTGACGTCCGAGGGTTCTTACAACTTTTGCGATCAGGGTTTTCATGGTTTCCATTTCTCCTCTTCTCCTTTACTTTCTTGGTGTAACTAATTATTTAGTTTCTATTGCCAGAAATTCAGCGTTGTGCAAACAACTCCTTAAAGTGATTTCGGATTATTCAGCTCGACTGGAATTTGCTCGGGCCTCAACACCGTGAAGCGCCACACGCGGATCGTCCAACTTTCGCCCGATGGCCCGAACTGCTCGGTGCGCATGACCACGAACACGGTTTGTGCCGGCGCTGGGTTCTGCCCGAATACTGCGAATGTCGCTCTTGCCGGAGGTTCCGCGCCCTGCTGCACCGGCGTTAGCTTCGCTTCGATCGGCGTCGCGGCGACGCTTCGGACTTGCCGTTTAGGCCGGAAAGATGTCAGGACAGCTCTTGCGGCAGTCGGCGTTGCGAAATCCTTAGGCGACGAAACCGGCACAGCGACCGAAGCCAGAGATAAAACCGGAGCGCTCTCACGAAACGCAACCAGCTCCGGAGCACGCACCAGGGCTATGACGAAGATTCCCGAAGCCACCATCATCAGGGCCAATGCTGGTTTCCACACCCGCGGGGCTGTGGAACGGTTGCCATCCAGTATTTGAGACACCCGCAGCGTGGTTTGCCGCACCTTGCTCACCGCAGCTTGCGCCAGCGCCAGACCGCGGCGCATGAAACTTCTTTCCGCCACGGTGACCAGACACTCGGCATACGCCCGCGGATTGGCAGTGCGCGAAAGCACTACGTCGTCGCAAGCCATCTCCCGCTCCAGCGAGAGCTGCCGCTCCACCCACCACACCGCCGGATGGAAGAAGAGCAAGGCGCGCAGTACCTTCTGTGCCAAGTTCGTCCAATCGTCGCGGCGTTGCAGATGTGCCAGTTCGTGAATCAGAATCGAGTTGAGTTCCGCGGTAGAAAGTTCGCGCAGGGTCCACGTGGGCAGCACGATCATGGGATGAAAGAATCCGATCGCAGCCGGCACGGTTAGCTTTTCCGAAGTTGCAATCTTTACTGAGCGTGACGATTGAAATTCTCTAAGAGTTGTTTGTAAGACGGAATCGAGCTTCGCGGGATCGATGGCTTCACTTCCTGCCCGCACCTTTCGTAGTTGCCAGAGACCCAAAGCCACGCGTGACAGACCCACACTTGCCATCGTTGCCCACAACAGAACCACGTACGTTGCCCACAGGCGGGGCAGGGTAACTGCCCAGACTGCTCCTCCGCCACCGGATCCGGCGCCCGCTCTCATCACATTCAACACCGGGAGCGCAGCAATGGAGAACAACGCCGCCAACAGTACCGCGAAGCGTGTGCCGGAATTTCGCCGGCCGATTACTTGTAGAACCAACCCCACAAACAGAGCAATGGCCACACCCTCGACCACGCCGTTCAGTATTCTTTCGGCAGAAATCCGCGCCAGCTCATGGAAGGGAGTCATCGCGCCTCCCGCGGGTTTTCTGCCAGCAATTTCCGCAAACGCTTGAGCTCGGCTGCGTCAATGCTTTCGTCTTCCAGGATGTTCAACACCAGTTGCTCATGCGAATTCTCGAAAAAGCGATGCACCAGATGACTGATCTCGGAGCGGGTAGCGTCGTCGCGCTCAATCAGCGGTATGTAGACATGCGCCCGGCCATCCTTTATGTGCTTGAGATAGCCTTTCTTTTCCAGAATCCGAATGGTGGTCAGAATGGAGTTGTAGGCCAGCGCCGGCCGCTTGGGCAGCGCTTCCAGAACCTGCTGCACAGTGGATTCACCCCTCTGCCAGACCACATCCATGAGCCGCAGCTCGGCTTCGGTCAGGGTTACGGATTTCCTTGGTGGCAAGCCTTCCTCCCTACTCGAACTATTAGACGCGGGCCCGCGCCAAACGTCAACTAATTATTTAGTTGCATGCCCCAGCCTATTTGGTCGCTCCGCTCCTTAACTCTCTGATTTCGCGGGGTGCCACTTGCGTTTTCTGCAATGGTCCCTTCCTCTGGGGCTCGGTCCTTCCAGGAAACACGACCATTGACGAGCTGGACCGTCGGCCCACGGGCGGGCGGCCCACACCACGCGGCCTTCGTTGTGTGGGGATTTTATGGCGGGTGCCCCGCTCCTTGCCGCCTTTGCAAGGGGCGGGCTTTCGCGGAAACCACCGACGTGTTCATCTATCACATCTTTTCCGAGAAACCATCCCTAACATCACCCCATGCCTCAGGGCCTCAAGCGATACTACGGCACTGGCGACCTCCACTTCATTACTTGTAGCTGCTACAAACGAAGACCCTGGCTCGACACTCCGTCACGTCGGGATCTGTTCTTAAAGATTCTCGAGGACGTGCGGAAGAAACATCGGTTTGTCGTGCTGGGATACGTCGTGATGCCCGAACACTTTCACTTGCTCATAACAGAACCTCAACTCGGCGATCCCTCAACCGCCATGCAAAGCGTGAAACAGACGTACGCGCAGCGAGTGGTTGCAAGGCGCAGATGGCACGATCCTGCGAAGCGCACGAAGCCCATGCCAGTCTGGCCGCCGCGCTTCTACGACTTCAACGTCTATACCGAACACAAACGCATCGCGAAGCTGCGTTACATGCATTTCAATCCGGTCAAGCGCGGATTGGTCGAAGAACCGGAACAGTGGCCTTGGAGCAGCTTTCGTTACCACCACTACCGCGAGCCGGGCCTGGTCCGCGTCGACGATACCGACATTTTGCGGACGAGCATGCGACAGCCGGCATGACCCACAAACCCGCCCCTTGCAAAACCGGCAAGAGCCTTGCCCTGAGCGAAGTCGAAGGGAGCGGGGCACCCAGTTCTAATTTTGTGCTTGCACCGTGCCAGTCGCGAAGCTCACGGCTTGTTGCTGACCAACCTATGGGATGGGCGGAGTGTAGGTAGTGAGGGGAGTGAGGGGAGTGAGGGCAGGTGAGAGATGTGGGTGCCCCGCTCCTTGCGCGTTTTGCAAGGGGCGGGCGCTGTGTCAATCACCTCGCGCTAAGGGGCGGGCCACCCGCCTTTAAATCGCCAATCAGTACCGCGACGCAGCAAAGAGCGCGATCTCGATCGGCTTGATGACCGGCTTAAGAGATCGCAGCTTCGACTTGCTAACAATCTGCGACGGGTCTAACGCGGCCTTCAGTTTCTTTGACGTGATCCAGTCGTTATTCCAGATGTCCGCGGCTCGATTCTTCACCAGTTGGCACAGCTGCTCTTTATAAGCGAGTCTTGGCTCGAGTGAGTGACTAATGCGCTGGAGCCAGACCTCCATATGGCCCGTGTTCGGAAGCTGGGAAAGCTTGCGGTAGATTCTCTTAATGATTTCGACTCGATCCTCCTTGGTGTCTAGGGCAGTCAAAACCTTGCTAATAATTGCTGCACAAACCGGGAACGTCCTCGGGCTGGTGTATGCAATGTCTATCGCGATGCTGACCAAGACGCGCGGGTTTTGGATTCGCTTGACTCTCGTTAGCCGCTCATGGAAGTGAGAGAGAGCTGTGGTGAGACTGCCTGTGTTCGGGAAATCGATACCGTGAGCGTGAATTATCAGTAGGTGCTTCTGCAGATTCCGGTCGCCTTGTCGGCCGCGAAGCCAATCTCGCTTATCTGCCTTTATAGAAGAGGCTACTACCTGTAAGGATCCAGTAGTTTTGCCGGTGTTGAGCTTTAGGCCGAGGTCGATCAGCACCTCTGTCAGGTATTTCAGGATGGCTTCGCCAAGTTGCGGATTTCGAACAAAGATCCTGTAATCGTCCCTGTAGCGCAGAATTTGAAACTCTTTAATCCGAGCCTTTTTAAGGCGTATGCTGAGGTCAAGATCAGCGTATCCGAGAACTAGCTCGGCAATGAAATCCATCAAGACACTGCCTTGCGGAATGCCGTTGGTTTGCCCGTGTCGCATATCTTGAATATGCCAGTCGATAACGTTCCCGATCAGCGTTTCATCCCCCTTTTTCGCCTTAGCCTCGGGCTTCGTATGCAAAGCCCATGCGATGGAGTGCGTATAGATGTCGGCATAACAATCGGTGATGTCGGCGTGCACCACATGATCGAAGTCCAGCGCCAGATCAATTGAGCCCTGTTCAATTCCGAGCCACCAATTCCGAACTTGTGCAGCTTTATCGACTGTGCTGGATGATGCCTCAACCGGAATGCTTAGGCATTTGAAGTTGGGCGGACCCTGAAACTCCTTGAATCTGGCGCGTATCACCTTCCAATTCGCTGGCTGCGTCATTTGATCCACGAGGGCGATGTAGAGCGCAGGATGGATGAGTTGGAAGGGCCTCCACGCATGGCGACCATCCTTGTTGGAGAGCATCGAATAGTTGACGCGCTCGTGATCGCGAGGCTTAGAAGACATGCTCGCGAGGGTCTTTCCAAGCAGTTTCTTGGATACTGAGGAAAGTATCTTTGCGAATACGAAGTAGGGAGGGAGTTCGAGGCTGCAGTAGCTCTCCGGCTTCAAAAGAAATGCGCGCGCCTGCTTCGCGGTCATCTCGAGGATTGACCGACTGACAGATCCTTTTGGCTTCCTCGGGTTCCGTTTGCTCAAGGATGCCTGCCTGCAATACGCTCCGCACCGTTCACTCGCAATTCCCCCGGGACGAGCTTCCGTAACTTCTGCTCGAATCCAGGATTCGCTCCGTCTGAAGACTTCGCGGAATTAGTGCGCTGTTTGGCCATAACTGATGATGCGGAGTAGTTTACTACTCCTTAAGAACTGAATAATAATCCGGGAATAATCCGGGGACATCCATGATAAGCGACGGTCAAGAGGCGGGTGGCCCACACAACGAGGTTTTCGTTGTGTGGGGATTTTATGCCTCCTGGAGAAAAACCTGGAGGCGGGCGGAACTTCCCCAAAGCATTGCCCCGCCTCGTAGCCATTCCCATTTCCGCACTCCCACCAAAAACTTCTTCTCACTTCCTACATCGCTTCCGGCTATACCGGACATCTAAATATATATCTCGCAAATAAACGAAATATGTTCAGGCAACTCCCTAACTTGTTTGTTCCTAAGATTTTGCCTCCAACCCTTTTCTCCCCAAAGATTTGGCGGGAATTTTCCCCTAAAACCATGATTCCACAAGACCGAAGGGGAGGGGGGTGGGGGGCGTATCGAAACTTAGTGGGGGAAATCGGCTACGCCGTCCCACACCAACTGCACCGCGATCGCCAGCAGCAGAAAACCAAAGATCCGATTGATTGCTCCCACCGCGCCGGGTCCCAGACGTTTGACCAGCGGGCCTCCGAGACACAAGAACAGGTAAACCACGAGGCCCAAGGCAACGATACCGATCACCATTCCGAAGTATGCAATCATGCTGTTCGCGTCTGCCGCGAGTCCCATGACCACCCCAATGGATCCCGGCCCGGAGAGCATCGGCATGGCCATGGGCGTCAGAGAAATGTCAGCTTTGGTCGCGGCTTCATCGGTCTCTGCGGTGGTCATGCGGGCATTCCCCGTAACCATGCCCCAAGCGGTGTTGGCCACGATGAGACCGCCGGCAATCCTCAGCACAGGTAGAGAAATGCCAAAGAAGATCAGCACGAACCGGCCAAAGAACAGGAACACCACCAGAATTGCGATCACATAAGCTGCGGTCTTAAGGGCCGTGTGCCGGCGCTCTGCCGCAGGCATACTCGAGGTCAGAGAGAAGAACACCGGAACTCCACCGAAGGGATTGACGATGGGAAACAACGCGAGCAAGGTCGCGACCGCCGCCGAAGGGAGACCTTCGAGAACATGCGCCAGTGGGTGTGCTGCCGTCATGCGGGAGCCAGCAACATCTAGTGCCGGCCCTCCAGTTCCGCGGTCGCCCGATCCAGTGCCGCCGCCAGCGCGGCAATCTGCTGGCGCACCTGGTCGAGATCGTGACGGTCAATGGCTTCATTGATTCCGGGAATCACCACCGCTGTGTAGCCGGTGTACCGACCGGGCGCATAGATGGCGTGGTGAAACCACGAACGGTGGGGCAGACCCTCAGGAATCAGCAGGCCGCGCTCGGCGGCCAGCAGGGTCTGGTTCAGTTTGGCAGGGTCGCTGCCAGGATTGGATTGTTTCCCAAGAACCTTCGCGCCAGCTTGCTCGAAGCGCCGTGCTGCCTTCACGGCATCAAGGAAAATCGCCTGCTCTGCGCCGAACTCGGTGTCAGCTTTCTTGCGGGCTGCCTCGATGTAAGCGGTCACTTCCTTGCCGTATTCCTCATAGTCGTAGGGCAACACGTCGGCGTCGGCCATGCGCAGGACTTCGATGCCAAACACGCGCGCCATTTCCTGCTCGTACAAGAAATCGGGATCGGCAAAACGCTTAAACCAGTTGATGTTGTCGAAGGCGGAGTGATACACACCGTAAGGGCCGTTCGAGGTAATGTCAGTCGAGGGCACGCCGAGGTGTTGCAGGAAGACGGTGTAGTCAGAGCCACTGCCCAGGTCGCCCACGGGGACATCCAAATTCCCCTGTGCGACGGGCGCGCGTTGCATGGTTCCGATGGCGTCGGTCGGCGACTGCCCAGCTTGCGCTCCCGGCTGGTTGGCTTTTTTCCAAACCTCAAACACCGTGCCCCCTTTCGGACTGGGCACAGCTTTGGTCACATCCGAGAGGAAATGCTTGAGGCTCGGAACCGAAGAAGCCCCAAACGCCGAGCCCGACACGGCTACGTCCATGTTGAAATAGGCAACTGCGTTGGCCAGTTCAGCTTGGTGCTGTTCGCCCCATTCGGTCGAGCCGATGATTCCCTCTTCTTCTCCATCCCAACTTCCGAAAACGATGCTGCGCTTCGGCTTCCACCCTGACTTCAGCAGTTCACCCAATCCGTGGACGGCTTCAAGCATGGCCGCAGTACCGCTGTTGGGATCGACCGCGCCATACACCCAGGCATCGCGATGATTCCCGGCCACCACCCACTCATCCGGCGAGTTTTTACCTGGCACACGTCCGATCACGTCCCAGATGGTGCGGAACTGGTAGTCCTGTTTGAGATGCATCTTCACTTTCACCGGGCCGGGGCCTACGTGATAAGTGAACGGCAGCGCACCTTGCCACTCGCGCGGGGAATCCGGTCCGGTAAGGTGTTCGAGAATCGGCCAGGCGTCTCCGTAAGACAGCGGCGTGGTTGGAATCTTTGGCAACTGCGCCGATTGCTGCGGAGAGATTCGCTGGGAGTCGGGAAGAGATGGCACTGATGCAATTCCTGGCGTCGTGGGATCGCCGGGAAACTCGAACATGAACCCTATCGAGCCACGCTGGACGCCCGTGCTCGGCCGCCAGGGGCCGTCAGGATATTTGTCGCCGCGCCGCCAGCCGTCGTCGGCGGGATCGGAGTAAATAATGAGTCCGGCAACGCCGTGCTCCTGCGCCACCAGCGCCTTCACGCCACGGAAATTCTGCCCGTAGCGCGCCAGCACGATCTTGCCGCGTACATCGACCTTTAGCTGTTCAAGTTTCTTGAAATCTTCGGGCGAGCCGTAGTTGGCGTAGACGACTTCAGCTTCAACATCGCCGGAGGGCGACATACCGGTGAACGGCATAACCACGCGGGGATCGTCGGGCAGAGGGTCGCCGTCCGCGTGCTCGCGGGTGGGGCCGTGCATCCGGACGCCGGGCGGGGCGGTCACATCCACGCTGATTTCGGCCGGATAGTTGATCCAGACGCGGTACTCGACAGTCTCAGTTTCCAGGCCAGCCTCGCGGAATTTCTGCGCGACGTAGTCCGCAGTGGCTTTGTCTTCCGGAGTTCCGGCCATGTGCGGTGCCTGGGTCAGGGTGCGCAAGTGCGCCTCTGCGAGTTTGGGATCGGGAACCGCGAGAAAGCGCCTCTCGACCGCCGTTTCAGCAGTGGCATCCTGAAATCCAAATATTGCGGAGGACGAAGGCGACTTCGACGCCTTGGCATCGCCGAATTCAAGAGAGACCGTAAACAGAACAAAGAGAAAAAGAATGATCGCCGTTGGAACTTTCATCAGGCTCCCGCGGGTCCGGTTTGAGGCGCGCTCCAGACACCGCAACTCGATTGGATTTCAATAGTAGCAAACTCAGCGCGGCTCCCTTCGACCTCAAAACCTTTTACACTGGATGCATGCCTGTGCAAGATCCTACTGCCCGCTTTTCCTCCCGAGTCGAGAAGTATGTGCGCTACCGCCCCAGCTACCCGAAGGAAGTTCTGGATCTGCTTCGAAAGCAGTGTGGCCTCACTTCGGAATCGATCATCGCCGACGTCGCCTCGGGCACAGGAATCTTTACTCGCCTGCTGTTGGAAAATGGCAATCGTGTTTTCGGAGTGGAGCCGAACCCGGACATGCGCCGCGCCGGCGAAGAATACCTGGCAGCTTATGAGCGCTTGACCAGTATCGACGGGACTGCGGAGGCGACTACCCTGCCCGGCCATAGCGTGGACGTCGTGACGGCAGCGCAGGCAGCACACTGGTTTGATCGTGCAAAGGCCAGGTGCGAATTCGTCCGTATTCTGAAACCTGGCGGATGGGCCGTGCTGATCTGGAATGAGCGGCAGACGGATTCGACTCCGTTTCTTCACGACTACGAACAGTTGCTGTTGGCCTACGGCACCGACTATCAGGAAGTTCGTCACGAGCGCACCACCGACGAGATTGCCGGCTTCTTCGCGCCCTCGCCGTTTCAGTCCGCTGTGCTCGAAATGCGCCAGGAATGTGACTACGCCGCGCTCGAAGGCCGGCTGTTGTCATCTTCGTATATACCGAGTTCGGACCATCCCGGCTACGAGTCGATGGTGCGGGAGTTGCGTAGCATATTTGACGCGCACCAGACTAATGGGCAGGTTGTGCTGGCGTATGCGACTCGCGTTTACTTCGGACAGATCACGTGAATCCTCTGTGTTCCTCTGTGACCTCTGTGGTTGGGTTTTTGGTCTGAAGAAGCGGTACCACAGAGGGCACAGAGGAACACAGAGATAAGTCTGAACCAATCAGGAACCCACATGCCGCAAGAAAAGGCTTTCCACATGACCCCCGACGAATTCCGCCGCCACGGACACGCGGTAGTGGACTGGATCGCGGATTACTACTCACGTATTGAGTCTTATCCCGTACTGTCACGGGCCAAGCCCGGCCAGATTCGTGCTTCGCTGCCGGCGAATCCACCCGTGAAGGGTGAGAAGTTTGACGCCATCCTCGGCGACGTCGAAAAACTCATCATTCCTGGGATCACGCACTGGCAGTCACCGAATTTCTTTGCTTTCTTTCCGGCGAATGCTTCCGGGCCGGCGATTCTCGGAGATCTGCTCTCGTCCGGACTGGGCGTTCAAGGCATGCTCTGGGCCACCAGCCCTGCCTGCACAGAGTTAGAGACCCATGTTCTCGACTGGCTGGTTGGAATGCTGGGCCTGCCGGAGAAGTTTCTCTCGACAAACACTGGCGGGGGCGTGATCCAGGACACGGCTTCGAGCGCGGCACTCTGTGCGCTGCTCGCGGCGCGGGAACGCGCTAGCAACTTCGCCAGCAATCGGCAGGGCTGCAACGGCAAGCTGGTTGCTTACACTTCCACGCAGGCGCATTCTGCAATCGCGAAAGGCATCCAGATCACCGGAATGGGGCGCGATAGTCTGCGCTTGATCGAAGTCGACGAGAGCTTTGCCATGCGCCCGGACCTGCTGGCAAAGCAAATTGACGCGGATCGCCGCAACGGCCTCACCCCCTGCTTTGTTTGCGCCACCATCGGTACCACATCTTCTAATGCGCTCGACCCGCTGCCCGAGATCGGCCAGATATGTCGCGAGAACGGCGTCTGGCTCCATGTGGATGCCGCCATGGCCGGCACTGCCGCGCTTTGTCCCGAGTTTCGCCACACCCACGCGGGCGTCGAACTCGCTGACAGCTATGCCTTCAATCCGCATAAATGGATGTTCACTAATTTCGACTGCGATTGCTTTTACGTGGCCGACCGCAAAGCCCTGATCCAGACCCTGAGCATTCTGCCGGAGTTTCTGCGGAATCAGGCTACGGAATCGGGCGCGGTGATTGATTATCGTGATTGGCAGATTCCGCTGGGACGCCGTTTTCGCGCGCTGAAGTTGTGGTTCGTGATCCGCCATTACGGGATCGAAGGTTTGCAGCACCATGTTCGCCGCCACGTGGAACTGGCGCAGCAGTTCGCGGGCTGGGTAAAAGCCGACAGCCGCTTCGAACTAGCGGCGCCAGTGCCGCTGAATCTGGTCTGCTTTCGCCACAAAGGTGGAGACGAAGTGAATCAGGGACTGATGGATCGTTTGAACCGCAGCGGGGATCTCTACCTGACGCACACCAAGCTCGCGGGTCGTACGACCTTGCGATTCTGCGTCGGCCAGACGAATACCGAAGCGCGGCACGTGGAAAGGGCGTGGAAGAGAATTCAGGAAGAGGCCGCACATGTCGCGTAAGCGCGGGCGTGGTCCGTGCAATTAGTGAGGTTGCGGTGGCGGAGTCTCCTGCGGCTTATCGGGCGGCGCGGGAGTTGTCGCCGTCGTCGGCTTCAACGCCGACGCGTTCGCGGGAGCTGCCGGGTTCACGCCGAAATCCCAAACGTAGGTGTTCATGCCTTCGCGGCCCAGCAACTCCACCACGGCATATTCTCCAGCCGCAAGCGCTGCCGTCGGCGTAACTTTGACCCAGCCGCCCGGCAGTTGCTCGCAGGTCGTCGCCACCAAATTCTGTTGCTGGGTGACTCTGCCCAGCGGATTGATCTTGATCACTCCCACAACCCGCTTCGTTTTCTTCGGCTCCGCATGCACGATGTGGAAGCGGTCCCAGGCTTGCTCCGGCATTTGCGGTTGCTGAGGCTGTTGGGGTTGTTGCGGCTGACCAGGCTGCCCTGGCTGCTGCGGTTGTTGAGATATCCGGCTGGAACCTATCGGCCCTTGTCCGATCTCGACGTTTACATAGATCGAGAGCAGTGTCGCATGCGCTTGCACGGGGGCGTGCAAGCCCTCGATTTCAATGGTCTGCTTACTGCTGGTAATGGGGATGGGGATGATGGCGGCGCGAATCATGTTCTCCGCGCGGTTGCGGTTCAGTTCCCCGCCGGTCTCCTGCAATTCCACAAGTTGCGGCTGATTTTGAAACGTATCAAGCAACAGCATCGATCCGCCTTCAGGAAGATGCAAATTGGGAGCGACCAGCGGAGTCTTGGCCTCGTCTGCTGCACGTTCTGTCGCCGCCTCTTTGGCAGCCTCTTTGTCCACCTCGATCGCTTCGGGGTTGGGAAGGCCCGCGGCGCGATCCTGTTCGAACTTGGAGGTTGCCTTCCAATCCACCAGCGACTCGGGCACTTCCTCCCATTCGTTGCGTTCCGCGCTTAAATAGCGAACCCGATCGCCCTTGATTTCCCATCGGGTGGCTAGTTGGTAGGTACCATCTTTGAGGATGAGGCGCTTGGCGAGCTGCTGGGCGGAAATGGAGAAGGTGAGCAGCGCAAAGAGAGCAAGAAGCCACGCGGATGAACGAACGATGGACCTATGCCCGTGTCTACCCACGGCCAGCCTCTCTGCGTCGATCGGCAATCAATTCGTCAACCAGCGACGTGCCCGGTTTTACATGACGCCGGACGAGACGTTGGGCGCGTTCGATTCGTGCTTTCAGGGTGGAGATGCGCAATTCGTCGTCCTCGATCCGCAACACGACTTCGTCTCCAGGATTGATGCCCAGAGCCTTACGAAAGGATGCCGGAATAACAATCCGTCCGCCTGCGCCGACGCGGGCTCGGTTCCCATGTTTCATGTCTTGCGACATTACAAATGAATAGGGACGTTCTGTAAACTGCCGAAGGGCACCCGGCGTGTCCCCATAGCTCTGGTTTCCCATTTCTTTCCACAGCCCTTTCTGGCATAATTGATCGTGCACCCCATCTGCACAAAATTCCAATCACAATTTAGGGCGAGGAACCGATGTCGGCAAAGTACATCTTTGTAACCGGCGGTGTGGTGTCTTCTTTGGGTAAGGGTCTGGCGGCAGCTTCGATTGGCTGCCTGCTGGAGAGCCGCGGCCTGAAGGTCAACCTGATGAAGTTCGATCCGTATCTGAACGTTGACCCCGGGACCATGTCGCCGTTTCAGCACGGCGAAGTTTTTGTCACCGACGACGGCGCCGAAACCGACCTTGACCTCGGCCACTACGAGCGCTTCACCCACGCCAAGCTCACTCGCGACAACAACTGGACGACCGGCAAAATCTACGAGCAGATCATCGCCAAGGAACGCCGCGGCGACTACCTCGGCAAGACCGTCCAGGTCATCCCTCACGTCACCAACGAGAACAAGAACGCGATGCGCAAAGTCGCTGCCAACGTCGACGTCGCCATCGTCGAAATCGGCGGCACCGTCGGCGACATCGAATCGCTCCCTTTCCTCGAAGCCATCCGCCAGATGCGCCAGGAGCTCGGCCGCGAAAACACCGTCTTCGTCCACGTCACCC
>JBKQLO010000046.1:0-4330 GCA_052147055.1 Terriglobales bacterium
CAGTTCCGCTCATCGGAGATGGAGTGCATGAATTTAGCCGTCAGCCTTCAGCTGTCAGCCATCAGTTTTTCGTCGCTGGTCATTCGCCGTCGTCGGCCGCCGATATTCGGAGTTAGCTGACGGCTGACTGCTGATGGCTGACGGCTGTCTTTTCTATCCCGCCAGTTTTGAGATCATGGCGAACAATGGCATGTATAGCGAGATCACGATGCCGCCGATGGTGACGCCGAGACAGCCGATGATCACCGGCTCCAGCATGGCCAGCATGTCTTTGGTGGCGGAGTCGACTTCATCTTCGTAAAAGTCTGCGATCTTCTGCAGCATGGAGTCCATGGCGCCGGTGGCTTCGCCGACGCCGATCATCTGGGTCACCATGTTGGGGAAGACCCCGCATTCGCGCAGCGGATCGACGATGGTGCGGCCTTCTTCGATCGCCTTGCGCACCTTCATCAGCGCTTCTTCGAGCACGGCGTTACCCGAGGTGCGGGCGGTAATGGCCAGGCCTTCGAGTATGGGAACGCCCGAGGTAATGAGCGTGCCCAGGGTTCGGGTAAAGCGGGCGACCGCGATCTTGCGCAGCAGTATCCCGATGATGGGCATCTTGAGCATCATGGCGTCGAAGTAATAGCGGCCGCGCGGGTGCTTGCGAATCTGCTTGACACCGAAGACGGCGCCCACGCCACCCACGATAAAGAACCACCAGAAATGACCCACGAAGCTGCTCAGGCCGACGACAATGCGGGTCGGCAGCGGCAGTGCAACTCCCAATCCGACAAAGAGGTTGGCGAAGATCGGCACCACCCACTTGAGCAGCGCGCCCACAATCAGCACAGCGAGGGAGACAACGGCCACCGGGTAGATCAACGCCGACTTGACGGCCGCGCGCAGCTTGACCGCCTTTTCCACGTAGATCGCCAGGCGCTGGAGGATGAGGTCGAGAATACCGCCGGTCTCGCCCGCCTCGATCATGTTGGTCGTCAGGTCGTCGAAGACGACCGGATACTGCCGCATGGCATTGGCCAGCGTGGCGCCACCTTCGACGGTGGTCCGGACACCGAGCAGCGTCTTCTGAAAGCTGGGGTTCTCCTGGTTGGCGCCGAGAATCTCCAGACACTGCACCAGCGGCAGGCCGGCGTCGATCATGACCGAGAACTGGCGGAAGAACACCGCCACGTCCTTGACCTTGACTTTGCCACTGCCAAAAGTGGGCAGGGAGAATTCCTTGCCCTTCTCCCGGATGCGGCCTGGCGTGATGCGTTCCTTCCGGAGTTGCGAGGCCAGTCCGTCCTTGTTGGAGGCTACGCGCTCTCCCTGAACTTTCTCGCCCGAAGCGGTCTTTCCCGAAAACGTAAAAACCGGCATGGTTACCTTCTCCTTATCCGTGTTCCGCACGCGCGGGCTGCCCATCCTGACAACCGCCCGCGCCTGCTTGTCTCTTCGTTAGTCTCTTTTCCCTCGTCTTGCGGCTCGGTGTGCTACCGGGCATTTCTCGATGTCATCTTTTTACCGGCGCTGCACCCTTGGCCATCGGAGTTGGAGTGCCGCGGTTCATAAGGCCGGCGCCGCGCGCGATCATTTCCTGTAGTTCGTCCTGATTGCTGGAGCGCATCAGCGCCATTTCCATTGTGATCTGCTTCTGGAAATACGCCGTGGCCAGCGACTGGTTGAACGTCTGCATGCCGTACTTCTCCTGGCCGGACTGCATGGCTGAGTAGATCTGGTGAATCTTGTCTTCGCGAATCAGGTTGCGCACGGCCGCATTGGGCACCAGGATCTCCATGCACATGGCGCGTCCCTTGTTGTCGGCGCGGGGCAGCAGACTTTGACACATGATGCCTTCGAGCACCAGCGAAAGCTGGGCGCGGATCTGCGATTGCTGGTGCGACGGGAACACATCGATGATGCGGTTGATGGTGGACGATGCGGAATTGGTATGCAACGTACCGAAGGTGAGGTGGCCGGTTTCCGCGATACGCAGCGCAGACTCGATGGTCTCGAGGTCGCGCATTTCGCCGATCAGCACCACGTCCGGGTCTTCACGAAGCGCGGCGCGCAGCGCGTCGGTAAAGCCCTTGGTGTCAGAATGCACTTCGCGTTGATTGACCAGGCAGTTCTTGTTCATGTGCACGAACTCGATCGGGTCCTCGATGGTGAGGATGTGTTCGTGGCGCTCGCTATTGATCTTGTCGATCATGGCCGCCAGCGTCGTGGACTTGCCCGAGCCGGTCGGCCCCGTCACCAGCACCAGTCCACGCGGTTTGTCGCACAGCTTGCTGACGATCGGAGGCAGACCCAGCTGGTGGAACGACTTGATCTCAAACGGAATCAGACGGAAGACGCAAGCCGAAGCGCCGCGCTGGTTGAAGACGTTGGCGCGGAAGCGAGCGAGGCCCTTCAGACCGAAGGAGAAGTCCAGTTCGAGGGTTTCTTCGAAACGGTGCTTCTGCGAATCGGTCATCACGCTGTAGGCCAATTGCTTGGTCTCGGCGGGCGTCAACTGGGGCAGGTCGAGCGGCACCAGATGGCCGTGCACCCGGATTTGGGGCGGAGAATTGGTGGTAATGTGGAGATCGCTTCCATTCATCTCCAGCATGCGGCGGAGCAGATCGCTTAACGAGAGTGCCATAGTTTCCTTTTCCTTCCTGGTGCCGTTTCTAGTGGATCGTTTCCCGAGCCACTTCTTCGAGTGTGGTCCAGCCTGCCGCGACCTTGATCAGCCCGCTGCGACGCAGGGTGATCATGCCGCGTTCAATCGCTTTCTTCTTAAGTTCAACCGCCGACGCGCCGACCAGAACCAGTTCCCGGATCTCGTCGTCCACTTCCATCACTTCGTACAAACCGGTGCGCCCCTTGTAGCCGGTCTTGTTGCAGGTGGCACAGCCTTTGCCCTTCATGATCTGCACCGTCTTGGCCTCTTCGGGCGTGTAGCCTTCGTCGATCAGGGCCTGCGGAGGCATTTCGACCGGTTCGGCACAGTCCTTGCAGATCCGCCGGATCAGGCGCTGGGCACAGATCAGATGCACCGAAGTCGCCACCAGGAAAGGCTCGATGCCCATGTTCATGAGACGCGTAATGGTTTCCGGCGCGCCATTGGTGTGCAGCGTGGATAGGACGAGGTGTCCGGTAAGTGCGGCCTTGATGGCGATCTCCGCGGTTTCAAAATCGCGAATTTCGCCGACCAGGATAATGTTGGGGTCCTGGCGCAGAAAGGCGCGCAGGGCCGCCGCAAAATTCAGCCCGATCTGCTCCTTCATCTGCACCTGGTTCACGCCTCCCAGTTGGAACTCAACCGGGTCTTCGGCGGTCATGATGTTGGTATCGGGCTGGTTCAGCCGCGAGATGGAAGAGTAGAGCGTGTTGGTCTTGCCCGATCCCGTCGGCCCCGTGACCAGCACCATGCCGTAGGGCTTCAGGATGGCCTTCTCGAATTTGACCAGCGACTCCTGCTCGAAACCGAGCTTGGTCATATCCAGACGCAGGTTTTCCTTGTCCAGCAGCCGGAGCACGATCTTCTCGCCCCAGAGCGTAGGCAGAGTGGAGACGCGGAAATCAAGCTGCTTTTTCTTGCCGCCGATCTGCATCTTCAGCATGATGCGGCCGTCTTGCGGCAGCCGCTTTTCGCTGATGTCGAGCTTGGCCATGATCTTGAGGCGCGAAGTGATGGCGTCCTTCAATTTCAGGGGCGGATTCATGATCGCCTGCAGAACTCCATCAATGCGGAACCGGACCCGGAATTCTTTTTCGTACGGCTCCATGTGAATATCGCTGGCGCCCTTCTTCACGGCATCGGTGAGCACCAGGTTCACCAGCTTGACGATGGGAGCTTCGTCGGCCGCTTTCTCCAGTTCCCGGAGTTCAAGTTCCTGCTCTACGTTCTGGAGTTCGATGTCGGTGCCTTCGCCGGCGTCGTTCATCGACTGCATGACCTGCTCGAGCTCAGCTTCTTTGGAAGTGCCGTAGGCCTTATCGATGCCCTCGATGATGGAGCTTTCCGAGGCCACGACCGGTTCGATGTTAAAGCCCGTCATGAACTTGATATCGTCCATGGCAAAGACGTTGGTGGGGTCGACCATGGCGATGGTGAGCGAAGCGCCGACCCGGCTGAGCGGCAAAATCTGATAGCGTTTCGCGGTTTCGAAGGGAATCAGCTTGACGACGGCGGGATCGATCTCAAAATACGAAAGATTGATGGCGGGCACGCCGTACTGGCGCGAGAGAAAGTTGGTGACATCCTCATCCGAGAGGAAGCCCAACTTCACCAGCGCCGAGGCGAGCCGGGAGTGCGACTCCTTCTGGAGTTTGGTCGCTTCTTCCAACTGCTCTGGGGTTA
>JBKQLO010000047.1:0-72046 GCA_052147055.1 Terriglobales bacterium
AAGGTTCGCGTCTTCGATCAGGAGGGCCGGATCAGCTACTCCACTGACCCAACCGAGGTCAGCCATGTTCTCGACAAGAAGGCGGAGGCCTGTTATGGCTGCCACACCCAATCGCAGCCGCTGGCGCGCCTGAATCGCCCTGACCGTTTTCGCATATATCGCAATGGCGGCGGCCAGCGCGTGCTGGGAATCATCACTCCGATCGAGAATCAACCCGGCTGCTCGAACGCCGACTGCCACGCGCATGCTGCGGGCCAGCAGGTTCTGGGTGTGCTCGATACAAATCTGTCGCTCGCGAAAGCTGACGCGCAACTTGCGGTCAGCAGCGCCCGCATGCTGTCTTACACGGCCGGGGCAATGCTGATTGTGGCAGTGTTGAGTTGGGTATTCGTGTGGCGAGTGGTCGGCAAGCCGATCCAGGCGCTGAAGCATGGCACCGAACATCTCTCCGATGGAGAGCTTGGCTACCAGATCGAAGTGCGATCGCAGGACGAAGTGGGTAACTTGGCCCATTCGTTCAACGAAATGAGTCTGCAGTTGCGCAGCGCGAACGAAGAAATTGTTACCTGGGCAAAGACGCTCGAAGATCGTGTCGAGCAGAAGACGAAAGAACTTAAGCGCGCTCACGATCACGTTCTGCATGTGGAGAAAATGGCTTCCATCGGGAAGATGGCCGCGGTGGTTGCGCACGAAGTAAACAACCCTCTCTCTGGGATTCTGACCTACGCCAAATTGTTGCGGAAGTGGGTCGGGACAGGTCAAGCCGAGGGCGAAAAACGCGGGGAGACGATGGAGTGCTTAGACCTGATCGCCGCGGAGAGCCGGCGCTGCGGGGAACTGGTCAAGAACCTGCTGGTTCTTTCGCGAACCGCACCCATGAACGTGGAGCCTACCGATCTGCAGGCTGTGATTGATCGTTGCCTGCTGCTGGTGCGGCATCAACTGGAGTTGGGCGGAATCCAATTGCAACTGAAGCTTGCCGAAGATCTGCCACGCGTGCCCTGCGACCCTGCGCAGATGGAACAAGTCTTCCTGGCATTGATCATGAATGCCATCGACGCCATGCCACGGGGCGGCAATCTCTGGATCGAGGCTGGGCTGAGTAGCGATGAGACAGAAATCAAGATCCAAGTGCGCGACGATGGCGCGGGCATCGCTCCTGACGTGCTGCCCCAAATCTTCGAACCTTTTCTTACGACGAAGGAGAGCGGACACGGAGTCGGACTGGGCTTGGCGATCAGTCGCGGCATCGTGGAGCGGCATAACGGACGCATCGAGGTCGCATCTGAACTGGGCCGGGGCACAGCGTTCACCGTGACCCTGCCAAGTCATGCGGCTGAGGCTTCCATGGCAGCCGTCGAAAGTGGAAATGTCGCGATGAAGGTGAGGTGATTGACGTGAGCACACAAGGAAAACTGCTGATCGTGGACGATGAACTGAGTGTGCGTGACTCGCTGGGCAAATGGTTCCGCGAAGAAGGCTACGATGTAGCCACGGTAGAAAACGCCAGCGACGCACTTACCCGCCTGGCGGAACAACGCTGGGATGCGGCCCTGGTGGATATCAAAATGCACGGCACCGATGGCATCGAACTGCAGCGACGCATGCACGAAATCGATCCGGAGCTCATGGTGATCATCATGACCGGCTATGCCTCGGTTGAGACCGCGGTCGCAGCGCTCAAGAACGGCGCCTATGACTACGTCACCAAGCCGCTGGATCCGGACGAGATTGCGCATCTGGTGAAGAACGCGCTGGCGCATAAACGGATGGCTCAGGAGAACGTGCTCTTGCGCGAGACCGTTGCCGAAGTCGCGCGTCCCGCGGAACTGATCGGACAGAGCGGTCCCATGCGCAAAGTCTTCGACGCCATTGAGACCGTGGGGCCCACCGACGCTACCGTACTGGTCACAGGAGAGAGCGGTACAGGGAAGGAACTGGTGGCGCGTGCCATTCATCACGCCAGCCCACGAAGATTCCATCCGCTGGTCGTCATTCATTGTGGAGCTCTGACGGAGACACTTCTGGAAAGCGAGCTCTTCGGACACGAAAAAGGCGCGTTCACCGGCGCGCAGTACCGCAAGAAAGGCAAATTCGAAATCGCCGAGGGTGGAACGGTTTTTCTGGACGAGATCGGCGATATCACTCTCAAGACGCAGACCGACCTGCTGCGAGTGCTGCAAGAACGCGAAATCACACGAGTCGGCGGCAACCAAATCATCAAGGTGGACTTCCGCTGCATCGCTGCTACCAACAAGAACCTCGAGACGTTGATCGAGGAGGGTAAGTTTCGTCCCGACCTTTTCTACCGGCTGAACGTCTTCCGCATCGAACTGCCACCGCTGCGCAACCGCCGGGACGATATCCCTGTGCTGGTGGAACATTTCGTCCGCAAGTTCTCTCTGGCCATGAACAAACGCATCACCCGGGTTTCGCCGGAAGCCATGAACCACCTCCAGGAACAACCCTGGATGGGCAACGTTCGTGAACTGGAGAACGCGGTAGAACGCGCCATGGTTGTGGGACAAGAGCCGGAGTTGCACGAAACGGACTTCATTTTCAAACCCCAGAGCGTTTCTGACTCCGGCGGTTCGGGCAAAAAGCTGGAGGAAATGGAGCGGGCCTACATCCTGCGGGTGGTTGAGGAATGTGGAGGCAATCAGAGCCACGCAGCCGAGATACTCGACATCGACCGGGTCACGCTGTACCACAAGCTGAAAAAATACGGCTGGACTCGCACTCCCGTTGAAACTCGGTGAAGGCACGCGATGAAGCCGCTGCAACTGTTGCCGATCGGGAATGTGGATGACGGGCTGTTGAAAGATCTGCGACCCGCCATCGAAGAAACCTTCCATGCCCCCTGTAGCGTCCTCCCTGTCCGGCTGGATCCAGAGTTCGCGTTCCATGGAGAGCGCCAGCAGTACCATTCCTCGGAAATCCTGAAGCGCATGCAAACTTTCCTTACCCCAAATTCCTGGCGAATACTCGGCATCAGTTCCGTCGATCTCTATATCCCGATTCTTACCTTCGTTTTCGGAGAGGCGCAGGTGGGCGGCCCTTGCGCCGTGGTCTCGGCCCACCGGCTGCGCCAGGAGTTCTATGGCCTTACGCCTGATCATGAACTATTCCGCGAGCGCCTTATAAAAGAAGCGGTGCATGAATTGGGACACACTCTTAGCCTGACTCACTGCGATGATTATCGCTGTGTGATGGCTTCCTCCCATGCCGTGGAATGGATCGACCTGAAGGAAAGCAGGCTGTGCTCCGCGTGCCGGGCTGCGGTGATGCCGATGACGCAGGTCGAGCCGGCACGAAACTACTGAAACCGCGCTGCTCGCCAATTTTTGTAAACACAGGGAAGGATGGGCCACTCTCCGAGAAATCATTCCGGTCATATGACAGATTTCCCTGGCTGCGGCGACTTTCTTGCTTTGACCGCAAGAAACGGACAGCATGGTATACGCGGCGGCCGATATCGTCAGGGTATGCACAAGACGATCGAACCGACCATCCTCTATTTCGGCACACCGGTGGCGCTCATCAGCACGATGAACCCGGACGGCTCGCCCAACCTGGCGCCAATGTCGTCAGTGTGGTGGCTGGGCTGGAGTTGCATGCTCGGCCTTGGCCAGATGGGCCAGACCTCCGATAACCTCATCCGCACGCGCGAGTGTGTGATCAATCTACCCTCACAGGATCTGGCCACGCACGTCGACCGGCTCGCACTGACCACCGGTAAGAATCCCGTGCCGGAGAAGAAGCGTCAGTGGGGCTATCGCTATGAGCCGGACAAATTCGAGATCGCCGGGCTCACCTCGGTGGAGTCGGAATCGGTGGCGCCGCCTCGAGTGCGAGAATGTCCGGTCCAGATGGAGGGAATCGTCCACGATTACCGTTGTTTCGGCAAGAATGTGAGCGCCAACACGTTCGAGGTACACATCGTGAAACTGCACGTTGACGAAACGCTGCTGGTGGGCGACGGTTCGCGCCCGCATATCGATCCGCTACGCTGGTGTCCATTAATCATGAGCTTCTGCCGCTTCTTCGGCCTAGGCGGCGAAGTGCACCCCTCGCGCTTGGCAGAATCGGGTTTCATGAAGTTCGTGACTCAGGGACCGACTTCACCGCCGACGGGTTCAGCTACCGCACAGGGCGCAGAGAAAAGCTAAGGCTACTCGAAAGCCTTGGACGCACGTCCATATTGCGTGCGTGGCAGGGTAAGGAAAATGATGACCGCGATGAGGGCCAGGACGGCGAGGATGAAGATGCTGCCTTCGGGGCCGGTGGTTCCTCCGCTGAGGATGGGCTTGCCTACCGGGTGAGTGGCGAAAAGATGGTGCTGAACCATGAGTCCGCTGTCGGCAACGCCATAGAGAAACGACTGGCCCCAGTCCCATGAAGTGTGGAGGCCGATGGCCCACCAGAGCGAACCGGTGCGCCAGAGACTGAAGCAGAAGACCATGGCAGCCAGGCCGGCGGAGAGCAGTCCGATGGGAGATTCGCCCGGGTTATTCCTGTGTCCGAAGCCGAACAGAAAAGAGAGAAGGACGGCTGAGGTCCAGAAGCCTAAGGCTGCGCTGTGGCGGGTCTTGAAGATCCATTGGTAGAGGCCAGCGAGGCCGCGGGTGAGCGTGTACAGGACGTAGCCGCGGGTAAGGTACTCCTCAACCAGGCCGACCAGGAGGAAACCGAGCAACCACATGGCTCCGTAGCGAAGAACATCACTCCCAAAAAGAATCCGGCGGTCGATGATCAGGAGCCCGCCCTTCAAGAGAGTCAGGATAAGAACGGAGAGACAAATGACGCCCCACGCCAGGCCGGCGAAAAAGTGCGAGAGTTTGCGCTCGTCTCCCAGGCCGTACACGGAGACGGGACGGCGTTCTATCTTCGCCATGATCCAGGTGAGGAAAAGAACGATCACCAAAGGAACGGCTTCGACGATGATGCCGAATAAGGGCGACAGTTCCGCGCCGGGCTTGGCATTATTAAGATCGGGCGCATGCAGCCTGTGGCCGATGCGGTTGGCACAGAATGCCAGGGCGGCGAACATGGCGATGAAAATCAGCAGACTCCAGCCGGCGCGCAGCCCGTCTTGCCCAATAAAAATCTTGCGCAGAGTCGACGGCGGCGCGGGTGCGATCGGCTCAACAGGAGTTAATGCCGCATTCTGATCGGGAGGCTGGTCGACGGTTTCAGGATTCAAGGATTCCTCACGTGGCAGAAGTATATACGGAGGTTTACCCGAACTTGTTCCCCAGCTGCCGGCGTCAGAAGGAATTGGAAAAGACAAAGCAGTCTCGCCTTTGAATGATCGTCACCGTGCCAGCTTGAAGACTGTTCCACAGCCGAAGTCTGCAAATCCACAACTGTCATCGCCGCCGACCTGCGTGGCGCCGTAAAAATTGCCTTCGGTGTCCATTGCAATGCTGTTCATAAAGATTCCGTCCCCGCCCTGTCCCCCGCTCTGATAGGGAATCTCGAAGAGCACGCTGAAATTTCCATTCGTGTCGAGCTCGAATAGCATTCCTTCGCCGCCCGTGCCGTTGTATGGCGAGGTGTCATAAAAGTTTCCCTGCGCGTCTAAAACCGGAGTGAGATATGCAGGGTTACGGATGAACGCGGAGGTGAATGTGTATAAGACCGAGAATTGGCCGGTGTTGTCGATCTTGAAGATCGTGCCACAGCCCGCGGGTGGATAACACGTTGAATCACCACCCCCATCTGTTGCCCCGTAGACATTGCCTGCGGCGTCCACGGTCACGGGGCTGGGGAATCCCCCGTCTGCCTTTCCCTGGAAGCGGTACAGCACGGTGAATTTTCCCCTCCTGTCGATCTTGTACACCGTCCCGCAGCCGCAGGTGACGCCGCCATATTGGGTCGCGCCGTAAGCATTTCCTTCCGCATCCATCGCCAGGCCTTGCGGCTGTACTCCATCGGCAACGTTTGTGAAGGTGTGGACTACGCGGAACCGCCCACCTGCACTCACTTCGTAGATGACACCGCAGCCCGCCTCCGTTTGGCTATGGTCGCAGTCGACGCCGCCCACGAGCGTGGTTCCGTAGAGATTGCCTGCGTACAAGATGGGGGCCGAGTTGGGTGTGTCGCCATCTGCGGGCCCATTGAAAGTGTGGAGTACGGTCATCTGCCCAGCCTGGGTTAGTTTGAACACCGTGGAGCTGTCGACGCCATCGACACCGACCGTGGTGCCGTACAGGTTGCCCGCCGCGTCTTCGGTCAATGACGCGTCCGGAAGTCCGCCCTCGCCCGACCCAGGAAACCTGAACAGAACGGAATATTGGCCACTCGTGTCAATCTTGAAGACAGTCCCGCAGCCATCTTGCAGTTCCACCGGGCAAGACACGCCACCGTACACGGTCGTGCCAAAGAGGTTGCCGTTCGCATCCAAGAATGGCGCCGGATAAATCCCAAACGCGCTTGGGTTAGCCCCGTCGGGCGTACCCGTGAAGGTGTGAAGTAAATCAAAGGTGAGTGCCTGCGCGTGCGCGACCGCGACCGAAAAAATGACAGACACGAGCATGACAGCCAACTGGGCCAGCCCACGGTGCAGTTTCATGTCGACTCCTTCCAGAATCTTCCAAGCCAGCGACGTTACTCGATGTCCTCTCGCTGCTTGTCACGAGCGTGTCAAGAATGTGTCAATTTCGTGCGGACTGGATAAAGAAAGCGTCGGCTGCTTTCCTGCAAACTTAGTTGCCTCAGCGCTACCGGGTCCCCACTGGGTATCAACGCCGGCCGCCCGGTCCTGGCCGTTTGGCTCTGGATCCGGGCGGTCGGTGTTTCAGCGGTCCTCGGGCGAGGGTGCCTCCACCTCGCGGGCCGCGAGGTCAACTTATGAGAGGAAGAACTCTTTCGCCAGCGGCAGCCAATCCTGGTCGGGAAGCTGGGCGGAGATGTTGTCTACGGCTACTCCGCCATCCTGGGCCATCGCGCCGGCCATTGCCATCGGCATCCGGTGCTGCAAGCGGCTGGCCGACTCTTCCGTCCACCAGCGGGCCATGGGGCCAGCCAACAGGTTGCGGAAGCTGGTCTTGGCGTCGGGAGCCTGCACCGTCAGCAGCCAGCCTTCGCCGTAGGGGTCGCGCAGTGCGAGCTTCGCATCCTGCGTGACCGCCGGGTTGATATCTGAAACCGTGCCCTCGATGGGCGAGACCATGTCCACCGCGCAACCATCGCGATGAATGGTGCACATCTTCTGACCTTGGCGAATCCACTGGCCACGCTGTGGCAGCGTGATGCTCTCCACTTTGCCTGTCAGTTTAGAGGCAAAGTCATCCATGCCGACCCTTACCAGGCTGGGGCTCTCGCTCAATGCCCAGGTGTGGCCAGGGTGGTAGCGCAGGTGCTCTGGAACTTCGAAGCCACCGACCAGCGCAGGCATTAAACGGGCCACATTGTCCTGCTTTGCGGTGGCGACCTGCAACGCCGGTTGCACAACGGCGTGGCGGCTGCGGAAATGGTCAATCAGCAGGAAGGCTGCGAATGTGAAGAGAACCAGTAGGACTGTCATAAATCACCTCGTCACTTACCTTGTTGGGAGGCCGGTCTTGCAAGCCGCTCAACGCTTTTCTAAAGGCAATCGCCATGCCACGGCGACGCGAATCACCGGCAAGCACGCCGAATTCGGCGATTTCCTGTGAAATGAGGCGGGTAGATGAGAGGCGACTTCGTGGCGTCGGCTATTGCGATGAGATTGTCAACAACGCGTTGCTGAAAATCGCAACACGACAAAGCTCGTGTTTGCAGCGATTGTGGAGGGCGGTGAGAATAATGGCTTGCAATCAGTAGCTTGCGAATCAGAAGTGGGTGATGAACCTTACAACACTGAAAAGATGCAGAACGCAACAGTGAGGACGCTTACTCCCGCGAGTACTGCATTTGCAGGTCGGCGTCGGCAGGGTTCGCGCTGGCGGTTAAGGACGTGACCCCATACTCCAACCCTTTTTCGAAGGCCTGCAAGTTCAGATCTTGAAAGCTTGGCGGAACCGAATCGGCGACCGATTTACGCACGGCATCGGCGTCCAGCAGGTGTGTAACGGCGGTGAAGAATCCCACCATCACCGAATTCAGCACCATGCGCTTGCCGAGTTCTTCGGCGATGCGGGTGGCTGGGACGCTGTACACCTGGATTTCCTTGTTGAGATCTGAGTTGAGATCTGAAACTCGCACCAGATCCTGTTCGACGATCAGGATGCCGCCGTCTTTCAACTCGGGGACGAAACGGGTATAAGCCTCCTGCGACATGACGACCAGGATGTCCGGGCGCGTGACGTACGGGTACAACACTGGCGAATCGGAGAGGACGAGCTGTGCGCTGCAGGCGCCGCCCCGGGCTTCCGGACCGAAGTTCTGGGTCATGGTGGCGAAAGCACCCTGATAAATCGAAGCAGCCTTGCCCAGCACTATGGCCGAGAGGATCACTCCCTGGCCGCCAAAGCCCGCGACACGAATTTCCGTTAGCTGCATACCAGCTCCCCTTGGTCGACGAATTTCTCGCCCAGCGATTCGGAGAATTGCGCGCGCATCATGGTCTGGTAATCGGGGCGGTCGCGATCTACGAATTTGCCAACGATGATCTCGCCGGTCATGGTCAGGCCGACTTCATTGGTAGGCGCTCCATGCCGGACTTTGCTTTTCTCTTTGTAGTACTTCATGGTATCGAGACCGTCGCCCAGCTTGTTGCGGCGCTGATACAGCGTGGGACAGGGCGAGATCACTTCAATAAAGGAGAATCCCTTCTTCTGAAACGCCTCGCTGATGGCGCGCGACAGTTGCCGTACGTGAAACGTGGTCCAGCGCGCGACATAGACCGCGCCTGCGGCCTCGACCAGATGCGGCAAATTGAACGACGGCTCGAACACACCGTAGGGATTCGTGGAAGTAATCGAGTGGTCCGGAGTGGTGGGCGCGGTCTGGCCGCCGGTCATGGCGTAGATCAGATTGTTTACGCAGATGACTTTCAGATCAATGTTGCGGCGCGCGGCGTGAATCAGATGATTGCCTCCGATGGCCGAAAGATCGCCGTCGCCGGAATAGACGACGACATTCAGCTTTGGATTTGCCAGTTTCAAGCCGGTGGCGAACGGAATGGCGCGGCCGTGCGTGGTATGGAAAGAATCCAGTTTGACATAGCCAGCTACGCGCCCAGTACAACCGATGCCCGAGACCAGGGCCAGCGATTGCAAATCGATTTTCGATTCGATGAGGGCGCGGGCGAAAGAATTCACGGTGGTGCCGATGCCGCATCCCGGGCACCAGATGTGCGGCATGCGATCGCTGCGCAAGAAGGGCTCGACTGGGTTGATGACATCGTTATTCAAAATGCTTGGAATCAAACTGCCTGGCATCGGCCGGCCTCCACAATTACCTTGAGAATGTCTTCGGGGTTGTGAACTCCGCCGCCAGCGTGCGATACGGCGAATGTCTTTGCGTGGCCTGCGGCGGCTCGCTCGACTTCCCGCACCATCTGTCCGAGATTGAGTTCGGGGACGACGAAAGCTTTCACGTTGGCCGCGAGTTCGCGGATCTTTTTTTCGGGGAATGGCCAGGCGGTGATCAAGCGCAACTTGCCGACGCGCAGACCCTGTTCACGAGCCATTTCGATGGCTCGTTGAGCCACCCGGGAAGTGATTCCGTAGGAGACGACCACGACATCGGCGCCCTCGATTTGCTCTTCTTCGAACAGCGCAATGCGGTCGGCGGCATCGCGAATCTTGTTTTGTAGGCGACGAACCAGCTTGTCCTGGACCTGCGGAGTCATATTGGGATAGCCGCGCGGGTCGTGGGTCAAGCCGGTGACATGAAACTTGTAGCCTTCGCCGGCGTGCGCCATCTCCGGAACCTGATCGCCGTTGGTTTCGTAGGGGAGATACTCGTCGACCGGCTTGCGGGTGTGGCGGCGGGGTACGATTTCAATCTGGTCGGCCGGAGGAATTACTACCTTCTCTGTCATGTGACCGACCACTTCGTCCATCATGAACATCACCGGCACGCGGAATTCCTCGGCCAGGTTGAAGGCTTTGATAGTGAGGTCAAAACACTCCTGCGGAGAATTGGGGCAGAGGGCGATGATCTCGTAGTCGCCATGCGAACCCCAACGCGCCTGCATCATGTCGGCTTGTGCGGGGAGCGTGGGCAGGCCGGTGGACGGGCCTCCGCGTTGCACATCCACGAACACGCACGGAGTTTCAGTCATGGCCGCGTAGCCAATGTGTTCCATCATCAAGGAGAAGCCGGGACCTGAGGTGACAGTGAACGCCTTGGCCCCTCCCCAGACCGCGCCCTGTAACGTGATCGAGGCCGCGAGTTCATCTTCCATCTGGATAAACGTTCCGCCGACGGTAGGTACACGGGAGGCGAAGCGTTCAACGATTTCGGTGGACGGAGTAATGGGGTATCCGGCGGCGAAGCGGGCGCCGGCGGCCAGCGCGCCTTCGCAGCAGGCGTGGTCGCCGTCCATGAAGTGCACACCCGTGAGCACACCGCGAGGGTCAGCCTTCATTTGTCGCCTCCTGCAGTGGAAGGTACTTTGGTGGCGAAAATGGCGAAATCGGGACAGTACATCCCGCACAAGTCACAACCGCTGCACTTGTCCGGATGGACGACATGGGGAGGATGGTAGCCCTTGGAATTGAATGCGGAAGAGAGCGCGAGCACGTGGGAGGGGCAAAACTCCACACAGAAACCGCAGGCTTTACAGCGCTCGACAACGATCGAAACACGTCCTTTTGCCACGGGATCTCCACCCTCAGGGCGCTGGAATATACCCCGAAATCTGAAGTGATTATGCTTTGCGGCGGTGCAGATGGGTGTGACAGCAATCACAGATGTATGTGAAGCCGCGCACACGGGTAAACCAACGAGGGGCGCCTGCGAAATGTTGAAGATAGCGGTCTTGCTCAGGTTACCGATGGGTTACTGCATGCGTGACGTTAGCCACAATGGATTGTGCCCCTAATCACAGCAATCTGGAATGCGGTGGACAAGAATGAAAGCTGGTTGACGAATTCGCGACGGTTCAAGGAGAGCTGCCATGTTTGAAGCCGAAGTTGAGATGGAACAACGCTCATCGTTCTTGCCCCTGCTACTTATGGTGTCTCTAATAGCGGGGATCATTGGTATCGCAAGCTACCTGGTATTCCAAGTTCGGTCCAAGACGCCGCTGAATGCGCAGCAGGCGGGCGGCATAGTGGCAGCGGCGCTCCAGGGACCAGGTCCGGCCGTCGTCCGGTTCCGCACGGGTCTAGTGAAGCCCAGTGTCGATGAAACACCGGGGGATTCTCATTATCGCTTGTTGGAGAAGGCCGGGATTGTTACATTGGCCAAGGCGGCGCGCGGTAGCGAAATGGTCTCTCTCACGCCGGCAGGAGAACGCCTGATGACGGCGCTCCCGAGCGTCAAGAAATGGAAAGAAACGGATGGCACCTTCTCGTATCAGGTTCCCCTGGCGCAACGGCAACTGGTGGGCATCGCCGGTATAACCATGAACGGAGTTAACAACGCGATCGTCGAATACACATGGAAATGGGTGCCCAATCCATTGGGAGAGGTGTTCGACGTGGGCGGTCCGCTGGTGAAGAGCTTCAATCTTTGGGATCGCCAAACCTTGATCGATAAGTATGAAGCCGACTTCTATCACGGGAACCCGACGAAATCCACGCTTGCCGTGGTGCGAACCGAACAAGGATGGAGACTCCCGGCGCAATAGCTGGCCGCGAAGCGAGCACCAGCAACGTGATCGGCTTTTGGTTTGCGAGTGCGCTAAGATGTCAGGGGAACAGCGCATTAGTTTAAGGAGAAAACCGCATGTCCACAAAGAAACCGATTTTGATGTTGATTGCAGTGGCCGTATTCGTCTGGACGGTCGCCGCGCAGGGGCAAGCACAAGACCAAACGCAGACAACGATCCAGCATGTTCCGGTCAAGGCCACGTCGCCTGCGTCCGGCAAGGAAATGTACACGACGTATTGTGCCGTTTGCCATGGAACGGACGGCAAGGGTGGAGGCCCCGCGGCCAGCGCTCTGAAGGTTCCTCCCACCGACTTAACCGTGCTGAGCAAGAACAATGCGGGGAAATATCCTTCTATGAAGGTGTCGTCCACCATCCGGGGCGAAGCCAATCTTCCCGCACACGGCTCGAAAGAGATGCCGGTGTGGGGGTCGTTGTTTTGGGGGATGAGCCACGGCCACGAGGGTGAAGTGCAGCAGCGCGTGGCGAACCTTACCAAGTACATCGAATCCCTGCAAGCGAAGTAGCTGTCTGCTGACCATCTGTCCGCAGGGCACGGGCTGTGCGGGGCACAAGCGGTGGCTTGTGCCCTCGTGTGTTCGCAGCAGGAAATGAGACGAAACTCTGTGCTCGGAGTCAGTCATCGCTGGTGCAATTTCCGAGTCGCCGACGATTGGAACTTTTATCATCCGACCGGCATAAGCGGGAATCGATCTTAGCGATGCCAGTATTGCAATTCCTCATGACCGCGTTCTTCTACTCAGCGCTGAGGATTTTCCAGGCTTCGCGGCCGGTGACCATTACGTGTTGCACGCTCTTGACCGCTTTCATGTACTGCGCCCGCTCGAAGGCTGAAGGATTGGGACAGCGGATTTGACTCATGCTGCCCTTCATTTGCTGAACCGATTCGTATTCGTGCTTCTCCATCCATTCCAGCAAGCCAGTTTCGATGTACCGAAGATGATTGATGCCGTTCCGCAACAGCGTGGAACAGAGCATGGTGACGTCGGCGCCGACCATCAGCAGCTTAATGACGTCTTCGGGGCCATGCACGCCGCTGGTAGCGGCCAGGCTGGCGCGGATGCGCCCGTAAAGGATGCCGATCCAGGTCAGCGGAAGCCGTAGCGCGTGGGGAGTGCTGAGCAACACGTTTGGCTGGATCTCCAACTCATCCAGATTGATGTCCGGTTGATAGAAGCGATTGAACAGCACCAGCCCGTTGGCGCCGGCTTGGTCGAACCGCTTCGCCATATTGGCCATATTGCTGAAAAAAGGGCTGAGCTTCACCGTGACCGGAATTGTTACCACCGCTTTTACGGCCTTGAGAATGTCGAAATACTCCTGCTCGACCGCGCCGGACGTGAGGTCCGGGTCAGTGGGAATAGAGTAGATATTACATTCCAGCGCGTCTGCTCCCGCCTGCTGAATCAGCTTGGCGTACTGAGTCCAGCCACCAACAGTGGTACCGTTGAGGCTGGCGATGATGGGCACTGACACTGCTCTCTTCGCCCGTTCAATGTGCTTCAGATATCCCTCAGGTCCTAACCGGAACTCATCGGGCTGAGGGAAAAAGGTCGCCGCCTCGGCGAAGCTGTTTGTCCCCGCAGCCAGATGGTGTTCAAGTTCAAAGCCGTCTTGCCGCAACTGCTCCTCGAACAACGAGTACAACACCACGGCGGAGGCGCCCGCGTCCTCGAGACGGCGAATGCCGTCGATCTCTTGTGATAACGGGGATGCCGAAGCTACCAGCGGTGTACGAAGCCGCAAACCCAGGTAAGTAGTGCTGAGGTCGATCATGATTCCTCCTTGCGGGAGACGTTGCAAGCAACGTCTCTACCGCCGTCTTACGTCTCACTCGGCCTTGGCCGGTTCTTTGTCAAACTTCCTCTGCGCCAGATATTCATAAAGGTGGAAGCGGGAAACGGCGTCGTGCTGCGCCTCACGCCAGAGCTCCTTGGCATGTTCGGGTTTACTCTTGGTGAGCATCTTGAAGCGCGTTTCCATCAGCATGTAATCCTCGACTTTACGCGTGGGCGTCCTTGAATCGAGGGTCAGCGGATTCTCTCCCTGGGCAGCCCGTTCCGGGTTGTAACGATAGAGCAGCCATTGTCCAGAATCGACTGCCGCCTTCTGATTCGACATCGCAGTGGTCATATTGATGCCATGAGCGATGCAGTGTGAATACGCAATGATCAGGCTGGGTCCGTCGTAAGCCTCAGCCTCCAGGAATGCTTTCAGCGTGTGCTCGTCCTTTGCGCCCATCGCCACGCTGGCGACATAAATATTGCCGTAGGTCATGGCGATCAGCCCCAGGTCTTTCTTGGGACCGGGCTTGCCGCCAGCGGCGAATTTCGCTACCGCGGCGCGGGGTGTGGATTTGGACGCCTGGCCTCCCGTGTTGGAGTAGACCTCGGTATCGAGCACGAGCACATTGACGTTGCGGCCGCTGGCTAATACGTGATCCAGGCCGCCGTAGCCAATGTCATACGCCCAACCGTCTCCGCCAACAATCCAAATGCTTTTCTTGACCAGCAAGTCGGCAACAGCAAGCAGTTGCTTTGCGTCCGCCGAAGCAATGCCCTGCAGTTTTTCTTTGAGCAGGTCAACGCGCTGGCGTTGTTCATAGATGTCGGCTTCATCCTTCTGTGGAGCGGTAAGGATGGCGCTAGCAAGTTCTTCACCGATCGTTCCCGCCACGCGTCGAACCAACTCCTGCGCGAACTCAGTCTGCTTATCGATGGAGAGCCGGAAGCCGAGGCCGAATTCCGCGTTGTCTTCGAACAGCGAGTTCGACCAGGCGGGTCCACGGCCGGCTGCGTTCTTTGTCCAAGGCGTTGTCGGCAGGTTGCCGCCGTAAATCGATGAGCATCCCGTGGCGTTGGCAATGATTGCCCGGTCACCAAACAGTTGCGACATCAGCTTGAGATATGGAGTCTCACCACACCCGGAGCAAGCGCCGGAGAACTCGAAGAGCGGTTCCTGGATTTGTTGCTGGCGGATGTTGGTGACCTTAATGTTGCGGCGGTCCATTTCTGGGATCTTGAGGAAGAAATCCCAGTTCTCGCGCTCGGGCAGCCGAAGCGGAGGCTGCGGCACCATGTTGATGGCTTTGAGCCGGGTCTCGGCCTTGTTCTTGACCGGACAAACTTCGACGCAAATGCCACAGCCGGTGCAGTCTTCGGGCGCTACTTGAATCGTGTATTTGAGCCCTTGCCATTCTTTGTCACGGGTCTCGGTGGACTTGAAGGTTGCGGGCGCGCCTTGCAATTCTTTCGAGTCGTACACCTTGATGCGGATGACCGAATGCGGACAAACCATGGCGCACTTTCCGCACTGGATGCAAATCTTCTGATCCCAAGTTGGAATTTCAAGTGCCAGATTGCGCTTCTCCCATTTCGCGGTGCCGGTAGGGAAAGTGCCGTCTACGGGGAAAGCGCTGACCGGCAGTTCGTCGCCGCGTCCCGCATAGATCATGCCGAGCACATCACGCTCGAATTCCGGCGCTGAGGGAGAGAAGGGTGGCGGCATCCCGATGGTGCTGGTGAGTTCGGCCGGGACTTTTACTTCGAACAAGTGCGCCAGAGTCTCGTCCACAGCTTCCATGTTCTTCTGCACGATCTCTTCGCCCTTGCGGCCATAAGTATCACGAATCGATTTGCGAATCGCCTCAATGGCCTGGTCTGCCGGCAAAACCGCGGAGATGGCGAAGAAGCAAACCTGCAAAATGGTGTTCATGCGGCTGCCCATGCCGGTGTCGCGCGCTACTTGATAGGCGTCGATCACGTAAAACTTGGCACGCTTGGCAATGATCTGCTCTTGAACGGGACGAGGAAGATGGTCCCAAACTTCATCCGCGCCGAATGGGCTATTGAGCAGAAAGGTGCCACCTGGGACCAGGGCGCTGAGCATGTCATAGCGCTCGAGGAATATCCATTGGTGACAAGCGACGAAATTGGCCTTTGAAACCAGGTAACTGGAGCGAATGGGCTGCGGCCCGAAACGAAGGTGCGAAATGGTTACCGCGCCGGACTTCTTCGAATCGTAGACGAAGTAGCCCTGGGCGTAGTTGTCAGTGTTTTCGCCGATGATTTTGATCGAATTCTTGTTGGCGCCGACGGTGCCGTCCGCGCCCAGACCGTAAAACATTGCCCGGACAACATTCTTAGGCTCGGTTGAAAACTCGGCGTCATAGGACAAACTGGTGTGGCTGACGTCGTCCTGGATGCCGATGGTGAAATGGTCTTTGGGCGGATCCACCTTCAGATTGTCGTAGATCGATTTGACCATTGCCGGAGTGAATTCTTTGGAGGAGAGTCCGTAGCGTCCACCCACGACCGCCGGCGGGGTCCTGCGGGGACTGTGGCTCCCTTTTACTTCCTCGTGAAGCGCGTTCACGACATCAAGATAGAGCGGTTCGCCAATTGCGCCCGATTCCTTGGTGCGATCAAGAACTGCGATCTTCCGCACGCTGGCGGGCAAGGCTGCGAGGAATTGCTGCACCGGAAAAGGACGATACAAGCGGACTTTCAGCAGCCCGAGCTTCTCGCCTTGCGCGTTGAGATTCTCGATGGTCTCGTGAGCCACCTCGGCGCCCGAGCCCATCATCACGATCACGCGATCGGCATCTGGGGCACCCACGTAATCCACCAGGTGATAGGAGCGGCCCACCACCTCGGAAAACTTGTTCATCACAGATTGGACGATTTCCGGACAAGCCTGGTAGTAAGAGTTGGCCCGTTCGCGCATCTGAAAGAAGACATCGGGATTCTGGGCCGTGCCGCGCAACACGGGATGATCGGGGGAAAGTGCACGCTGACGATGCTCGAAGATGCGATCCATGTTGATAAGCGCGCGCATGTCGTCTTCAGTGAGCATTTCGATCTTGTTCACTTCATGCGAAGTGCGGAAACCATCGAAGAAATGCAAGAACGGGATGCGCGACTCGAGCGCAGCAGCGTGCGCGATCAGCGCGAGATCCATGGCCTCTTGCACGGAATTCGAGCACAACATGGCGAAGCCGGTAGTGCGGCAGGACATGACATCCGAGTGGTCGCCGAAAATCGAAAGTGCGTGGGTAGCTAAGGTACGTGCCGAAACATGGAAGGCCGTGGGCGTAAGTTCTCCCGCAATCTTATTCATGTTCGGGATCATGAGCAGGAGGCCCTGTGAGGCGGTGAACGTAGTGGCTAGTGAGCCGGTCTGTAGTGCGCCGTGGACCGCCCCAGCGGCACCGCCTTCGCTCTGCATCTCGATTACGTGGGGCACGGTACCCCAGATGTTCTGGATTCCCTGAGATGACCACTCGTCCGCCCATTCGCCCATGTTGGAGGAGGGAGTAATCGGATAGATGGCTATGACTTCATTAACCCGGTAAGCGACGTAGGCAACCGCCTCGTTTGCATCCATGGTCTTGCACTTGCGCTTCATGATCATCGACCGCCTTTATATCTAACAAAATAGGTGTTGGGAATTCCTGGTTCTCACTTTGACTGCATAAGCATGGACGATGCCAGACATGAACGCAGCAAGCCAGGTCACAGGGGCATGTGATCCGCGTCACAAAGCCCGATGTGAGCGGGATCACACTGCCCTGTGCCGGGCAGCACAGCCAAGCGTCTCATCCAGACCGACACTGACCCTAGACGATGACCGGCCCATTGGCTGTGGATTACGCAAGATGCAACCCAAACCAGTGAGCTTTGGTCCGAGGGCGTCATACAACAGGCGTTACAGGAGGCTGGCTCATGCTCTCACCATACGGAATGGAAATTGTAGAAAGCTGTCTTACTTGCAAGCTCCGCGCTGATCGTATTTTCTGCGATCTGCCTGCTAACGCGCTGCAGAACTTTGAAAACATCAAGTACACGACTGCTTTCCCTCAGGGGGCCGTGCTGTTTGTGGAAGGGCAGATGCCACGCGGCATCTTTGTGATCTGCAAAGGCAGTGTGAAGCTCTCCATCAACTCCCCAAGCGGTAGAACCATGATCGTGAAACTCGCCGAGCCAGGGGAAGTGCTGGGGTTGAGCGCCACGGTTTCTGGCAAACCTTACGAAGTGACGGCGGAAACCATCGATCCTTGCCAGGTCAATTTCGTCAAGCGTGATGACTTCCTTCGCTTCCTGAAGGACGATGTAGAGGCCTGCTTCAAAGTGGCCGAGCAGTTAAGCGAAAAGTATCACAATGCTTGCAACGAGGTACGCTCACTGGGGCTGTCACACTCCGCTGCCGAGAAACTGGCTAAGTTGCTCCTGGAATGGAGTTCCAAGAACGGAGAAGGCTCTAAACCCGAGCCCAGGGTGAAGCTTAGACTGACTCATGAGGAAATCGCGCAGATGATCGGGACTTCGCGAGAGACGGTTACCCGGCTCTTTGCGGAGATGAAGAAGCGTCAGATCGTGCAGTCAAAGGGCTCGACTCTGGTGATTCACAATACCGCAGCCCTGCGCGAGATTGCGAACCACAATTAGGCCCGCCTTCCGCGCTGACCGCTTGCGCAGGTGCAGGCGAAATTGCCTGCCTGCGACCGTTCCGGGAAACGCCGGTCCCGCCCCAATTACCCACATTCTAAGGCGGCTCGAGTCCCGTGATGTGGATCACAATTTCGGGTGATGAAAGTCACCGCTGGGCCATTCTCTCTCTTCTATGGTGGCGCCTAGGGTGAGCGACAAAGCCCAGGATTCAAGCTACGGAAAGAGGCTGCACATGGCTTCAGCAAATGGTAACGGGCATTCAAACCAAATAAAACAGAACCAGCCCCGATTGATCTTCTGGGAACTCACCAAAGGCTGCAACCTGCGCTGCATTCACTGCCGGGCCAGCGCCACGGAACTGAGTTCCCCCTCAGACCTCTCCACCCAAGCTGCGAAAGATATCATCGATCAGATTGCCGTTGCGTCCACGCCCATCCTGGTGCTTAGCGGTGGTGAACCGCTTTTCCGTTCGGATATTTTCGAGTTGGCGCGTTATGGCACGGACAAGGGTCTGCGCGTGGCTCTGGCCACGAATGGCACCATGGTGACCAAGCAGGTTGCGCGCCTGATCGTCGAGAGCGGCGTGCGGCGGGTGGCCATCAGCCTGGACGGCGCGGACGCGCTTACCCATGACAGTTTCCGCGGCATTCCCGGCGCATTCGATGCCGCTATTGCCGGGTTCCGTAATTTGAAGAATCTGGGTATGTCGGTGCAGATCAATACCACCATCGCCCGTCACAATGCCCATCAGCTTCCGCAGGTGCTCGAACTGGCGAAGTCGCTGGGAGCGGATGCGCTCCACACGTTCCTGTTGGTGCCCGTCGGTTGCGGCGTGGATATTGCCGCCGAACAGATGGTCCCGCCGGAAGAGTACGAGCGGATGCTGAACTGGTTCTATGATCGCTCACTCGAAGGCGGCATTGAGATGAAGGCGACCTGTGCGCCGCATTACTTCCGCGTGGTTCGCCAGCGCCGGGTTGCCGAGCATCGTTCCGCAATAGCGGCCGCCCAGGCCACAGATCCAGTAATGGAAGCGCCACAGGCCTCGCAGAGTGCCGGCAGAAGCATCGGTCCCACGGAGATGGCAATGCCCGGCTCAACTGGAATCGAGTTGAAACCTCACGGCATCGGACAGGCCGTGGGACACCCTGGGACTCATCCTTCCGACATGAACGCCATGACCAAGGGATGCCTGGCCGGAACGGCGGTATGTTTCATCTCTCATCAGGGCGAGGTCTATCCCTGCGGATACTTGCCGGCCTTGGCAGGGGATCTCAGAAGTCAGTCGTTCGCCGACATTTGGGAAAACTCGGTGGTGTTCAATCAACTGCGCGATGCCAATAATTTGAAAGGCAAGTGCGGTTGCTGCGAGTTCCGCAATATTTGCATGGGTTGCCGCGCCCGCGCTTACGCGGCCACCGGCAACTATCTCGACGAGGAGCCGTTCTGTGTCTACCAGCCGCGTGCGGCAAGTTTGAAGGAGAAAGACACTGCACCGGCGGAAGCGGTGCGCTAACCGGACTCCTTGTTCGTCGAACAAACCTTCACGCCAAAGAACGGAGTTGCGGAGGAACGTGTAGGCCTTCTAAACGGCCTGGGGCGCAGTCTTGCTCGTTTGTATTTAATGATTGACGTTATTAACGAGACACATTAACATATCGCAGTGATCAAGTCTTTTGCCGACAAGAGCACGAAAGAGTTCTGGGACACGGGGAAAAGCCAAAGGATGCCCCCGGCAAACTTGCGAAAAGCGTCAAAGAAGAAACTGGCCATGCTCAACTCAGCCGCGAAGGTTGAGGATTTGCGAATTCCTCCCGGCAATCGGCTGGAGGAGCTGCACCATGACAGGGAAGGCCAGTACAGTATTGCCATCAACGACCAATTCCGGGTGTGTTTCGTGTGGCGGGAGGGTGATGCTTACGATGTCGAAATAACGGATTATCACTAATTTATGAGTATGGAGAAGAATTTGTGAGTATCAAGAATGAGGGTCAGGCAGGATGGGCGGTGCACCCGGGAGAAATTCTTCGGGAGGAGTTTTTGGAACCTATGGACATCTCCGCTTACAGGTTGGCCTTGGAGCTGCATGTTTCTCCTCCTACCGTCAACGACATTGTTCGAGAGAAGCGGGGAATCACCCCCGAGATGGCGGCTCGCCTAGCCAAGTATTTCGGGACTTCAGAGCAGTTCTGGCTGAATTTGCAGGATGCCTTTGCGGTTCATCAGGTCAAGCAGAAGTACGCTAGGGAGCTCAAGGCAATAAGACCTCTAACCACGGCCGCGGCCCGGTAGGTCCGCCCCCTCGTAAAGAATCTTAGAGCGGGCCAAAAGACACGGCCCAGCGTGATATCCCGCAACCTAAGCTCAAACGCCCCATTTCATCGCAGGTCGAAACTTCGCTAACCAACTGAAACTAAAGGTTATCTCTGGACGGCTGCAGAGTCCCTCTTTGGCACCGCGGGTGCTTTTCACAGGAGTGGTGCAGGAGACGCAGACGTGGAACCGACTTTGATGGTGGTTGGCCTGAACTATCGTATGTCCCCGGTGGCAGTTCGGGAGCATTTCTGGATTAGCGAAAACCGGCGTTACGAAGCCCTGGTGCAGTTGTCGCGGGCGGAAGGCATCGAAGAAGTCATTGCGCTCGCCACCTGTAACCGCACCGAGTTTTGGCTGTGGGCGAACGATGTCACCCTGGCCGTCAACTCGATGATGCGGTTGCTGGGCGCCGAATACGGACTCAAGCTGTGTGAGTGGAACCAATTCTACCGACTGCTGGATGAAGCAGCGCTTTTGCATATCTTCCGGGTCGCATCCAGCCTGGATTCGATGGTGGTCGGTGAGCCCCAGGTGGTTTCCCAGGTGAAAGAAGCTTGGAAGCAGGCGCAGAAAGTTGGGGCGACCGGGCGCTTCCTGGATGCGGTGTTGCAGAAGGCGCTCACGGTTTCAAAGCGCGTGCGAACAGAAACTACCATCGGCAACGCAGCAGTTTCGATTCCTTATGCCGCCGTGGAACTCACACGCCAGATTTTCGGCACGCTGGAAAACAAGAAAGTACTGCTGCTGGGCGCCGGCAAAATGAGCGAACTCTCAGCCCGGGGGTTGCTCAACCACGGTGCGGGCTCCATCCACGTAATCAACCGTACCTTCGAACATGCGGCTGAACTGGCCACGAAGCTGGGTGGAATTGCGATTCCATTTGAGGAGCGCTGGCAACACATGGCGGAGGCCGACATCATCATCAGTTCGACTTCCTGCCCACACACGATTCTCAGCCGCGAGGAGGCCGAGCAAATGGTCAGCGGTCGCAAGGATCGACCCCTGGTGATTGTGGACATCGCCATGCCGCGTGATATTGATTCCGCAGTGCGCCAGGTCAAGGGCGTTTTTCTCTATGACCTCGACGACCTGGAAAACGTGGTGGACCACAATGCAGGCGAGCGTGCAACCGCTGCCGCCGAGGGACAGAAGATTCTGGAGGCCGAGGCGCAAGGGTTCCGTCGCAGGCTGATGGCGGAGCGTGTGGTGCCGACCATCTTGGCACTGCGCCTGAGGCTAGACGAGATTTGCCGGCAAGAACTGGGTTCCTTCCGCCAAGAGAACGGGCCTTTCTCCAAGGACCAGGATGAAATGTTAAACGCCATGATGTCCCGGATGACGCAGAGGATCGCAGGGTCCATGGCCCGTGAACTCAAGGAACTTCCAGGAAAGGTAGAGCAGGAACAGATGACCACTGCGTTGCAGCGGCTGTTCCATCTACAAACGCCTGAACCGGCGCTTGCCGGCGCCACATCTTGAAAGGAGTAGCGAAGCTCATGTCTAAGACAACCGTATCTCATCCCCAGGCCGCTGATCGGGAAAAGTGGAGCAGTGTTCAAGCCTACATACTGGCAGCGTTCTGTTTGGTACTGGGAGTTGCCCTCGGCTACCTGTTCCGTGGTTCGGCTTCGCCAGTTGCGGACACAACCGAAGCGTCTTCTCCAGCCGACGGCAGCACGCCTCACGGCGCGTCGGCGCGGCCGCAGTTGACTCCCGAACAGCAGAAGGCAATGTTGGATCAGGCTCTCACGCCCCTGCTTGCCACCTTGAAAACCAGTCCCAATGATTTCGATACCATTGTGAAAGTGGCGAACGTGTACTACGACGGGCGCCAGTTCCCTGACGCAGTCAAGTACTACCAGCTCGCGGTAAAAGCTCAGCCCAAGAACGCAGACCTGCTGACCGATTTAGGAACATCGCTGTGGTACACGGGAGACGCCGACGGCGCCATCACCGAGTTTCAGAAGGCGTTGAAGTACCGGCCTGACCATCCAGGAACGCTGTTCAACCTGGGTGTGGTTCGGTGGCAAGGCAAGATGGATCCGAAAGGCGCGGTTCAGGCTTGGGAAGAGCTGTTACAGCGGAATCCGAATTACCCGCAGCGGCAGCAGATTGAGCAATACATTGCCCGGGCAAAGCAACACGCCCAGAGCTAGGGAGCAGATCGCATCGATTTTGCCGACGTGACGCGAGCAAGTAACTCGGGTGACTTCATTCGCCGGCAGTGTTCCGCAAAATCCGGGCGAGGACCCTTCCAACAAAGATCCTCGACAGTATCGAAGACGGGCACATCCAATCGCAGGGTCGCAAGGGTGCGAAACAACCGGGCGTCATCCCATGCGCTAAATAGCGACTCAGAGAGAGTGCGGGCCCGCTTGATGGAGGGATGCCATTCCCGCCAATCCTTCGGAATGTCTTCCAAATGTGAATATTGTGACAAGGTAAGACCCGCCGTCTTTGCGCCCCATCCAGTCACACCCGGAAAGCCATCGGCACTGTCGCCGACCACGGCCAGGTAGTCCGGAATCGATTGTGGTTTCACTCCGAACTTCGCTACCACGCCGGCTTCATCGCGCAAGGTGTTGCGCATACGATCAAGCTGAACGACCCGCGTGCCCACCACACACTGACTGAGATCCTTGTCTGGCGTACAAATGAGCACCTGCCTTACGCGGTCATCCTTGGCCGCTTTACTGGCGGCAGAAGCCAGCGCATCATCGGCCTCAAACTCGACCATTGGCCACACCAAGACTCCCATTGCCTCCAGCGTCTCCTCGAGAATGGGGAACTGTGAAAGCAACTCCGGAGCTACGCCTTCGCTGGTCTTGTAGCCGGGATAGAGATCGTTCCGAAAAGATTCCACCACATGATCGGTTGCAACCCCAAGGTGAGTTGCACCACGCTCGATCATGGACAAAACGGAAGTCAGCACTCCACGTACCGCGCCAATTTCCTGGCCATTCACATCTGCCGCGGCGGGCATGGCAAAGAAGTGCCGGAACAGTTCATAGGTCCCGTCTATCAAATACACATCCATGAGGCTCCGATCAGTCTGTGGGGAAGCGATCTCATAGTGGCGAGGAAGCGATCTGGGAGGATGGGCCAGGAGTGACCGGCCAAGTCAGGCGACGAACATAGCGTGCATTGCCGTTCTCACTCATCGTCAGCCACGGCGGTCGGGGAGCCTTCTTCGTCTCCGCCAATCAACCCAAATTTCTTCAGCTTGTAGCGCAGTGCGTCACGGCTGATGTCCAGCAGCTTAGCGGCATGGGTCTGGTTTCCATTGGCTTGGCGCATGGCCAACTCGACCATGGCGTGCTCTACCTCTTCCAGTGAGGTTCCGCCTTCCGGGATGTAAAGCCGCGGAAGCGTGCGGCCATTGGGCAAGGTCTGTCCGCCATCGGCAGGTGAGGTTCGTTCAAAGACGGTGCGGCCGCCCGATTCGCCGACGGAAAACGGCAGGTACACCGGCCGCAGGAAGGGTTCGTCTTCCAGAATCATGCCACGCTCGATGGTGTTCTTCAGCTCGCGAACGTTGCCGGGCCAGTTGTGATTCAGGAGAAGCCGGCGGGTTTCATCGGTAATGCCACGAATCGACTTCTTGAATCTGCGGTTGTAGCGCTCGATGAAAAAGTCCACCAAAGGAAGGATGTCTTCTTTTCGGTCCCGTATGGGCGGGATAAAGATCGCAATAATGGCCAACCGGTAATAGAGATCCTGACGGAATTGACCTTCGCGCACTGCCTTCTCGAGATCGCGGTTGGAAGCGGCGATCACGCGCACATCCACCTGCATGTCGCGGATACCCCCAACCCGGCGAATGACCTGGTCTTCGAGCACGCGCAGCAGTTTCGCTTGCAACAGGGGAGAGAGTTCACCGATTTCATCGAGAAAGAGTGTGCCGCCATCGGCGGCTTCGAACAGCCCCTTCTTCATCTGCTTGGCATCGGTGAACGCGCCTTTTTCGTGACCAAAGAGCTCGGCTTCCATCAGCGTCTCCGGAATGGCCGAGCAGTTGATGGCGACAAAAGGCTTCTCCTGACGGGAGCTTTCGTAGTGGATGGCTTTTGCGATGAGGTCCTTGCCCGTACCGCTTTCGCCTTGAATCAAAATGGTGGTGGCTTCGCTGGCCGCAACCTTTTTGACGAAGTTCATGAGCTCGATCATCTTGGACGAAACGCTCACCACGTTGGCATAACCGGCTTCGCGGCGTACCTCACCGCGCAAGCTCTGGACTTCCGCACGCAAGTTGGTGGCTTCGAGCGCATTCTTGATGGTGATGTGGAGCTCGTCGAAGTCGATCGGCTTGCCCACGAAGTCGTAAGCCCCGAGCTTGAGTGCGGCTTTGACATCGTCAAGTTGCGGGTCGGCCGTGATCATGATGACCGCGCGGGCGTCGCCACTTTTCTTGAGTTGATCAAGCACTTCGATCCCGGTAAGGTCAGGCATGCGCACGTCGAGCAGGACGAGATCGGGCGATTCACGCTGCGCCAGTTTGAGCCCGGGTTCCCCGGCATCGGCCTCGATCACGTGGTAGCCCCACTCCTCGCACTTCTGGCGCAGCGACCAGCGCACCAGACGCTCGTCGTCCACGATCATGATTTTCTGCGCAGGCATCGGTGTTTAATTTACTACGAAATGGAAGCAGCCTGCTTTGGCGGCCTTGGGCATGGCCGAAGTGGCTGATTATTGGAAAGGGGGGCTGAACCGGAATGCTAGGAAGCGACAGTCCGGGCGGCGGGCATCTGAAAGGGCAGCAGCATTGTGAACTTGCTTCCCTGGCCCACGACACTGCTGACTTCGATGCGGCCATGATGTTCTTCCACGATACGGCGGGCGAGAGAGAGTCCGAGACCAGTGCCATTGCCCTTGGTGGTGTAGAACGGCCTGAAGATATTCGACAGGTGCTGAGGAGCAATGCCGCGCCCGGTGTCGCTGACGAGCACACTCGCGTAACTACTTTGTCGAGAGATCTCGACGCGTACGGTGCCTGCCTCCATGGCTTGCACTGCGTTCAGCAGCAGATTCAGAAGCACCTGGTGGATCTGGTCGCTGTCGTGCTCGACTTCAGATAGCTCGGGCGCCTGTTGCAGTTCGATCTTGATTGGCTTTGAAAGCACCTGCTGGCGAGCCAACATGACGGCGTGTTCCACCGTGGTGTTGAGGTTGCTCAGACGAACCTGCGGGGGGTGAGGACGCGCGGTTTCCAAAAGATCGGTCAAGATGCGGTTGATCTGCGCGATTTCCAGGCGAACGTCTTTCACCACTGCCCGCGCCGGGCTGGTCGAAGGCAGATCGCGGCCGATGATTTCGATGACTCCTGCGATTCCGGCGAGCGGGTTGCGTATCTCGTGAGCCAATCCCGTAGCCAACTCGCCGAGCGTGGCCAGGTGCTCAGCGCGAGATACTTGGGTTTGATGCAGGCGCTCAATTTCCTCCCGGCTCTCTCGCAACTGCTGCATCATGTGGTTGAACTTGCGGCCGAGGTCTCCGATTTCGTCGTTGCGCCGGGAGAAGCTGACCGCGACGTTCAGATTGCCTTCACTGACCAACCCGATTTTCTCCTGTAACTCGACCATCGGCTGTTGAATCAAATAGGCAAGGGCGCCAATGAGCACGGCACATATGGCGATCGCTCCCGCTCCTGCGACCATCAGCACCGCGTGGCGCTCCGGGTCCTGCAAAGACACGGTTGCCAGGGTAAAGAACAACAACCCAGCCAGCAGCACAAACCCTACCGGCAAGATAGCTTTGAGCTGCCAATTGACCCGTACAGAACTCACTCCGAACTCCTCCTGCGTCGTTCCTGCGGACATGGTAGGCCCGGCGCCGCCCGGCCAGCCCGAAGGATGGGACGGCACAGCCGTGGTGCGGGCTATCTCTGCCACAGGCACGGCGGCCTTCGCCGCGGACTCAGGGCGGTCAGGCATAAGCGTGTAGTCCGGGCAGCAAGTAAGTTACCCCGAAGAAAGTGAACATCACTACGGCAAAGCCCAGGATGGCGAAGTACGCGGCACGCCGGCCACGCCATCCCCGAGTGATACGCATGTGCAAATAACCGGCGTACACCAACCAGGTAATCGCCGCCCAGGTTTCTTTTGGATCCCAACTCCAATAAGAACCCCAGGTGCGATTGGCCCAGTAAGCGCCCGCCGCGATCATCAGGGTGAGTAACGGAAATGCAATGCTGATGGTCTTGTAGGTAATGCGGTCGAGTTCCTCTGCACTGGGCAACATGCGCTCCAGATCTTCGCGCCTCCACAGCAGTAACAGGTACAGCAACGACACAAAAATCCCTCCTACCAGGCCCGAAAGAATGAACGGGCTGGCAGCCAAGCTGGTGGGGAACAGGCCCTCAGCATCCAGCGAACCGTAGCGGCCATCACGGGCGCGTAATAGAAAAAACACCAGCGCCAGCACTTGCAGCAGGATGCTGACAAATACCGCGCGGTTCGCGATGTCGATGGAGTGTTCATTGCCAGTCTTGCGCCAGATCAGATACAGAAACAACGGCGTAGCGATCGCCGCAAGCACCAGGAGCATCAGCCAACCAAGATCGGGGATCACAACAAACAGGCGGACACCTTTGGCCAGAAACACTTCCGATTTTTCTTCCGGATTCCAGGCGGCTACGCTCAGACCACCCCATTTCTCGAAGCGAGTCAGCACGCCCGCGTAAGTCGCGATGCCGAACAGGCTGGTCGCGGCCAGGAAGGTCTCGGTTCTCACCTTGTCCTGGATGAGGAACATCATCGCGAGCGCAAAGCTGAGCGCACATGCCGCGTAGGCGAGCATGGCCAGGGTGACGTGGACATGCAACCAGGTGGATTGCAGTGCCGGCACCAGCGGATGTACTTCCGTCCGCAGCAACTGCATCAGCACAACCCCCACGATCGCGAGCGGCATGGTCACGGTACCGATGACCTTCACCCCATACTTTTTCTCGGCAATCAACGTCAGTACCGCGAGCGTCCACACAAAGCTGAGCAGCATCTCGTAGATGCTGGCGAACGGTGGGTGTCCAGCTTCATACCAGCGATGCGCGATGGCCCCGGTATTGGCGAGCACGCCAGCCCACGTCGATAGTGAGGCAAAACGCACATAAGAAGGAATGCCGGTGATTCCGAATCCCAGATAAAGCGTCCCCGCGCCTGCATAAAAAATGAGGGCTGCATAAAGCAGGTTGGATTCGTTGAGCAGATTGCCACTCTTGACTACGTTTAGAAACGCCATGAACAGCAGGAAGGCAACTCCCAGGCCGACCATTACCACCAAGGTCATGCCGGTCGCCGCCGGTTGCTGTTCAACTCTTGCACGCGCCATAAAGCATCCTCCGTTGCCGGACTCTAATCGCCGGCCAGTGAAGTAGCATGCGCCGCGGCGCACGATTGCGATTGCACGTTGACTTCCGACTCGATGTCTTGCACCAGCTTGCGGAAACGTTGCTCAAACACATCCTTATTCTTGTTTGCAGTACCGCCGACCCAAAGCACCAACCGTCCCTGAGCGTCGCGCACCGGTACCGCCCAGAACCGCATATGGACAAGATAGAAGACAATGCCCAGGCCGAGACCCATCACAATCACACCCGCCCAAACCGCCCACTGCCCGGGCTCATGAGAGACTTGCAGGCCGGTGAAGTGGACCATCTGCAAGTCGGTGGCTTGAAACTTGTAAGGGGAAGATGCATTTTGTTCGAAACCCGGGATCGGGGGGATCCAGAAATTTACTGCTTTCCCCGATTTCTTGGACTCGACTACCAAGTGCACGGCAGGGTCGCCCACCTGGGTGGAACGGGTGTAAACCTGGCCGTCACGCACCACGTAGTCTGGAATGAATTCAGCAATGCGGACCGTGGTGTCAGCATCAAGCGTGAGGGTTTCATCCGGCGCCAGTGCGATCTCTCTGGTTTCACCCGGCCCGTTCGCCGGACCAACCGTGAACATAATCTTGTCGACCTTGCCGGTGTTTCCAAAACTGGATTGGTAGAAACGGACGCCGTGGTACACCAGAGGATCGTTGACTACGATCTCTTTGCGCATCACCACGCGACCGTCTTCCAGGACGGCCAGGTTCGACCACCATTTCTTGGGGGTTCCATCCGCGTAATTATCCTGGCCGACGGCATCGCAGCGAACGGCAAAAGGCAGAGTGCGAATGGTTCCATTGTGCAACTCCAACTGGCTCGACTGCTCTCCGCGCGCAATGGCGACATATCCACGCCATCCGTACAACGCATCCACGATCCCACCCAGAAAGATGAGCAGCAGGCTGGCATGGACGATGTAAACGGCCAACTCTGAAATCCGGTTGCGTTCGCCAAACACAGAAAAACTGCTCTCACGCACCATGCGCTCTGGCTTGAGCCCCGCCCGTTGGAAAACATGCTCGGCCGCTGCCAGGCCACTATCTTCGTCCTTGATCACAATCTGTGCCTGTGTCGCCAGCGCCTTACGAAAGGTCTCATCGGGACTCTTATAAGGACGCGAGTAGTAGCGCCACGAGTTCGGGAAACGCTGAATGGACGCGGCCACGATGCTCAGGCTCACCATCACCAGCAGAGCAACGAACCACCAAGCGTGAAAAATGTCGGTCAGGCCGAGTCCGTCGAGGGTGCGCAGTACTTGAGGGGAATACGCGCGCTGCATTTCGTCCGCCTCGGTCACCGGGCGTTGCAGAATGACTGTGCCCGCAGCGGAAATGATCACGACCATGATCAGCAGAATCACGCCGGTCTTGATCGAACTGAGAGTCTGCCAGGTCTTGCGCGGTACGGAGGTGAGGTTTCCAGCCATATCTCTTCCCCTTGTTCGGATGTAAAGGAAAGCACGTTCCCCGCCAGACCAGCAGAAATCAGAAAGAGCGTTCAGATTCATACAGATGGACCACTCCCGGACCTGCCGCAATGGCCCCGGCGTGGGTCATATCGCACAAGCTCACTGGAGTACGCGGGGTTTTGGCGCATCTCCGGCCGCGGCCCAGCTAGTAGATCTGTCCGCTAAGACAGCAACTTAGAAGTGGGCTGTGAGAAAGATCACCCATAACGGTGATCCCAGTCCTAGAGAGCTCGGAGCCAAAGGCGTCAACTAGTTCCAGAACGGGAATGCTACGTCAAACCTCCATTTCGGAACTGCTGAAAAACACTACATCGACTAGCGGATCGCATGCGTCATTTCACCAATCCCATTGTGGAAGAAGGCCCATTTGCGGAAATCCCGCCAAACCTGACGGGTGGGAGCTGACGGACACAACTACCGCAAACCTATGTGATGCAAGCAATTACACCCATGTTTACGAATTCATCATTCCTTCCCGATTTGGGCGGTTGCCGTGCACCAGGGACTATCAGAGGCAGATGTGAGGCACGGACACAAGACGATTTTGGGGCTTCTCCTGATAGTCCTGGCCTGCGGGTTACGTTCGGTCGGGGCAGAGCATCCGGTGCCCCTCGCCAAAGATGCTGACTGCGCCTCCTGTCACGACGACAAAACCAAGGGTAAGGCCGTGCATTCGGCAATCGCCATGGGCTGCACCACCTGCCATGAGGTCAAGACCGCCGGCGACACGACGACCGTAAACCTGACGGCTCCGAAAGAACAGCTTTGCTTCAGCTGCCACGAGAAATCAAAAGAAGAAGACCTGCACGGGCCTTACGACAAAGGACAGTGCGTCACCTGCCACGATCCCCACACCAGCGACTATCCCAAGCAACTGCGGGCGGAGGGGAATGCATTGTGCATGGCATGCCACGCGGACCGGGCCAAGCTGGACGCTACCGTCAGCCTGTTCGGCAGCCAGACCATGGACAAGGACAGTTTTGAGCAAATCGAGAAAGTGGTGCCCAATGCCAGCGTGAAGGCCGGGCATCCCTTTGCCAAACATCCCATCGCGGACATTACCGATCCTCTAAGCGGCGGGAAAATGTCCTGCCTGAGCTGCCACCAACCTCATTCCTCACCCGCCGACAAGCTCATCGTCGTGGCCAAAACCCACAACGGCGATGTTTGCGCCGCATGCCACGAAGCGGTTGAGACCAAGCAGGAAGACGCAAGCAAGAAGAAGTATGGGGAAATCGAAGACAAGAACCGGAAGGAAGTACAAGATCGGCAGAAGAAAGTGGTAAATGAACAGCCGGCAACACCATCTCCCAAGGGGTCGAACTAGTCATGACTAAGAGATCTTGCAAATCGCTAATCCTTACGATCCTGCTCTTCGCCATGGGATCCGCGGTCCAGCCGCCTGCGGCGGCAAAGGACAAACCACAACCCGCCGCGCCGGTTAACTTGATATGGCCTCTGCCTCCGGACAAGCCGCGAGTCAAGTTCCTGGAGGCGTACTCCAACAATTTCGACATCGAGCCCAGAAAGAAGCAGGGCTGGGTCGACAGGCTGGTGGGCAATGGCGACCCCAACAAAGTGGAAATGTTCGAAAAGCCTGCCGGCGTAGCGGCGGATTCGAAAGGACGCATTTTCATTGCTTCGACCCAGAAACACACCGTCTACATCCTGGAAAAAGAGAAGCACGAAGTCATTCGCTTCCGCGGCGACCAGGGAATGGTCTTCCAGACGCCGGTTGGGATTGTGATCGATTCAAAGGACAACTTCTACGTATCCGATGCGGCTCTGCACATGGTCATGAAGTTCGACGCCAATAACCACATCCAAGCCAGCCTTGGAAACGATACCGGGATGAAAAACCCGACGTTTATGGCTCTTGACGAGCAGCGCCGACGCCTTTACGTCGTGGATTCTCATCTGCACCAGGTGTTGGTCTACAACCTGGACACGTTGCAATTGGAGACAAAGATCGGAAAGCGTGGCACCAAGAATGGGGAATTCAATTTCCCGGTGGGCATTGCGGTCGGTCCCGATGGCAGCATTGCGGTCACCGACACCGGCAACTGTTCGGTCGAGATTTTCTCGCCGGATTACAAATTCGTGCGCCGCTTCGGGAAGCAGGGATACTGGCCCGGAGCTTTCGTCCGGCCCAAAGGAATTGCGTACGACAGTGAAGGGCACCTGTGGGTGGTGGATGCAGCCTTCAACAACTTCCAGATCTTTGATGCGCAAGGCCACTTTCTGATGTTTGTTGGAACCAAGGGGTCTGACCCTGGTCAATTCGAGGTGCCGCTGGGAATTTCCATTGATCGGAATAACCGCGTATATGTCAGCGACAACCTCAACGCCCGGGTTCAGATCTTCCAGTTCCTGGGAGGCAAGTAACGTGACCGGGACTGAAATGACTTCTGTTGTGCACGATCGTGCTCTGCAGAAAAGCAGTACTGCTGAAGTGCAAGTAATTCATAGAGGTAAGGGTTGTACAACTCATAACTCAGGAGGTTTTATGAAAACCGCAAGAACAATCGGCCTGATCCTGCTGATGGTTGCCATCGTGACCACGATGGGCTTCGCCCAAAAGCCGTCAAAGGCCTACATCATCAACTCAGATCATGACCTGCGCGCTGGGGAGACGGGCGGCATCGCGCTGGGCAATACATCGTCCAGCTACGCTCTGTGCAACTTCTGTCACATTGCGCACAAGCGCGGCAGCGATACCTTCCAGACCTGGAATGGACCGCTGCTCTGGAACCACACGCTTTCTTCTGTGACCACCTACGGCGTGTACTCCAGCAACTCCTTCAACGCTTATGGAACCAACATCGCCGATCTTGGCGGCAGCAACGGCCCGGGTTACGTGACTAGCAACCTGTGCTTGAGCTGCCATGACGGCACGGTCGCCATCGACTCGTTCTACGTGAGCGTGTCAGGCGCTACCAACACTGAGACGATGGCAACACTTAACAATAGTTACGTGATCAGCAATCTTACGAACACCCACCCTGTGAATTTCACCTACTACGGCGCGTCCTGGATTCCGCAAGCCGGAGTCCTGGCTCCCGCCAGTATGACCTCGGTCGATGCAGCCGGCTCCGTGCCATTGGAGAACGGCAAAATGCAATGCTGGACCTGCCATGATGCACACAACGGCCAGTCCGGCATCTTCGAGCAGAACTTCCCGACCAGCGGCATCCCCACCGGCGGGGTTTTCTGCAATTATTGCCACCTATAAAGTGAGAGGAGAGAGGCGCCCCCGCGCCTCTCTCAGTTTTTTCGCCGAGGGAACCGGAAAGAGTTAGAGATATGAGGTGGGCAAACAAAATCCGGGCCCTAACGGCACTCGGGCTATTCTCGATCCTCCCCTGCACTGCTCAAGAGATGCTGGAAGGCTTGCATGCTCGCGGTACGGTTGGCTTCGACTTTTCCAGTAACAGCTTCACACCTGTGAACAACACGCTGGGCGAATCCTCGCTTACGACCCCCAGCAGCTTTTTCGGGGGAGACTTTGGGATGGACATCAGTGGCATCGTGAAGGACCCAAGGTTTATCACTTTTGATTCGAACTTCAACTTTCAACGCGGGGCCAGCTCGGTGAGTGAGCTGGGTTATAGCAACGATCTTCTCGGAGGCGGAATAAGCGCCCATATTTTGCCGGCCAGTCATTGTCCGTTTGACGTTTTTTACCAGCACACGGGGGCGGACACTTCGGGCAGCATTTTCGGGTCGAACACGACCATCACGCAATTCCGAGCACAATGGACGATCAATTTACCGAGCGTCCCACACTTGGTCTTTGGGTATAGCGACAACAGCAACGCTGTGAACTGGGCGGATTCCTTATCCAATGCGGGATACAAGCAATCTGACTGGTCGGCACAGGCCAATGACAGTACCCTCGAGTGGCACTGGAGCGCCGGCTTCAACGTGGGCAAGCTCGACGAGACCAGTCTGGGCGGCCTGGATTTCGGCAGCGGCGGCGCCAGGGAGGACTACCGGACATTGAACGCGCGAGCTTACCGGCGGTTCTGGGCCGACAAGGCAGTGTTCAGCACCGATGTACGAGACCAACACTATTCCTACGACTTTCCCGGAACGGGTACATCCACCAGTGACAACTTCCTGCTTTCCTCCAGTCTGCAGGTTCAACACACGCAGAAGCTTTCCTCGCACTACACGTATTACCTGTCGCACTTGAACGAGCAGAACAACTTCGCGGCCACTTCGGAGGGAGTCACGATTTTGAATCCCCCTACGCTGGACACCCAGGGCGTGGATGCCGGAGTCAGTTACCAGGTGGCACAGCCAGTCCGCATTTTTCAAGACGTGCAATACGACCATCTGAGCCCACTTTCGCCAACGGCGGAGTCCGAGACATCATTGTTCCAATCTTCCTCCGGTGTCGCGGTGACCAAGAGATGGCGCGGCTTTGATCTGTCCGGCACCTATACCGGTGTGATGCAGACCATGGCGACGAATTTCAGCAACCGTGGAAACGGCTGGTCCAATAATGTGGACAGCCGGGTGGGCTGGGGCAATGTGCAGAAAGTTCACCTGACGGGAGACTACCGTTACGAACACTTGAACTTGGTGCAGGAAATTGGCGGCTTTAGCCAGTTCAACACTTATGGCGCACAAGCGGAAACCACCCGATTCTGGGGCGTCCGTTTGAGCGGCGGCATGGACCGTGGCAAGATCGACCTGTTGAGTATTTCCGGCGAAACCAAACGTGCATACAATAATTACGTCGCTCAGATAGAGCACCGCAGATTTCATTTGAGTGCGAGCAGGGGATTCAACGATGGGTCAGGATTGATCTTCCCTACCGCCCTTACCGGCCAGTCCAGTTTTTTTGTGCCACTGCCGATTGCGCAGTTGATTTCGACACCCCTCTTGAATCTGACGAGCCGGAGCACAGGTATAAACCTGCTCGGACGCGTAAAGAGAAACCTTGAGCTCGATGCCGATTACCGTAAGGAGAGCGACCTGCTTATCAGTTCGACCCAGAATTATCGGCTGTGGGAAGTTCGGGCACAGTACCGGATCGGCAGAGTCAGCATTGACGGCGGGGTTGGCAACCTGCGCAGTTCGATCAACCAGAATGATAGTCTGAGTGGACTGGGAATCAATCGCTACTGGTTCCGCATCCGGAGGAGCTTCAACCTTTTCTGATGGCGAGAGCTGTGAACCCATTGAAAATCTCGAGGACGCGGTTGTTGTGGGCAGGCAGCATCCTGGTTATTTTTGTTGCCCTTTGGTCGTGGCCAGCGAGCGACGCGGAATCCAAACCTCCTCAAGTTATCCTTCCTCCACAACTGGAATGGGTCGGTACGCTGCGCAGCGCAGCCGATGTAACTCCCAAGCCTGGTTTTTTCAAGAAATGGGTGAAGAGGATTGTTGGCCTGGACGATCGCAAGCAGGCCATGATGATGCCCTATGGGATCGCGGTCGATGCCCGGGGCCGGGTCCTGGTCGCCGACACGCGGCAGCGCGTGGTTCACGTCTTCGACCCTGTCCGCCGAAAATACAAGACCTTCCACCCTCCTGACCGGGATCCGTTTGCGGCTCCCATCGCCATCGATACCGACGCTGATGGCAGGATTTACGTTTCCGATTCGGTTCGAGCCCGCATTTTTGTGTTCACCTCGGAAGGCAAGTTCCTGCGCACCATCGGTGCAATCGATAAAGAAGAGAGCATCTTCAAACGCTGCACCGGACTGGCGATTGACAAGCAGCGGGGCCGGCTCTACGTCGTGGACACGGTTGCAATGAATGTGGTGGCGATGACGCTGGATGGCAAAGTCATCAATCGCCTGGGAAGGCCCGGAGAGGGTCCGCTGGAGTTCAACTATCCCACGCAAATCACAGTGGCTCCCGACGGAATGCTCTGGGTCATGGATTCGTTGAACTTCCGGGTACAGCATCTGGACCCGAACGGAACCGTGATCTCCGCTTTCGGCCGGCTGGGAGATGCGATTGGAGAGTTCGATAAGCCGAAAGGGATCTCGCTCGACCGCCAGGGCCGGGTGTACGTGGTCGAAGGACGCAACGATCGCGTGCAGGTTTATAGCCCGGAGGGGAACCTGCTGTTTTTCTTCGGCCACACCGGTAGCGCGGACGGCGAGTTCTTTTTGCCCACCGGCATCACGGTGGATGGCGACAACCGGATCTATGTAGCGGACGCCTACAACCGGCGCGTGGAAATCTTTCATGCCCGGCCTGAAGGAGGCATCACTCTGGTCCCGCCGTCCGGAGCCGGAGGGGGGCACTGATGCGGTGGCGAATTACCCTCCTGTTGGTGCTGGCTTTAGCCGCCGCTAGCGACGTTAAGGTTCGGGCGGCTAAAGGAAAAAGTTTTATCATCAACAGCAAGCACGATTTCCGGGCGGCATCATCCGCCCCCATCCACTCCGTTTCCAAGCAGGATGTCTGTATGTTCTGCCATACCCCTCATAACGCCGTGTCCGGCCCGATGATCTGGAATCAGAAGCTTTCGGAAAGGAGCTTTCCCACGTACAGCAGCAGCACGCTTCAGGCGATTATCACTCCTATCGGCCCACAGGACTCGTCCAAGCTGTGTTTGAGTTGTCATGATGGGACCATCGCGCTGGGCGATACGGAGAATGATGGGCTGATCCAATTCGTTCAGGGCAACAGTTACGCGCTACCGGCCAGTTCACCTTCCAACCTGGCAGGAGCCGGGGAAGGATTCGCCGACGATCATCCCTTCGGCTTCGTGCCCAAGCTCGCCGCCGACATTCACAAACCGCCGCCAGGAGACGCGGTCCATCTGGATGCAAACGGCAAAGTTCAATGTACAAGCTGCCACGACCCCCATCAGGAATCCATTGATCCCACGGTCGACAAGTTCCTGGTGAAATCGAACGAGTCGTCCGCCATCTGCCAAAGCTGTCATCAGACGCCGGGATGGATGACCTCGGCGCACTCCCGGCCGCCGGACCTGGCCGAGGACATGCGTTATACGAACACCCAGGGCGCGCATACCGGCTATGTGGGCGTGAGCAGAAATGGCTGCGAGAGCTGCCATCGTCCTCATTCGGCTCAGGTCGCCCAGCGACTTTTGAAACTTCCGGAAGAGAACACCTGCTACCAGTGCCACGACGGAGCGGTGACCAACATCAATATTAGAAATGAATTCGTAAAGATGTATCGCCATCCGGTTCAGACTGTGTCAGGCATCCATGATGCCTCGGAGAGCCCAACCTCGGCGTTGTACCCCATGCCGGAGACCAGTCCCGGAACCATCCGGCACGCTGAGTGCGTGGATTGTCACAATGCGCATTATTCCAACAACGCCGTTGGTCAACCGCCGCTGGTGAGTGGAGCATTGCTTGGTGTCAAGGGCCAGTCCCAGGCGAATTCCTTCATGCCGGCTGCCAACAATGAATATGAAATATGCTTCAAGTGCCACGGGGACAGCGCCAACAAGCCACAAGCCATGGACACTGGAACCGGCGGCACTGGCTTCGGACGAAATCCGCAGCGGCAATTCTATGTGGGGAATCCCAATCGAAACAATACCCGCATCGAGTTTGCATTCGGCGCTTCCTACCATCCCGTGGTACGGCTGGGGAACCTTTCCGGTGGTCCGGGCGGACAAGTACCCAGCCTGCGTCCGGCTCCCATCTCGCCGGGCGGAACTGCCTTGCCCAATCGCACGCTCTCGTCATCAAGCTACATATACTGCACGGACTGTCACAACAACGACACCGGCAGCAATCTGGGAATTGGTACCAACGGAGCCTCGGGACCGCACGCTTCCAACATCCCTCACCTGTTGGAGCGCCAGAGCATGTTGGAACCTCCCCCGGCGATGCCTGGCAAGTCAACCTCAGGGGTTGCGTACACGCCCAACAACTACGGATTGTGCGACAAGTGCCACGACGTTCAGGGCAGCATCATGCAGGACCGCAGCTTCAAACATCGGGAGCACGTACAGCAGGCGGGCGCGGCCTGCTCCACTTGCCATGACCCGCACGCATCATCGTCGCCCATGCTGATGAATTTTGATTTGAGTATCGTCGCCCCCAACAGTGCGGGCCAGTTATCCTACGTGCAGACCGGGGTCGGACATGGAACCTGCAACTTGATGTGCCATGGCACCGACCATAAGAACCTCAGGTTCTGAGGTGTCAAACCACGCTACCAGCGCGCAATATGGCCCAAAATGAACCTCGAAACCGGCTCTTTGTTTGAGGTAACCCATTGAAAACACAGCCCGCTAGAAGCGAGTTCTACTCCGCGAATTTGGCATATTGAATGCCTTAGAGTAACCGCAGCTAGATGCGGCGTTTGCCGGTTCATCTGACGACAGGAGAGTTATGAAGAGGAAAATCGTACTCATCGGAATTGTGGCGGGTTTAGCCCTTATGACAGGGTGCGGCAACAAGGAATCGGCATTCCCCAACGCCTCTTTCGACGTCGGTATCGGTCCGCGTGTCTGGGCTTCGGTTCGGGCAGTATTCGTGAGCGGCAAGTCCGAGCTGCAAAACGCGGTGACGGTTAAGAACGCAGCCAAGAGCTGGCGCATGAAAACTGAGATGCGCATGCATCCCGGCGAGCCCCTGGTTACCACGTCGGAAGTCCTCTGCCCGGATCACGAGCGCATGACCGGTAAATTGGGACAGAGTCATTACGAGACCATCCGGGTTGGCGGAGAGGCGTTCGTGAAGGCCAATGAAGAAAGCTGGCAGAAATCAACCGCGACGCCGGACTTCTATCCCTGCGGAGACAGTCCGGGAATGCGCGCACCTTGGGCCATCATGAATGAAGGTCGCGATTTGACCTCCATACTCTCTAAACTGGTGGACGCGGGTAATGCCGTCGCAGTGCGTGGTCCGTTGGTCCGACTTGACGGTGGGGTCTGCCAGGAATGGGCAGTTCAGTTCCGCCATCCCGACAAGAATGGCACCGAGAGAAAAGCCCCAGCCGATAAGAAAATGAGTTACTCCATTTGCCTCGATAAAGGGACCCATTTACCCCGGCAGATTGTTATGGGCACCGGCGGCGTAGTCACAACCTATTACGACTGGAATGCACCCATCAACATACAAGTGCCCACGGAAAACATTGAAGTGGCAAAGCAGTAGCAGACGTGTGAAAAACCCCGGAGCATTCGCCCCGGGGTTTCGAATCGTTCATCTCATCAATGCTGACGGCCTTAAGCGGCCATTGTCTCCATGAAGTGCTCGCAGAGTGTGGTCTCAAGTTTGTAGTAGTTCACCTCAACCGGCGAGGTCAGGAATGGCTTCAGCATATCGTTGATCTTGGGATAGAACTCCCTCTCATAGCGGTCGGCATCCTGCTTGGTGGCCCAGAGGCTGATGGTAAACACCCTCTCCTCTCTCATCTTCTCCGGGAAAAACGGCAGAATCTCCATGAAGCCGGTCTGCTTCTTGAGGATGGGCAGGACTTGGTTCTTCATGGTCTTGACGAACTCCTCTTTCTTCTCCATTTTGACTTCGAAATCAAGAATACGGGCAAACATGGCAATACTCCTCTCTTTGTGGGATCAGAACGCGGTCTAGGCAGGGGCCCTCGGTCTAAAGAGGCATGGGCGCTTCCCGGACGCCGGGAGCTCGGGCCGAGGGAAATTTACCACGAGCGGTTTTACAAATGCAGTGATGGATGACTGTCATCGCGGTGCGCTTTGGCACAAAGCGAAGTGACTATCGCAGCTTTGGGACGATAGACTTCATTCCATCGAGCTACAAAATGAGGCAAAAACTGGCGGTAAGGAGTATGCCGAAGGCCACCGCGTGGGCCAGTTCCGTCCAGCCGAGTCGGCGGACCACAATTGGCTGAGGCCTTTGCCCGAACCAACCGAAACCACGAAACAAGACCGGACCAAAGGCAATCAAGGTTAATCCCGGTACCCAGGTGAAATGATAGGCAAGCGCCAAGATCCCACCGAGGAAGACTTGTCCGGCCAGGAAACTCCAGCCTAGTGTGAGCTTCTCACTCCACCCTGCAGCTCGCGCCCCACGGATTCTGAGCCACACGAAGTGGATCTGGTCGGCAGCGAACAGCCAATTGACCAGCCACAGCGCCCACGCTCTGGCATCGAGCCGCCCTGTACAAACGGAGTATGCGGCGGGCGCGGTCAAGGTCAATGCCAGGGCCCCCGCCATTTCCCCCGCCATTCGCGTCGTCCGTCCCATTCTTTTCAAGAACACCTGTGCCGCAAGAGCGGCGAAGGCGATCATTCCAAGCCAGACCAGTCCGCGGTTCTTGCCGTGCCAGAAGAGGACGATTAGAGTGACCGTGGCTATGGTAGCAAGTGGCAGCATGACGCTGAACACTAACTGGCGTTCCTGCCACGTCTGGACACGTACACCGCTGGTGCCGAGCCAACTCTCAACCGGCGTCCTTAGCCAGAACAGCGCCAGGACTGCCATGGTCAACAGCAGAACCGGAGCGACGCGTCCTCCTGCCAGCAAGCCAACGGCTGCTCCCGTCAACAGGGGAACCAGCAACATCCCCCATGCCCCATGCTCGCGAGGCACGACCAGTGCGCGTCGGTGTTCTTTCTGGGGAATGGTGAGTTTGGCCGTGTTTTCACCCACATCACGACGTACTGTTTGAGTAGAGCGTATTTCTAGCGATGGTGGAACTATTTGCATTGGCTCAGGCAGCTTCCCGACTAGGTTCGCAAAAGCACGCTTGGCCTACCGTGACTGATGTCACCGCGTCTGGTGATGAAAATCACGTCTCGCCCGGAAGTGTTTCATTCTGCTGTGTTCTCTCGTACCCCTCGCCTTTACACGCATGCCGGTTCCGACGTAGATTTAGAGACCGAGTTCAAAACACCCGAGCGGCATGTCACGACCTTCCTTTGAACACAAGCAGCCCGCGTCTTCGCTCTCCGCCAAAACTATGGCTGAGGCACTCCTTTCCCGTGATCTCTTGGAGACCCTTCCGGACGCCATCGTCGCCGTTGATCGCGACGGCATCATCATTCAGGTCAATTCCCAAACCCAAGAGCTGTTTGGTTATGACCGCGATGAACTGATTGGCCAGAAGATCGAAATGCTCGTCCCCGAGCGCTATCGCCTCCAGCACCACCATCATCGCCAGACCTTCGCGGAGACACCGAAGACTCGACGGATGGGAGCGGATTTGGATCTGTATGGAAAGCGGCGTAATGGCTCGGAGTTCCCGGTAGAAATCAGCCTCAGTCCTGTCTCCACCGAGAATGGAACGTTGGTCTTGAGTGCGATCCGTGACATCAGCGATCGCAAGAGAATCGCCGAGGAACTGCGCCGGGCGAATGAAGAACTGCATCGCAGAACCACTGAGCAGCTCGGAGAGTACCGGTCGCGGCTGGCCTCGATTATTGATTCATCCGAAGATGCGATCCTCAGCAAAGACTTGGACGGCATTATTACCAGTTGGAACAAGGGAGCCGCGCACATCTATGGTTACGCGCCCGAAGAGATCGTCGGGAAGCACATATCCCTTCTGGCTCCCAGTGATCGTCCGGAAGAAATCTCGGAGATCCTACAGAAAATTGTGCGTGGCGAAAGCATCGAGCACTATGAATCGGTACGAGTCGCGAAAGACGGACGCCAGTTGAACGTCTCTATTTCGGTGTCGCCGTTGCGCGACGCCACTGGCGAGATCGTGGGAGCGTCAGCGATTGCGCGTGACATCACGGACCAGAAACGGGCTGAGGGGCAGCTTCGTCAATCCCAGAAGATGGAAGCCATCGGACGGCTGGCGGGAGGAGTCGCGCACGATTTCAACAATATCCTGGGCATCATCAATGCCTGCACGGAATTCCTGCGTGACCGCATCGATCCCGCCGCCGAACCGTCGCTCTACGTTGAGAACATCAAGAAGGCAACCGAGCGGGGCAGGTCATTGACCAAACAACTGCTCGCCTTCAGCCGGACCTCGACCATCCAACCTCGCGTCCTTGATGTGAACGAACGGCTGAAGGACATCAGCAAGCTCTTGCGTCCGCTGATGGGTGATGACGTCGAAATTCTCATTCTGCCCCGATCATCAACCGCGGTGGTTGAGGCGGACCCGGGCCAGCTCGACCAGATCCTGGTAAACCTCGCGGTGAACGCGCGCGACGCTATGCCTCGCGGCGGCAAGTTCATTCTCGAAACCGGTGCGGTGAGATTTGACGAGACCTTCGCCGAACAGCATCAAGCCATGGCGGCAGGCAAGTACGTCCTGCTTGCGGTCAGTGATACCGGCGCCGGCATGGATGAAGCTACTATGGCGCGCATCTTCGAGCCTTTCTTTACCACCAAAGAGATCGGCAAGGGAACCGGCCTGGGCCTGGCCACGGTGTATGGCATTGTCAAACAGAGCGCAGGACACATCCTGGTCTACAGTGAACCGGGACACGGGACGACGTTCAAGATCTATCTCCCCAGCGCGGACCACAAAATCGGGCTCGCGTCCAAACCTGAAGTGGAGACGGTCGCTCCGAAACGCCAAGGGACTACGATTCTGCTCGTGGAAGATGACGAAATCATGCGCAGCTTGACTCGGCAAGTCCTCCAGGAACACGGCTATACGGTAGTCGAGGCCGATGACGGGAAATCCGCCCTGGAATGGATGGAGTCTCATCCCGGTCCAATTGATCTGTTGTTGACCGACGTAGTGATGCGCCGCATGAGTGGTCCTGAATTGGTTGAGCGCCTGAACGTCTCTCACCCCGCCCTGAAAGTCGTATACATGTCAGGCTATACCGGTGAATTGATTGCCGAACGCGAAATGCTGAAGCGCGGCATAACCCTCCTCGAAAAGCCCTTTTCCCGGACCGCTTTGCTGAATACCATCCACGCGACGTTGGGATAGACGAGAGGCCTCCGTTCTGATAACCATCAATTTGGTGATGGGGATCACACATCGCTGAGTGAAAACACGCACTTCAGGGCACATCTTCGCTAGGCAACAGGCAAACGCGCTGCGAGTTATTTAATAACAAACCATTTATTTTGTTACAGTTAGAATAACTCCACCGAAATCTGCCCTAGTTTGGGAGATTGGCTCGGGACTTGCCATAGTAGCAGTGAGTGGAGGCACTTAATATGGCAACGCACATCGTAAACAGCACCCAAAAATTAGCGCCGGTGGACAAAACCTTCGACGATCTTCCTCTTGCCGTAGTCGATGCCCTTGAGCAAGAAGCACTTACCACCACCTACCCCACAGGAGCGGTTCTGTTCGCCGAGGGGCAGTCACCGCGTGGAGTGTTCATTGTGCGTCGAGGGCGGGTGAAGCTCTCCATTTGTGGCAGCGACGGCCGGACGCTGATCCTGCGAATTATCGAAGCCGGTGATCCGCTAGGGGTTGCCGCAGTGGTTTCCGGACGGCAGTATGAAGCTACGGCCGAAACCCAGGAACCGTGTGAGGTCAGCTTCCTGCGGCAAAGCGATCTGCTGCGCCTTATGCGCCAGCACGGCGAGCTCGCTCTGTGGGTGACCCGGCACATCAGCCAGGACTATGCCTGTACCTGCCGCGAAATTCGTGACCTGATGCTTTCCGACTCAGCCAGTGAAAAGCTGGCTCGACTGATGGTGGGATGGCTCGATCACAACACCGAAGCCAAAAACCCCACGCAAGTGAAGCTGGCTTTGACTCACGAAGAAATCGGCCAGATGATTGGCACTTCGCGAGAGACCGTCAGCCGGCTGTTTGCTGGTTTCAAGAAGCAACATCTCATTCAGCAGAACGGCTGCACGCTGGTGATCCCCAACCGTGTTGCCTTGGAATCGCTTATCACAGCGTAGAAGAAACCGTTGCCATGGGCCGGTCTGACCACCGGCCCCCTCCCGCGTTAGAGCCGCCTTCCTAGAGCGATTTCTTCCGAGGACGCGTAGTTTCTTGAGGCACGCACTCAGAACAGATAAATCAAGTTCACTGCCGAGGTGAACTGTCCTCTCTTGATGGGATTGCTGCCTTCAAGAAACACATTCTTGTTCGAGAGGTCCTGCCGCACTTCGCCTCGTACTGCGAACTTTCCGTCTGCCTTCCGGAAGTGAGAGTTCAACCGGGAGAACCTGGCGCTCAAATCGTATTCGGGAGTGAAAGTGAATCCCTGCAAAGTTTGGTCAGTGCCAGTTCGGGTACCACCGCCGTCGTAGAAAACTTCCCCGCGGAATGCCAGTGAAAACTTGGAGGTAAGACTGTACTTGGCATAACCGGCCAGGCCTTTCCACAGCGCGTCATGACCAATAGCAACACCATTCTCTTCGTGACCATAGAGTCCATCGCCGCCCAGGGTAAGCTTTGCGACCGGCTTCCAGGTGGCGACCAATTCATAGACGCTGCGCTGGTCGTGGGTATCCTGCCGGCGCTCGGGCCCGTGGATGAAGTTGACAGAAATGCTGGTCGTTTTCGTTGGGGTCAGCGCCAGTTGCGTCCCGACGCTGTAGGCGTGGTTGAGTCTCTGAACGTCGTCCCACCCGTTCGTCACTGAGACCGTTGCCGCAATCTTACGAGTGAAAGAATAGGACGACCGCAGCCCGGTAAGGGTAAACGGGACGCCATATCCAAAGCTGAAGCTGCGGCTGAAATTATCGTTATATCCATCGTATCCGCCAATCACCTCGTATCCCATGAAAGAGGTAAACTTCCCCAGATCGAAGCGCAGGCCTTTGCCGACGGGCGCGATGTAGCTAATGAAAAGTTGAGGGATATCTAAATGGTGCGCGATTCCAGTGCGCATATCGCGAAACAGTCCGTAGGCGGCGGTAACTTCGGGAACACCCGAACCTGCGATCAGGTCGAAGCGAAAACCGAATTGCTTGGGTTCGCTGATGGCGCGTTGAATGACGAGTTCGGCGACGTCCAGTTGGGGATCATTATCGTTGAAGTCGAAAACCCGGAACTGGTCTATACGAGGGCTGGGATCATTGAGGTTGGAAGTGTAGGAGAGCGACAGGTAGCCGTTGGCAGAAACTCCCTTCCACCAGGATCCTTCCTGCCCGGTGCCAACAACAGCGACCGGGTCAGCGGCCGGATCCGGCGTGGGAGCACCGGCCTGCGCAAGTACATGCAGGGGTGACGTTACCATCACCCCTGCCACGACCAGTTTCCGCAAGGTCCGGCGTGTTGCCCGCCAGAGTCCTTTTCTGCTCATTTCCGGCCAGCTAGCGGCTCCTCCTCATGGGCCTGGTTTACGACACGCGCCAGGTCATCGCTGTGGAAGACGTCTTCGTAGGCGTGCTCCCCGTGGATGGATTCATCGAGGCCGATTTCCTCGCTCATTTCGGTGACTTTCACCGTCGTGAATGCATCGATAATCCTGAGCATGGCGTAAGTGAAAACGAATGCCCAGACCGATGAGAAGACAACCGCCACGACTTGTTTCAACAGGAACGTCGGATCGCCGTAGAGCAAGCCATCCGCGCCCGCAGGGTTGTAGGCCTTGCTGGCGAAAATCCCCAGCATAATAATGCCGAGAAAACCACCCACACCGTGCACTCCCCAAACATCCAGCGCGTCGTCCCAGTGCAGTTTGTTTTTCATCTCAACCGCGTAGTAGCAAACCACCCCAGAAACACAGCCGATGATGACCGCAGTGGTCGGAGAAACATACCCGGCTGCGGGAGTGACGGTGGCCAGTCCGGCGACAGCTCCCGTCAGCAAGCCGAGGAACTTTGGCTTCTTTTCGTTGAACCATGCCACCAGCAACCAGGCGACAGCCGCGAAGGAAGCTGCCACATCAGTATTGAGAAACGCAGTGGCAGTCACCGAATCGACCCGCATTTCGCTGCCGGCATTAAACCCGTACCATCCGAACCACAGTAGTCCCGTGCCCAGCGCCACTAGCGGTATGCTGTGCGGTCCGCGGTCCAAAACACGGCGTTTGCCCACATACAAAACGGATGCCAGAGCAGCGAAGCCCGCAATGTTGTGAACCACGATGCCACCGGCAAAGTCCTTTACACCCCATTGCTGTAAGAAGCCTCCGCCCCAGACCATGTGCACAAACGGAAAATAAACAAAGGTCAACCAACCGGTCAGGAACAGCATGTACGCCTTGAAGGTGACCCGATTGGTGAATGCGCCCGAGATAAGAGCTGGAGTAATGATGGCGAACATCATCTGGTACGCAATGAACACAAATGCCGGGATCGTGATATTCGGCGACGGGGTATTAAGATCAATCCCGCGCAGAAATGCGTTGTGGAAGTTGCCGATGACCCCGTGCCAGTCCCCGCTAAAACAGAGAGAATAGCCGTAAAGGTACCAGATCACCGTCGTCCAGCCCATGGAGACAAAACTCTGAATCATGATGGCGAGTACGTTCTTGCGTCCTACCAGGCCCCCATAAAAGAATGCGAGTCCGGGCGTCATCAACATGACCAGGCTGGTGCATAGAATCATGAAACCAGTATTCCCAGTATCGAGATGTAGCATCGAAAGTTCTCCTTGCGAAAGGGTTAGAGGTCGTTAAGAGTCTGCGGTCCAAATCCAGAAACCGGCGGGCACGCAGACTCAGACTAAAGGAGGCCGGCCAAATCCTCCTTCAGGTAAGAGCGTGTACCGAGGCGAGCCCGAACGCTGTGAGGGGCGTCACAGCTGGTGGTGACGCAAATCGCTACTCTCAGGAGGGTTTTGCTACTGTCGCTTAGGCCTTCGCGGGTGGGTCGCCGTTGGGATCGTCAGCCGTTCCTTGCTCCTCACCGTAGTCGGCAGGCTCAGTGGGCAGTTCGACCAGGTGGGCCCGTTCCAAGGCTCGGAAATACTCCGGGCGGGAATGGCGGTAATGATCGGCTGGAACTTTGCCGTTGAGCCAGGCCGTATCCATCGGATAGACGAGGGGATCGAAGATCACCATGTAGAAGTGCCACAGCAGAATGGAGAAGGTGGCAAGCAACGCCTCGTAATAATGCACGGCGGTGGCCGCGTCCGACACCCACTTGGGGAAATGGCGCAGCGTGAAATTATTGAACCACAACAAAAAGCCGGAGACCGTCATCACCACGGTTCCCCACATGAACGCCCAGTATTCCACCTTTTCCGCGTAGTTGAATTTCGCGAAGCGCGGTTCGGTTTTGGTGAGTCCCAGATTGTAGGTGAACACCTGCACCAGATCGGTGACATCTTTCGCGTCGGGCAGCATCGCTTTCAGGAACAAGCGGTCCCGACGGTTCCTCGCCAGGTGAATCACGTGGTAGACCGTGGCGGCGATTAACACGATCGCCGCGCTACGATGTAACAACCCGCGAAACGCGAAGTGGCCCTCCCAGATCAACAGTGGACGTGCCCACCAGACCTCGGGATACTTCAGTGCAAATCCCGTGAACACCAGGGTCGGGAAGCTCAGGATCACGCCCCAGTGGGCAATTCGGAAGTTTCGATTCATCCGCGACACTTGCCCGCCGCTTTCGTGTCGTGGCTGCCGGCGGATAAGCTTCGACAGAAAGTCCAGCAGGTTGTGCAGAATCATGAAGCCAAGGGTGAGCGGAATGAGGACCCAATAAGTCCAACGGATCCACCTGACGACCGGATGCGCCGCGCCCGTCGCAGTTTGCACGTGCACCGGTCCGATGACGAAATGGTCACCTGCGCCGGCGTGACAAGCTCCACAGGTCTTTGCCAGGTTAGCCGGGTTCACCGTCGACCTCGGGTCGGTCGATCGAAAAATATTGTGCACACCATGACAGGAAGCACAATTGGCGACACTCTGGGATCCGCCCCGCATGGCCAGGCCGTGGTAGCTATCGGCATAGGAAGGAACGCGGTCGGCGGGCAGGTTGTAACGCAACGCCAGGCGTTCATCGCTGTGGCATCGCCCGCAGGTGGCCAACGAGACGCGGGCTGCGCTCACCAGCGATCCTTGTTCTTTCGGCCCCAGGATTAAGTGCTCCCCGTGGCAATCGCTGCACACCGGCGCACCAGACTCGCCGGCCTTCATGGCTTGTCCGTGGACACTTTCGAGATACGTCTTACTGATGTCGGCGTGGCACTGCCCACAGGTTGCCGGGATATTCCAATGGTTGATCTTGGAACGCGCATCTTGCGGGGGAAAGATTCCGTGGCTCCCGTGACAATCCGAGCAGGATGCTGCGGCCTCATTCCCGCTCAACACCGCTCGTCCATGCACGCTTTGCCGATAGAGTTCCACAGGATGTGCGAAGGGAATCTTATGCCGTGAGAGGAACTGCGGGTTGCTATGACAGGAAGCGCAAGTGTCCGGCAGATTCTTCTTGGCGACCGGCGAAGCCGTATCGCTCGAAGCGTCGATCTGATGGACCGCCCCGTGGCAGGACATGCAGTTCGGGGCATCCGGGTCGCCTGCCGCGGCCGCCTGTCCGTGTATGCTGTGCCGGAAGTCTTTCACTTCATCGGTGTGGCACTGCGCGCATTTTGCCGGCGCCGTCTGGGCCGACGCAGTCACCTCGTGGGGATCGCCGTGGCAGGATTGGCAGGCTCCTTCGCCGAGCGCGCCGTGAATGCTCTTCGCCACATGAGAAGCTTCGTCGCTGTGGCAAGTCGAGCAGCGAACCTTCACAACTTTGTCGGGGTGCGGATAGTCCTTGATGGTGGTGTGGCAGTCGTTGCATCCCAAAGTGCCGTGGACGCTGGCTGCATGCTTGGCGGGATCAATCGAGATGCTCTTGCCGCTGGCCGACGTCATCCCTGCTTGACCGTGGCAGGTGAGGCAATTCTCATCCTGTTTGAGCGGTTGGGGTGACTTCTCCTGGGCCCGAACCTGAGCGGGTATCAGCGCGCAGACTGAAATAAGACAGGCCGAAAGAAGCAGGACCAGATGGACGCAGGTGCAGTGTCTAGCGATACCTGCTGCATCGCGCGTCCTTTTCAGCAAGCTCGAGCTCCTGCTGCCGAATTGTATTTCACTCCCAGGTCGGTCAAGCTCTTGGGATTCTCCTGAGCCTTAACGGGTCGCGGCCAAGACTGGCGCCCGCTTTTCAGCCGGCACAAACTCACGTGGTTCGTGCCCAGTGTAGACTTGGCGCGGCCGCGCGATCTTTTGCTCCGGATCAGTAAGCATCTCCTGCCACTGGGCCAGCCAGCCTACCGTGCGCGGGATGGCAAACAGCGCGGTAAACATCTCCGGTTTGAAACCCATGGCTTGGTAAATGATCCCCGAGTAAAAGTCTACGTTGGGATACAGCTTGCGGGTGACGAAGTATTCATCCTCAAGAGCAATTCGCTCCAGTTCCAGCGCGATATCCAGAGTGGGGTTGGGGCCGGTGACCGCGAATACTTTCTCCGCGGTCCACTTGATGATCTTGGCGCGCGGGTCGTAATTCTTGTAGACGCGATGGCCAAAACCCATCAGCTTCCCGTGTCCATCCTTGATTTTCTTGATGAAGGCTGGAATGTTTTCCTTGCGTCCGATCTCGTCGAGCATTTGCAAGACCGCTTCGTTGGCTCCCCCATGTAACGGCCCGGCCAAGGCGGCGGCCGCGGCCGCAGTGGTGAGATAAGGATCCGTGTGCGCACTGCCCACCGACCGCATGGCGTTGGTGCTGCAGTTCTGCTCGTGATCGGCATGCAGAATGAACAAAATGTCCAACGCGCGAGCGATGACCGGGTTGGCCAAATACTTCGGCTCGACCATCCTCCATAGCATGTTCATGAAGTTCTCGCTATAGCTCAGGTCATTGTCCGGGTACACGTACGGAAAGCCCAGGCTGTGCCGGTAGGACATTGCCGCAATGGAAGGCATCTTGCCAATCAAGCGCTTGGTCTGTAGCAGCCGGTTGGCAGGATCGTGAATCTCCCTGGCGTCTGGATATATTGTGGACAGGGCCGCTACCGTGCTCACCAGCATAGCCATGGGGTGGGCGTTGTAGCGGAAGCCCTCCATGAAATGCTTCGTGGTTTCATGCAGCATGGTGTGATGGGTGATTTCGTTGGCCCAGGTTTTCAACGCGCCTGCCGTGGGCAGGTCGCCGAACAGCAGCAAGTAGGCCACCTCGAGGAAGGTGCAGTGTTCCGCCAGCACTTCGATGGGGTAGCCGCGGTAGCGCAGGATGCCGCGGTCGCCGTCGATAAAAGTGATGCTGCTGCGGCACGACGCCGTATTCATGAACGCCGGGTCGTAGGTCATGATGCCAAAGTCGTCGGGGCCGGTCTTTATCTTTCTCAAGTCCATCGCCCGGATCGTCCCGTTCTCAATGGGCAGCGTATAGTTTGTGGCGGTGCGATTATCGACGATGGTGAGCGTATCTGATGCCATGATGAATTCTCCTTTTGCCGGTGCCCTGGGCGCAAGTAGCGGAGGTAGCTGACCGCGTTTCTATTCTAATTCCATGATCGAGCATTTGCGGGCCAGCTTCTTTCTTCGAAATATCCGTAGCCAAGGGGTCATTAGCGTTGCCGATCTACGACCAACTCCGGGTGCTCCTGCCGAAAAGTCTCGGTGATATGGCAGTTCCAGCAGACCGGCTTATGCGTCGAGAAGATCTCAGGAAGCTGCTGGGGCTGGGCGTGGTCCCACTCGATCGTCTTGCGATCAGGTCCCATCAGAGCCGGCACATGATCAAGATGATGAAGTGGTCCAAAACGCCGGTGGCAATACACACAGCTCTGGTCTTCATACCATTTGGAAACGATGTTCCACACCAGGCACGCTTCCGGATCGGCCTCGATCTGCCGCAAACACTCTTGACCGCAGTCATGGCGCTCCGGCCAGCGCGAGCATTGATCTAAACGCAGAGTTGGCTCGCCGACAAAAGCCCCGGCAGCGGCCTTTCTAGCTGCCACCTCCACCGCTTCTGTGTGGAACGTCTCCGGGCAGGTGATGAGCCGCTTGCCACGATATCTGAAGTAGGCATGCACCATGGGGAAAACGCCAAAACCCACCACAGCGACCACCACGGCCACCACACCGATAATAAGAAGGGTCAACGTTGTCATAAGATACCTCGCCGGGGCGCCCCCTGGGACTGGGGTGGGAAGCGCCCCAAACCTCTCCCGACCTAGTATTATTTTGCTGCTTAGGGAACTCTCCTGCGGTGCCCCTTGTCACCGAGAGATGTGATTGGAGTCACTTGCGGCTTGGGGATCAATGCTCACGCAGGCTGCGAACTTCCGCGCCTATTTCTACTTCATTCCCAAATCCGTCAGGACCTTGGGATTCTCTTCGCCCGCTGCCAGAACTTGATGGCAGGCGGAACAATCATTGGTGATGGTCTGGCCATCGGCACTGGTATGACTGCCGTCATGGCAGCGGAAGCAGCCCGGCGAATCATTGTGCCCAAGGTTATTCGGGTGAGTGCCCCAGGTCAGGCGCATGTCGGGAAAAATGTTTCGCAGGTAGATGGCGGACACTTCCTCGCCCGCCTCTTGTACCAGGGTGCGCCGTGTCTGATAGATCTGCGCGTAGTTTGTCCGATAGAAATTGTTGAGTTCGTCTCGAATGCTCTGCTTAGCGATCTCCCGGCTGGGATAGTTCACTTTGAGAACTTCGACCGCTTTCTTTCTGATATAGGGAAGCTCGGGGCTGATGCGCCCGAGCGACATTTGTTTGTCCACTGCGTTTTCGGGCAAGTCGAAGGCATGGGTGGGCCGGTTGTGGCAATCCACACAATCCATCACCCGGTGTTCACCCTTGTCCAATTGTTGTTGGGTGGGCTTGGCATCGGTGGAAATGAATTCGGTGGTCTTTCCCGTATCGTCGGTGTAATACACGACCGGGATGGTCTGCCGCTCGGCGTCCGTCGAAATGTAGCGGATGCGCACCGTGTCGGCGAGGTGGTGCCCGTGGATGCCGACCGATCCCTGCCAGGTGCGTCCGCCCACTTTCAGCAGCAAAACGTCCGTCTGCGGCGTGTTCTTTTCGTCGTCTTTGTAGCTGGTGTTCACCAGGAACTTGTCGCCTGTAAAGCGCTGCGGCCAGTGACACTGCTCGCAGGTTTCACGCGCCGGGCGGAGGTACTTTACCGGCGAGGGAATGGGGCGCGAATAGGTGTGAAAGGTCACGGCGAAAACCTGCCGCAGACCGGAAAGCTTCGATCGCACAAACCATCCTGCTCCGGGTCCGATGTGGCACTCCACACAGGCCACGTGTGCGTGCGGAGAATTTTGATAGGCCGTGTACTCCGGATCCATCACCCGGTGACAAGTCGTCCCGCAGAAACTCGTGGAATCCATGTACTCCACACCGCGGTAGGAGGCGGTCCCGATAATGAGAAGGTTAATCACGGTCGCGAAGGTGACCCACTCCAAAGTACGCCGCACCACCGGCAGGTGCAGGTCGATGGCCGGATAAACTCCCGGGAGTCCTCCACTTCCACGCAGACTTCGCCGCCTTAGCCAGATGCCAAGCGGAATCAGCAACAGGCCGAGTACAAAAATGCCTGGGAGGATCAGGAATACGAGAAGGCCAATATAGGGATGCGGCGGGCCCGGCAAAAAGATGTCATAAAACCAAAAGGCGATGGTGGTAAGCGCCGTGCTGGTGGTCACCACGGCACCGGTCAGTGAGATGGGATTCTGCCCCAAGAAATAGATGGGTTGCGACCAGTCTCGAATGCGTTCTCGCAGATTCATTTGAGAAGACTTCTCTCCATTCTTCTATGCGCGACGGCGCAGACACACTTTATGCTTTGCAGCGAATCATCCGCCGCGCTGAACAAACCCCAAACCTTGATGGCAAGGAACCGGCTAAAACTATTTCTTCAGAGTGCGAATGAAAGCCACCAGTCCCTTAATATCTTCCGGCTTCAAAGACCCGTACTTGGGCATCTTGTTTTTGCCGTTGGTGATGACATCCGTAAGCTCGGCGTCCGACATTTTCTGCACATCGGCGCTGGTGAAATCGTGGGCGCCCATTTTCTTTCCCATCGGCGAGCCGGTCCCGTCCGCACTATGGCAGGCGGCACATTTTGATTTGTAGAGGGCCGATGCATCTTGCGCGCGCGCCGATACGGGAAGGGTGAGAACAACAGCCAACGCGATTGCGATTGTAAACACTATGCCAATTCTCTTCATTTTCGAGCTCCGTTTGAATTTTCGTTGACCTGACCTTAGCACTGAGGATACATCTTTGAACGGCAAGATTGAACTCGTTGCGGGCCGAGGTTCCGTGACCCCGGTCACGCATGCTTGTTCATTGTAGTGTTTTGGGAAGACTAGAATAGAGAAATCGCTAGGTGTCGGTCGAGTTCTTCTCATTGGCCTTAATCGTGCGTAGCAAGATTGAGCCAAGGGTCGCAGTCAGGCCCTTTAGATTGGGGCCGCGAATCAGCGTGATGGTTCTCACGGCCATCTGTGACGCCCGTCACCGCGTCGCACTGGAGTATGGACCAGACTTATGGTGGGTGAGCTTATGCCAAAGGATGATCGCAACCTGTTGGAAGTGCTGAAGTTCGAACTGGAGTTTCTTGAGCAAGGTGGATACGGGCGTTTGCCGCGCGAATCCTGGAAGCCGCGGTTTATTTTCGAGGATTCTCCCACCTGTATGAACTTCAACTCCAAGGACCGCGAACCCTGCGAGGAATGCCTCCTGATGCAATTCGTGCCAGAAAAGGACCGCACAGAGCAAGTTCCCTGTACTCACATCCCGTTGTTGCCGAACGGAGAGACTCTCGAGACTTTGTACCGAACGGGTACGCAACAGGAGATTGAGGAAGCACTCGGCGGCTGGCTGCGGGCCACCATCCGTCGGCTGGAAGCAGAAAAAGTAAAAGCAGCGGGGTCTGCTAATCCACCACACTAGCCGGTCTTTTCCATGCTCAGTTTCCAAACGCTTTTTGTTTTTCTTGCCACTGTACGACTGCCATCGAGGAGCATGTCATGACCGTAGCCACCGAGAAAACCGTCAAAGAATTGGCCCTGGAAAATCCCGCTGCAACTCGCGTCTTTGAAAAACTGGGCATCGACTATTGTTGCGGTGGCAATAAGTCGCTGGAACATGCCTGCCGAGAGGCCAACCTCGCGATGGACCAGATCCTAACTCTGCTGGAGAAGGCCCAACCTGCGACCGGGGCAGCGCCGGCGGACCGGGACTGGCAAGAAGCATCTTTGTCGGATCTGATTGCACACATTACCACCACCCATCACGCCTACACCCGCACGGAGATCGCCCGCCTCGGTCCCTTGTTTGACAAGGTCTGCTCTGTCCACGGCAAGAACCATTCCGAACTGCCGCAAGTTCAAGCCAGTTTTCGGGGTCTGGCCGAGGAACTGACCATGCACATGATGAAAGAAGAAATGGTGCTCTTTCCCTACATAGTGCGAATGGAGCAAGCTGTCACGCAGGGAGAGCCGGTTGTGCCGCCTCCGTTTGGCAGCGTAAGAAACCCAGTCTCCATGATGGAACACGAGCACGACTCCGCAGGCAACGCATTGCGCGACATGCGCCTGGCCAGTAGCGGCTACACGTCGCCACCCGATGCCTGTGTCAGCTACCAGACGCTTTACAAAGCTCTGGCGGATTTTGAAGCTGACCTGCACCAGCACATTCATTTGGAGAACAACATTCTGTTTCCTCGCGCTATTGCAATGGAACCGGTTCGTTGATTGACAAAAAGCCGGTTGATAGTTTGCGCTCTGCCGTCGGGCGCAGCGTGGCTTTACAAGCAGGATGAGATGTATCGTTATACGATATATTAACGCGGATGATGACCAGGAAACTGTCAGAAGAAAGGTGCTCATCACATGCCCTATAGGAAACTGTGGATTGCGCTTGGGTTTGTAGTAGTGATTTCCTTCGCGGTTCTGGGTGGGGTTGGAATTAAGGTTCTCAAGAGCGCCCCGCCCATCCCCTCGCAAGTGGTCACCACCGAGGGCCGGGTATTGTTTGATGGCAGCGCCATCCAGGATGGACAGGGAGCCTGGCAATCGATCGGCGGTCAGGAGGTAGGCACGGTTTGGGGCCACGGCGCTTACATTGCTCCCGATTGGAGCGCGGACTGGCTGCACCGCGAGTGTGTGTTCATCCTTGACCATTGGGCGAAGCAATCTGGCGCCGCTGATTACGCTGCCTTGGGTCTCGAGCCGCGGGCTGCGATGCAAGCACGCCTCCAACAAATCATGCGGCACAACACCTATGATCCCGTGACGGGCCGGATCACGCTGGATCCCGTCCGAGGCGAAGCTTTCGAGGAACTTTACCGTTATTACTCGGACGTTTTCAGTCGTGGGCGGGATGGATATGCGATCCAGCCCAACGCTCTCAGCGATCCCGATAAGCTCCGCCAACTGAGCGCGTTCTTCTGGTGGACGTCGTGGGCCGCCTCGACGAACCGGCCGGGAACCGGCGTGTCCTACACGCAAAACTGGCCGCATGAACCGCTGATCGGCAACCAGCCGACCGGTGGCGCAGTAGTGTGGAGCGTGGTCAGCTTCGTGCTGCTGCTGGCGGGAGTGGGCGGCATGGTCTGGTACTTTGCCTCACAGCCACGAACCGTCGCGGAGGAATTCTTACCGGAGGCTGACCCGCTGCTCGGACTCCGTCCCACGCCCTCGCAACGTGCCACGGTCAAATACTTTTTCGTAGTTGCCGCATTGTGGGTAGTCCAGGTGGGACTGGGCGCCCTGACGGCGCACTACGGCGTGGAAGGTTCCGGCTTCTACGGTATCCCGCTCGACCGCTGGCTTCCTTACAGCGTCACCCGCACCTGGCATCTGCAGATTGGCCTGTTCTGGATTGCCACCTCATGGCTGGCAACTGGGCTGTATGTCGCGCCCGCCGTCAGCGGGGTTGAACCGAAAGGTCAACGCCTCGGCGTCAATGTTCTGTTTGGAGCGTTGATCTTCGTCGTGGTTGGTTCGCTCGCAGGTGAGTGGATGAGCATCGAGCACAAGCTCGGCAACCTGTGGTTCTGGTTCGGCACGCAGGGCTACGAGTACGTGGACCTGGGCCGCTTTTGGCAGATCCTACTGTTTGGCGGGCTTACATTCTGGTTGTGGCTCATGTGGCGTGCCTTGAAACCAGCGCTCAAGAAGAGAGACGAGAGCCACTCGCTGCTGTTGATGTTCTTGCTTTCGAGTGTCGCGATCCCGCTTTTCTACGCCGCCGGTCTGATGTACGGCGAACGCAGCAATCTGGTCACGGCAGAATACTGGAGATGGTGGGTTGTGCATCTTTGGGTAGAAGGCTTCTTCGAAGTTTTCGCCACTGTGGTCATCGCGTTCCTCCTCACCCGCTTGAAGCTGCTCTCTGTGCCTACTGCGACGCGCGCCGTCATGTTTTCCACAGTGGTGTTTCTCTCCGGTGGAATCATTGGTACGTTCCATCACCTTTACTTTGCTGGGACCCCTAACATAGTGCTCGGGTTGGGGGCGGTCTTCAGCGCGTTAGAGGTGGTTCCGCTGGTGCTGATTGGTTTTGAGGCCTGGGAAAACATCCGCCTGGCACGTTCCCGCCAGCAGCACATCTGGGTCGCGGCGTACAAATGGCCGATCTATTTCTTTGTCGCAGTTGCCTTCTGGAATTTCGTGGGCGCCGGACTGTTCGGGTTCCTGATCAATCCACCCATCGCGCTTTACTACATGCAAGGCTTGAACACCACTCCGGTGCACGCCCACACGGCGTTGTTCGGCGTTTACGGCATGCTAGGCCTGGGCTTGATGCTGTTTTGCCTGCGCGCCCTGCGTCCGGGAATGGCGTGGAAGAACGGTCCGCTGTGGTTTTCCTTCTGGAGCATCAACCTCGGGCTCGCCCTGATGGTTTTGCTCAGCATGCTGCCCATCGGTCTGATGCAGGTCTGGGCCTCGGTTGAATATGGCACCTGGTACGCGCGCTCTGCGGAATTCCTCCACTCCGGCGGCATGAACCAGTTGCGCTGGATGCGGATGATCGGTGACAGCATCTTCGCCATTGGCGCCCTGGTGCTGGGATGGTTCGTACTGGGCCTGCTCACCGGGCATTCCTACGACCGGCGCGGCTACGTGGTGGAGGGCGAGTGGGAGGTCCGGCCCCAGGAGGAACCCGTCCTTCATCCCTAGACAGCGATTCGCTTCGGGAGCGACGATCGGATCGAATCACATGCGCCGGCCTCGCAGATCCAGAACGGCCGTGATGGAGGGAAGGTCTAGCTCGGAGAAACTGCGAAAGCCCAGCTTGCCGGCAATGCCGCGCATCGCAAGATTGTCTGCCAGGATTTCCGCCGAAACCCGAGTCACCTTTTCATCTCTTGCGATTTGAATGAGGCGGCGAAACAATTCCGTTCCCAAGCCCTGGCTTTGATACTGATCGGAGATCAGGACGGCAACTTCCGCTCGATCCGTGCCATGCAACTTAATCAGTCTGCCGATGCCCGCAAGCTGGTGGCGACCGGACGCCGGATCTTTTTTGTCCGCTACCAGCGCAATCTCGCGATCATAATCCACGAAACAGAGGCGAGATAAACGCTGGTGTGCCACTCGCGCACGCAGGCTCAGTGAACTGAAGTAGCGCGAGTAGACGCTGCTGTCGGACAGAGTTTCATGAAAGGCCACCATCAGCGGTTCGTCCTCCGGACGGATGGGGCGCACCGTAACCTCAGTTCCATTTTTCATTACCCATTGTGATATGTACTGGGCCGGGTAGGGGCGGATGGCCGGTTTCGGTAACTGTTCTTCAGGCAGCGCCGGGTCATGCAGGACTACGCGCGCATCCAGCGCCAGAAACCGCTCTGGCGAGGCCAGGAGAGGATTGATGTCGATCTCCGCGATACGAGGGTGCTCGACGACTAGTTGACTGAAGCGCACCAGTAGGCCTTCGAGTGCGGCAAGATCAACCGGCGTCCTCCCGCGCACTCCCTTGAGCGCCGTCAGAATCCTGGTCTGTTCCATCATGCGTTGTGCCAGGGTGGTGTTCAACGGAGGAAGTGCGAGTGCGCGGTCGCGATAAACCTCTACCAACTGGCCGCCCGAGCCAAATAGCAGTATCGGCCCGAACTGTGGGTCAACACTGCTGCCGAGAATCAATTCGTAACCTTCCAACCGCACCATGGGCTGCACCGTTACGCCTGCGAAGTGCGCACTGCCGGCATGTTTCTCAACGGAAGCTTTGATCGCGCGGTAAGCTGATCGAATTGCTTCCTGGTTTCGGAGATCCAGCTTTACGCCGCCCACATCCGTCTTGTGGGTAATCGTCTCTGAGAAAACCTTCAGTACGACTGGGTATCCGATGGCCGAAGCGCAGCTCACGGCTTCTTCTTCATCACGCGCCACTCGTGTCTCAACTGTCGGGATACCGTAGAGCGACAGGACTTGTTTTGATTCGGGCTCAGTGAGCAAAACTCGCCCGCGATTACGCACTCCCTCAATGATTGCGGCTGCCTGCTCGCGGGCAGCGATGTCAATCTCGGAGCCTTCAGACAGGGTCGGAGTCTCATACAGTCCACGCAGGTTGTAGGTGTAGCGCCACATGTAGTTGAAGGCACGGGCGGCGGTATCGGGAAAAGGAAAGACAGGAATTCCTGTGGCACGCAGGATGGCTTCACCTCTGATGATGCTGGCCCCTCCCATCCAACTGGCGAGCAGAGGTTTGCCGGTAGACTTGGCATAGGGCTTCAATCCTTCCGCGGCGAGCGCCGGATCGGCCATACCCTGCGGCGCCAGAATCGCAAGAAAGCCGTCACTGTTCGGGTCTTTCGTCGCCACCTCCAGCGCCTTTGCATAGCACTCCGCGTCGGCATCCCCCAGAACGTCAATGGGATTATTGTGACTCCAATGCGGCGGGAGAAACTGATCCAGAGATCGTAGAGTTTCGTCGGACAGCGTGGCGAGCTGCCCATTGCTCGCAATCAGTGCGTCCGTGGCCAGCACACCCGGTCCGCCGGCGTTGGTCAGGATGGTGAGCCGTGGCCCCATCGGCCGCGGCTGCTTGCTCAAGACTTCTGCCATGTAGAACAGATCGGAAATGTTTTGTACCCGCAAGACACCGCAACGCCGGAAGGCTGCATCCAGAACTTCATCGCTTCCAGTCAACGCTCCAGTATGCGATGCCGCAGCCCGTGAAGCTGCCTCGGAGCGTCCGGCTTTGATTACGATGACCGGTTTGCTGAGGGCCACCTCGCGCGCCGCCGACAGAAATGAACGCGCGTTCCCGATCGATTCCATGTAAAGCAAAATGCTGTGCGTGTGCGGGTCATTGCCAAAATAGTCGATCAGGTCGCCCCAGCCCACATCCAGCATCGAACCGGTCGAGACGATGGCGCTGAAGCCAACTTGTTCGCGCTTACTCCAATCCAGGATTGCGGTCAGCAGCGCTCCACTTTGGCTCAGGAAAGCGACATTCCCGGCCAGTGGAGGATCGTTGGCAAAGGTCGCATTCAATCCGATGGTTGGATTCATGATGCCCATGCAGTTGGGCCCGATCAGGCGCATGGCGCCGCGGCGCAGTTGCTCCTGAATTCTCTTTTCCAGCGCGGCGCCCTCTTGCCCTCGTTCGCGGAAACCAGCGGAAATCACTATGGCTGATTTCGCTCCTGCATCCACGCATTCGCCAATGACCCCCGGGACCGTAGAGGCGGGGGTGGCCACGATCGCCAAATCTACTTTCTCGGGAACGTCGCCAATGGTCTTGTAGGCTTTGAGACCCAGAATTTCCGCATGGCTGGGGTTGACGGGGTATGTCTTCGAGCGAAGAGGGCTCTCGATCAGATTGCGGAGAACGGCCTGGCCAACCGTACCCAGCCGTTCAGTTGCGCCAACTACCGCTACAGACTTGGGGAGGAAAAAGGCATCCAAACCGTGCCGGGAAGGAGTATCAATGGATTTCTCCGTCATCGGCTCAGCGACATTCGTTTTGGTTTGATCCGTCATTCGCTAGACAAGGCCGTGACCTAATCATAAATGCTCTCGTCGATTGGCTTGGTCCTTTGCTAGCCGCGAACGGTCAGCACCGGGCAGCGGGCTTCGGCAACTACCTGAGAAGCAACTGGCCACGGCAAGTGCTCTGTGATCGCGCCTTCCGATGACTTCCTTACGCCCATGACAATCAGATCCACGTCACGTTCCCTGGCAAGCTGCAGAATTCCCTCCGCCGGAAGGTCAAAACGCACCACGAACTCGGGCTTGCACCAGTCTTCTGCTTCTGCCGGCACTAGAGCGCGAAGTGCCTGGAGAGCGCTGGCATCGTCGGTCCCGCGATATTCAGGGGCGATGAAAAGCATGAGTTGGAGAAAAATCAGAGTGGCCTGATTCTCTTCGGCCAGCGACAGGGCATATGGCAGGGCGCTTAGAGAAACGTCCGAGCCATCAGTGGGAAAAAGGATCTGCCTGAGTTTCCAGCCCTGCTCCTCGAGGGGACGAACTTTGGGACCGATGGTCAGGACGGGACAATCTGTCCGCCGGTAGATTTTTTCGGCGTGGGACCCCATCACTAACTTTCGGACTCCTTGCCGCCCACGTGTGCCCGCGACTATGAGGTCAATCTCATGCTTGCGGATCATGCTGGAAATCGCGTTCCAAAAGTCGCCGCGCTCCAGCACTTTTTCATAGGGAGTGTCGCCTAGCAATTCTGGACGAGCAAAATCGGCAAGATTCCGCTGCGCCTCCTGCCGGACTGTATCTACGTCGTCCGGCAGCGGATCCAGGGGCACAGTGAGATGCGGCTCAGGACTGATCGCGTGCCCCATGACAATTTTGGCGCCGTATTGCCGGGCCAGCGCAATCGCATAGGGCAGGGCCAGCTTCGAGGCGTGCGAAAAATCGGTGGTTAACAGGATATTGCTGAGTGAGATACGGGCATTGGCCTGAACGCCTTGCATAAGTCGCCTCCGCCTAACATTCCTTTGTAGGTTTTGCGGCGAAATCTGACAGTGATGCAAATCACTTTAACGAGTGACGTGAAATCCGATCACCGCAAACTGAGTTGCCTCACCCATGGGGAACGCCGTTCGCGAGTTAGCTTATACTTGGGATTGGAGTGGGAGGGGAAAAATGAAAACCAAGCCGGACTTGGAAGCGCCAGGAGAATCCCAAGAAGACGAGCTTCGCCCGATTGCGGCAGCCAAGCACGTGGCAGGCGCCCGGCATCTATTGACCTCGTTGCGACACAAGATTGGCGCCGAAAGTCACCCTGAGTTGGAAGAAGCAATTACCAAGCTGGAAGTCGCGCTGAGTATTCTGACCATCAAAACCGGCGGAATGTTGTGACGGCTCGCCGCACCCGAATCCCCTTTACCCGCTATCACCGCACGACCTCGACCGAGCAGTGGGCATAAAGCGCAACCGATTCAGAAACACTCCCCAGTAGCATCCGATCCCACCCATGCCTGCCATGGGAGCCCAGAACAATTAAGTCCGCTTCCCACTCTTCCGCGTCATCCAGAATGAGCGCTCGAGGTTCGCCCACCGGTGTAGCTCTGCGTTCACATACTTTCAACCCGGTTGCGCTGAGCGTCTTTCGAGCTTCGGCCACGGCTTCTTCAGCATGCGTGCGCGCCTCCTCCCATACGTGCTCCAGCAGGCTGGTGGGATACTCGGAAGCTAGCGGCGCAGCGGTGTTTGGTATCTCCGGGGTTAGAAGCTGGACCACGCTCACAATGCTGATCTGGCTTCCCGCCGGCCACGGGCGATTCGCGACCGACAAAGCAGCTTTGGCAGAACACCGGGAGCCGTCCGAAGCAAGCAGGATTTTCATCGCCTGCGAAGGAGGCGCAGAGGCAGGACTGTGCCGGACGATCTCAACCGAGCAGGGCGACGTGCGAAGAACCGCTTGGGCGACGCTGCCCAGGAGAAATCGGGTCAAGGCGGTCTTTCCGTGTGAACCGATCATTACCAAATCGGCGCCCCACCGCTTCGCGTGCTCCGGGATCGCTTTCTTGGGTGAACCCAATTGGATTTCTGAACAGACTTCGTGTCCGGATTGGGCGAGTTTCTCGGTAGCCGATTTCACCAGGGATTGCGCCTCGCGCTTCGCATCTTCAACCACGGCCGGCCGTCCCTCCCAGCGACCCAAATCCACGACACTCATCACACAAAATGCCGTGCCGGATGGCCACGGACGGGTTGCCGCTGTATTTACTACGTACTCTGAGGCAGGAGAAGAATCGATGGCCAATAGCACTTTCATATCGTCCTCTTTGACTCTCGTTTCACAGAAAGGCCGGGCTAGCCTGACCAGAATCAGCCATGCCAGGACAGGTGTCTCAACCGCGAAGCCAGGTCGTCCAGAACGGAGTATACGCCGTCGTCCTTTTCGTCAATTTCGGGCGCTTTCCAGGAAATCAGCGCCTCCAGCAGCCCGAATCTCCAATACCCGAAGGTAACGTTGGTAATCTTTACGGAAATTACCCACTCACTAGAATCAAGAGTAGTTAGCTCTTACCGCCAAAGCTGGCAACAGTAGCCTTCACTCAGGGACGCTGAGGAGCCGACTAAGTGTTTGCAGAATCAGGGCAAAACAGGCCCGTCTTCAAACCTATCTGAAGGTGTGGGTGGAAAGCCGATGAAGTGTCGAGTCATCGCGGTTCTGGGCACGCGCCCGGAGGCAATCAAGCTGGCGTTGGTGATCGCCGAATTGCGGCGGCGCTGCGAAGAATTTGAGACTGCAGTGGTGCATACCGGGCAGCATCGGACCATGCTCGACAACGCACTCAAGCTTTTCAAAATCAAACCCGACTTCCTCCTGGACGTGATGCGCCCCAACCAGACGCTGAGTTCGTTGACAGGACGCGTTTTGGATACGGTTGAAAACGCCTGCCAGCAATTCGAGCCCAATATTGTCCTGGTTCAAGGCGACACCACCACGGCATTCGCCTCGGCCCTGGCCGCCTACTATTGCAAGGTTGCGGTCGGCCACATTGAAGCTGGTTTACGCAGCGGCGACCTCTACAACCCTTTCCCGGAAGAAGGCAACCGTCGTCTGGCCTCGGTGATGACGGATATCCACTTCGCCCCTACCGCCTTGTCGCGTGACAACTTGCTGGCGGAAGGGGTTCCAGCGGAAAAGATCGTCGTGACCGGCAACACCGTTGTGGACACGCTGCGCGCTCTGAGCGACTTGCCTCATTCCTGGGAAGGCACACCGCTGGCCGGCATCCCTCGAAACGATGGCCGCCTGGTGCTGGTGACTTCTCATCGCCGCGAATCCTGGGGATCCGACCAGGAAAACATGTGCCTGGCTCTGAAAGACCTGGTCAAGAAACATCCCGACATTCGTGTGATCTATCCCGTGCACATGAACCCCAATGTGCGCGCCACTGTAAACGCGTTGCTGCAGGATACAGAGCGAATTCATCTGACTGAACCGCTCGGCTACATCGATTTCGTCAGCCTGCTGCGCAGCTGCTTCCTGGTACTGACCGATTCCGGCGGCATTCAAGAAGAGGCCCCGACATTTCGTAAGCCGGTGTTGGTACTGCGCAAAGTTACTGAGCGGCCGGAAGCCTCACAGTTTGGCATGGCGAAGATCATTGGGATGTCACGGGAAGCGATCGTTGAGGAGGCCGACCGCTTGCTCAACGATAGCGAGGCGTATCAAGACATGTCGGAGGGTGAAAACCCCTATGGCGACGGGCATAGTTCGGAGCGAATCGTGGAAGCAGTGTCCCGTTGGTATCAGAAAAAAATTCCTTTGTTGGATGCCGACAAGCAATTCAAGCTGCCGCCCAGACCGCAACCCCGGCGGCGGAAGAGCGATGTCGCGGGAGCTGTGGCTAGGGCTGCAACTGCAGGCAAGGAGTGACAGCCCCGAGCCGCGGTTGTAATGGCGCGCCATGATCTATGTACTTTACGGTATTGTTTCCGTCATCTGCGTCTACACCGCGCGCCATTACTGGTTCACGCTGAACCGTCTCTTCGGGTTCCAGCGGCACCCCTACATTGATATCGACACTGCGGACTGGCCGCCGGTTACGGTGCTGGTCGCAGCCCATAACGAAGAGAAGGTCGTCGCCAACATTCTTAGCGCGCTGATGACGGTTAAGTATCCCGAGGACAAAATGCTGGTGATCCCGGTCAACGATCGTTCCACCGACCGGACGCGCGAAATCATCGACGAATTTGTGGAGCGCTTTCCCGGCCGCATTCGCCCTTTTCATCGCAAAGAAGGAAAAGGAGGCAAGGCGGCTGCCCTCAAAGATGCGATGGCGCTGGTGGAGACCGAGGTCATCCTGATTTTTGACGCTGACTACATTCCCGGCGCGGGTCTCATCCGCCAGCTCACCGCTCCTTTCTTTGATCCGGAAGTTGGCGGCGTGATGGGGCGTGTAGTGCCGATGAACTGTGGCACCAATCTGCTCACTCGTCTGCTGGACCTGGAACGGTCCGGCGGCTACCAGGTGGATCAGCAAGCCCGCATGAATCTTCGCCTGGTTCCGCAGCATGGCGGAACTGTAGCTGGAGTCCGGTCGAGTGCTCTGCATGAGATCGGCGGATGGAACGACACCTCCCTGACCGAGGACACCGACTTGACCTATCGCCTGCTGTTGCATGGTTGGAAGACGGTGTATCAGAACCGGTCGGAATGTTACGAAGAGGTGCCCGAGACCTGGCCGGTCCGGATCAAACAGATCAAACGCTGGGCCAAGGGGCACAACCAGGCCATGGTCACCTACGGTCTGCATCTGCTCTTGGGAAAGCATCGTGCCAGCTTGCGGGAGCGCATTGATGGAACCCTGCTGTTGGGCGTTTACATCATGGCTCCATTTACTTTGGCCGGTTGGGCGCTGGCCCTGGGCGTGTTCTATCAGGGCGTTGTTCCCCTGCATGGAATTGTGGCCATCCTCTCAGTAACCGCATATGCGGCCATCGGCAATCTGGCGGCATTCTTCGAGATCGCCGCCGCCGTGCGGCTGGATGGTTCCCGCAAACGAGTTTGCCTCGTACCCTTCCTGATTTTGGGTTTTGCCGTCAGCATCTTCGCTGTTTCCTGGGCCGCGGTGTCTCAGGTGAAAGACGCGCTCACTGGAGCCGAATTCCATTGGGACAAAACTGAGCGCTTTCGAAAGGCGGCGTCGTGAGTCCCTTTTTCGCCGTCGTCAGCCTGATCTTGCTGACCAGCGCGCTGTTGCTGCTGCCGCTGGTGCCGGCTTTCGCAGAATTGCATAGTAAGTCGGACGCAGTTCCTCTGAGCGTGATCCAGCAACACACGGGTGAGATCCGTTTCTTCGCGGATGGATTTCGCACGTACCTGAAAGGGCTGGGACCGACTCTGCGGGAATGTGTCAGTTCCGGCACGCATGCCACCGGCACTATGCCCGATGGGTCTGAGTATCTTGTCTTGGGCCGCGGGTCGGAAGCTTTGGCACTGCCTTTTCGAGAGCAAAACGAATTCCGGCCGGTTATGATTGCCTCCGCCACCGACCTGCTTCTGCCCTCGGAAACCAATTTTTCAAAGGATATCTACTCGGCCGGCAGTGTGATTGGCAGTACGAAGAATTGCTATCGCGCGATTCTGGCGGAAGAAGACATCCGGCTGGGCCGTGAGAGCAGCGTCATGCGTTGGGTGCATGCGGTGGGAGAGTTCAGCGCCGATCCCGGCTGCCGCTTGTATGGCCGCGTCTCCTCAGACACCGGCATCCGTTTGTCGGCGGAATGCAGTTTCTTGCGGTTGAATGCTCCCTACATTGCGATTGGTCCGGAGGCGGACCCTGCGCTGGCTCCCTCGCAGATTCCCGCAGGCGCGACGACCTCACAGCGTTTGTTCCACGACGGCGATTTTGAAATTCGCCCCAGTGAAGTCTTTCAGGGCAATCTTGTGGTTCGAGGCCGGCTGCGCATCGGTGCCGGAGCGCGGGTTTGCGGCAGCGTCAAGAGTGAAAAGGAACTGCTTCTTGAGCCCGGCGTTTCGGTCGAGGGCAGCTTGATCACTGCCAGCATCATGCGCATCGGCCCTGATTGCATGATTCGCGGACCGGTCATCGCCGAGCACACCGCACTGCTCCAAAAGGGTACTCGGTGCGGCACGCTGCAAAACCCAACCACGGTCAGTGCCCCGAACATTCAGGTCGAGGAAGGCGTGGTGGTCTTTGGGACGCTTTGGGCACGCGAACAGGGGCAGGCGGTGGCGAGTCTATGAAATACCCCTGGATCATCCTCGGAATCAGCAGTTTGGTGCTGGCTGTGATGGTGGGAGCCTGGTCAGCACGCGGACACTCCGATGCCGATGCCGATCGTTTGCTGCTGCTGCTTCCCGAAGACGTCAGTCTTTCCGACTACAAAGTAACGGTGTGGCTGGATGCGGCCAGTGAGGAAGGGCTTCACGTCGTCCCCATGCGTGACTCCGAATTTGTCCGCCCATTCTTCGGACACCCCAAGTGCGCTGGCGTAATTCTGCCGGATACCGTGCATCAGCACGCCAGTGATTTGTTCATCGCTTCCGTTCGCCGCTTCGTCAGCGCGGGGGGTAAGCTGCTGCTGGTCTATGACGCCGGCGCACTGTCGCCCGAGGGCAAGTATGCCCGGGGCTGGTCTCGCCTGTCCGATCTCGCAGGCGTGGACTATGCCCTCTACGACCAGTTGCACGATGACACCATCCGCTGGGGGAACGTGACCGGAAAATTCTCTCTGCTGCGCCAGATGGAAATCCCTCCGGGAAAGTACTATCCCTTTCAGTCGGAAGCCGATGACTCCAACTCGGGTGGTAGCGCGGGGGTTGCCCCCGAGTCAGATTTCGATGTTCAACTCCGGCGCTACAAATTCGGCGACTTGCAATATCCCAGCTTCGTGACCTCCGGCAAGAACGCCGGTCACGAACTCTTACACTCCAGCAGCGGAGTCGTCGCCAACGAACACACCTACGGCAACGGTTCGGTACTGTTTGTAAATCTGCCTCTGGGATATCTCAAGGCCAACACGGACGGGTTGCTGCTGCACGCTTTTCTCAGATACTTCGCCGAGCACTCGCTGGCTCTGCCTCTTCTGATGGCTGTTCCTGATGGTGTGGGGGGCCTAGTCCTGAACTGGCACGTCGATTCCAATGCCGCCATCAAGCCCCTGCAAGCGATGAGCTCATGGTCGCTGATGCACCAGGGGCCCTACTCGATTCACATCACCGCCGGCCCCGATGCAATGAGGATCGGGGACGGAGAAGGTTTTAACGTCGAACACAATGCGGTCAGTCAGCGTTTGGTTCGCCGCCTCTCCGCTCTTGGCGACTCGATCGGAAGCCATGGGGGCTGGATTCACGACTATTTTGCCGCGCATGTGGACAAAGATGATCCCGATGACTTGGAAAAGTTTCTGACGTGGAACAAGGACGCTCTGGAAAGAGTCACCGGCAAGCCGGACGTGGAATACTCCGCCCCGGACGGAAATCAGCCCAAGTGGGTCACAGCCTGGCTGGCATCCCACGGATTCCTGGCGTACTACTTCACCGGAAACAGCGGCATGGCGCCGACGCAGGGATATCGCGATGGCGTGCGCGAAGGACCCGACATCTGGGCATTCCCCATCGTGCACCTGAACCAGGCTGCTGCCTTTGAGGAGATGGCGCGAGAAGGATACTCCAGCCTGGAGATCGAGCATTGGCTGCAAGCAGTCACTACGTTTGCCGTCGATCACCACTCTGTGAGGCTGGTGTATTTCCATCCCCCCGGCATTATGGAATACCGCGATGTCGTGGATCAGTGGATGGAACGGACTGGCCAGCTGCGAAGCGAGGGACGCTTCCGCTGGTACACGATGACTCAACTCGCCAACTTCCTGAACTCCCGCAAACAAGTGGTCTGGAGCACCTCCCAGGATGGGGAGCAGGTCACGATCAAGGCTACTCATCCTCGGAGCCTCGAACACGACACCTGGCGTCTTCCAGTGGCCAGCTTCTCCGAGCCGGTGGTGGTGCAAGGCTCGGCGCAAGTCGTGAGAAATGACGACGCCTGGATGGTGATCGCTCGGGAAGGCAAAGAACTTCAATTCGAAACCACGAAGGTGAACAAATGATGAGGGTGAGCAAATGATCATTGCAAACCTGGGACACTACCGACTCAAGGCTCTGCTGCTATTGGCAAGCATTGTCTTTACCCTCCGAACCCAAGGCCAGTCTTCCCCGACCTCTCCGGAGCCGGACCCAGCGCCGGACCCAGCGGTGGTTAACGCACAACCGGAAGCCCAAATCAAACAGCTGACCAACTATGTGGAAACTGGGGCAGACTACATGACCCTGACCAACGGCTTCGGTTCCTGGAGCGGCGGCTACAGCCGCAGTGTCTACCAGCAAGGCAAGAACATTTGGAACGCGGAGATAACCGGGCAGCACGAATTTGGAGACGCGGGCGTTTATTTCGACGCGGGCGACACTTATAACTTCAATCCCGACTGGTACGGGGCGCTCACCGTGGGTTCCAGCGCCGGAGGCTTTTTTTGGCCTCGTTTCCGTACCGACGGATTCCTCAACAAGAAGTGGCTAGGGCGCAAGCAGTTGATCACCACGCTGGGGGTCAGCTATGACATGGCCAAAGATGTTCATCGCGACCACACCTTCTACCTGGGGACCACCTACTATTTTCAGAAGCCCTGGATCGTGGAAGAGGGGCTTTACTTCAATATCAGTCATCCCGGGGCGGTGTTTGCTCCGGCAGGCTTTGTGGCGGTGACACAAGGCCACAACAAGCAGCAATACATCACAGTTCGCGCCGGCTTTGGAGAAGAGGCGTATCAACTGATTGGCCCAACCGCCAGTCTTTCGCAATTCAACAGCGAAACCTTAACCATCACCTGGCGAAAATGGATGGGCCCGAATTGGGGCTTCAATTTCGTGGGCGACTACTACCACAGCCCGTTCTACTTGCGGGGCGGAAGCACCTTTGGCTTTTTCAAGGAGTTCTGAAATGCGCGCGCCCGTCGCGCACAACCCGAGGCAACCGATACGGCCGGATCCGGTGCAGTTCCGCGGACATCGCGGCGGCGTGATTGCCATGCACCGAGCGCTGACCCACTTCCGCCTCGGCCCGATGAACGTGATCACTTCGATTTCTTTGTTCTTGTTATTTTCCTACATCTGGGTGGTTGCACTGCCGTGGTTGTGCGAAATTTGGAATCGCGCCCTGGCTGTGGGCCTCGCTGTCTTACCTTTGAACGCGAGGATGGAAGTCGCCGATCGCCATTTCGGGTTCCTGCGGCTGCGGATCCCCTACCTACGCATGGAGCCGATCTTGCCCGATCTTCAGACCTGGTCTCTCACCTGTGCGGTCACGCTGCTGCTCTTCGCCGGCACTTTCTTTCTCTCTAAGAAACTGGTTCCCGTGATCTATCTTGCGCGCGGTGTCCTGCTGATCCAGACGACGTCGCTGATCTACTTCGCGCTCTGGCCCACCAGCTTCCCGCACACCCCGGAGAACTACATGGAGGCGCTGATCACTGCTGGAATCGGATTGATCTCCATCGTGCCCCTGTTGTTCGGCTTCACCTACTACATTTTCGACTTCGGCCTGTTAAGAAAGGCTGCTATTACCGCCATGACCATGCTGCACCTGGCCATTTTTCTGCCCTTTCAAGTCCTGGCGCAGGCCCTGGTGCTGCAAAAAACTGTGCTGTTCATGCCGGTGCTTTACATAGTCTTTGGCATGCCGGTTGAAGTGTTGCTCATCATTGCGTTCTATTCGTGGGGAATGACCTGGTCGTTCCGGCCAGCGGGCAAGCGGCAGCCAAAGCTAGGTGTTTCCGCTCTCAGGGGCTGGAGCGGGCGTTGGGTGCGGCGTTTGAGCAATGCGATCCTGCAACCGACGAGCCCTGTTTAGCTCGTCCGGCTCTTCAACACTTCAATCGCCTTCTTCATTTGCTCGTCTTGTTGCGGAGGCTGTGGCTTGGTGGTCTGGTCTGAGGGCGTAGCGTTCTCGTCCTCATCGGGCAGCGGCGCATCATCATCCTCGTCCGCAACCACGACATTGGGTGTCACCGCGGCATCCTGAATGGCTTTGCCGCTGGGGGCGTAATACTTAGCCACCGACAGAATCAGCGCCGAGCCGTCACCCATTTCGATTACCTTCTGCACGGACCCCTCGCCAAACGTCTTATCCCCGACCACATCTCCGCGGGCGTTTTCCAGAACTGCCGCCGCCACGATCTCAGCTGGCCCGGCTGTGCCCTTGTTCACCAGCACCACCAGCGGCAGGCTGGTGATGGTCTTGGCAGGGTCGGCATTAAATGCTTCGCGCGCGTATTTCTGTCCCTGGAGATACGTGATGGTCCCGTGATTCAAAAAGAGATTCGCAGTCGCGATGCCCTCGGATTCCTCGCCCTCGGCGCAGTTGCGCAGGTCGAGGATCAGCTTCTTGGCCCCGTCCTTTTGCAGCGCCTTGATCTTGTTCGCAATCTCCTGCGATTTGCCTTTGGGGAATGCGTCCACTTGGATTTCGCCAATGCCCTCGCCCACCATCTTGTCCATCACCGGAGGAATGATGATGGTGTCGCGCGTGATCACGAGCTTCTCAGGCTCGGCGCGGCGGGCCCGTACCACGGAAACCGTCACGTTCGAACCTGGCTGCCCCGACAACATGTTATGAATCTCAGCCAGCGACATCTCGCGCGTGCTCTTGCCTTCAATGGCTTCGAGAATATCACCATCTTGCAGGCCGACCTTGTCCCCGGGACCGCCTGGCATCACTGAGATGACGGCGGCGTAGCCCAGCCGCTTGGAGACGGCTGCGCCGATATCGCCTTTGGCTCCGGTCAAGTGGGCTTTGTACTCCTTGTACTCGCCCGCACTCAGATAACTGGAATTGGCATCCAGCGACTCCAGCAAGCCATGCAAAGCGCCGTCAGTAACGGCGGGAAGATTAGGGTCTTCAACGTACTCCGCCCGCACCCGCGAAAGAACTTCGCTGTACACCTGGAGTTGGCGGTAGGCGCCATCGTTGTTGGAAGCCCGTACCCCATCCATGCCGCCCACGACCATGAACAGCAACACCGCGGCCGAAGGGATCAGAATTGCAGCCTTAACCTTGTTTGACATCGTGATTATCTTCCCGGAAAGAGACATTACTTTCTGCAGACTATTCAAATTATAACTTGTTTGATGCGCTTTCCGGCAATCTTGTGCGGGGAAAACTGTCCCTGGTAACCAGTGAGCACACTTTGCAGTATCCAGCGAAAAGGAAAGCACTTACCTGAAAATCCCTCGACCGCCCCGTCACTGTGGGGCGACGCCTTCGGCGATAAATATGCGGCTCTTGGTCGCGACTTGCCGGATCGGCCTGATCGCCTTGTAGTCGGGCGAATCGTACCACTCACGCGCCTTCGCCACGCTATCGAAAGCGATCACCACGACGTAGCCTTTGGGCGGCTCGCCCTCAAGCGGCTGCACCTCGCCGCCACGCACCACATAGCGGCCGTTGTAGGACGCCACAATCGCCGGTGCCTTCTCCCCATATTTCTTCAGGGCAATAGGGTCAGTGACTTCAACTTCCGCGATGACGTAGCCTGGCGGGGTTTTAACTTGCTGCGCGTGAATCGCTTTGGCGCCGGCAACGCCCATCGAGACCCCGGCCAGCAAGGCCAGGGCCAGTTTGTGGTTCGTTTTCATAGGATCATTCTCCCTGTGCCTTCTTGTGAGTAAGCCGTAACGACTGTCCTGAACTGCTGGGTCAATAAGCAAGCTCACCGCACCTCAGCCAGTTGTGTGCGCAATTTGTGGGTGGCGCGGAAAAGCGTGTTCTTTATGGTGCCTTCGCTGGTGTTCAAAATGCCGGCAACAGTGCGCAGCCGCAGACCGTGATAATGCTTCAACTCAAAAACCACTCGTTCGCGCGGCGAGAGTCTTTCCATGGCACGCAGGATGCATTTTCGCAGTTCCCGGCTGATCAGGCTGCGTTCCGGGCTGGTACCGGCCCGCTGATCGGGCAAACGATCCAGCACCTGTTCTTCTTCGCCGTCGGCGGAGATGGTTGTCGTCAGATCGCGGGCGCGCGAGGATTTCTTGCGCAGGTGATCCAGGCACAGGTTGGTCACAATCCGGTAGATCCAGGTATAGAACGAGCACTCGAAGCGGAACCTGCCCAAATTAATGTAAGCACGGAGGAAAGCTTCCTGATAGATGTCCTGACCGTCGTCCTGGGATCCGGTAAGGTGGACCGCTAGCCGCAACACGGGGCGGTCATACTGGCGCACCAGTTCTTCGAAGGCGGCGGCATTCCCCATCTGAGCTTCACGGATGAGCAGCGTATCATCGACGCGAGCGGGGCCTACCTTGGCTCGCTGTTGCCCCCGAAGTTGTAGGACCTTTTCCACCCTGATCTCCTGCCATTCTTTCAACCGACAAACTTGTAGCCCGTCCCATGCACCGTCAATATGAAGCGTGGATCGTCCGGCTTGGGTTCCACCTTCTGCCGCAGCCGGACAATGTGCGCATCTACGGTGCGCGTGGTGGGGAAACGGTCGTAGCCCCACACATCCTCCAGCAACCGGTCGCGGCTCAACGTTTCTCCCGGATGGTTGAGGAAGTACTTCAAAAGCTCGAACTCCTTCGAGGAGAATTCCAGCGCCTTGCCCTTGCGAGACACCTGGCAATTGCGCAGATTCACTTCCACTTCGCCAAACGCAAACTTCTCACCTTGCTTCGGAATTGTTCCTGCGCGTCGCAGCACCGCTTTCACGCGGGCCAACAATTCGCGAATAGAAAAAGGCTTGGTGACGTAGTCGTCAGCCCCCAATTCCAGCCCAACCACCTTGTCCACTTCCTGTCCGCGTGCCGTGAGCATGATGATCGGCATCGACGGCTTTTTGGCTTTGAGCTGCTTGCAAACGTCCAGGCCGCTCATGCGCGGCATCATGACATCAAGAATCACGAGGTCTGGCGACTCGCTGAGCGCGCGCTCCAGGCCGGCCACTCCATCGGGCGC
>JBKQLO010000048.1:0-29800 GCA_052147055.1 Terriglobales bacterium
CTGTGGCGTTTTCTTTTGTAACGGAAACGGGGAAGCGCATGCGGTCCGGTGATCGTCCCGGTCTTCAAAACCGGCGGGTGGCAGGTTTCCTGTCAACGGTGGGTTCGACTCCCACTCGCTTCCGCCAATCAAACGGCGGGTCCTTCGCTACGCTCAGGATTTCGCCTGCGGGCTTCCGCTGCGCTCACGCCCGCAGAACGGCTCAAGTTCGACCCCCACTCGCTTCCGCCAGTAGCCGCTACGGCAAAACGGTTTCAGGAGTTGGTCAGGAAAATAAGTACGCTGACCAAAACCTGAAACCGTTATTGCTGGTTCCGTTTTCCCAGCACCCGTAATCAGAACTCAGTTGACGGAGTGTACATATCGCGCATTTGGGCGGTGCGATACGTTGCCGTGTTGCTGGTCATGTTCAGAGTGCCGGTGTTGTAATACGACAGGGTTTGACTGGTGGTTCCGCTGTTGGCGTCGCCGGCTTCGTAATGAATACCAATCGGTTTGCCCGCGGCATTCAGCAGCACTTGGGCGCTGCCTAACGCGAGAGACTGAACCCCGGTATCGAAGTTCTCCTTCAGCGTGGCGGTCAGAGTGTTCTCATTGACAAGCAATAACTGACCGCGGCTGTCCTCGGTGGGATTCTGTTTGATACGGGTGTTTCCGTTGTCAAACAGCGAAATGTAGTTTGTGCCCCACTCGTATTCCACGTCATGCTGGTGGGAGAACCAGGGATAGGTGTCGTTGGGATCGCCGATGATGGTGAAGTCTCCATCCAGCCCGAGTCGCCACAGGATGTTGCCGGTACCGGTGCCGTTCTGGTAGTCAATCTTGATTACCCAATCCTGGTGACGCATCGACATTAAGAGGTTGCCATCGGGGGCCAGTTGCAGCGAGTTGCTGTGCAACCAGTCGTTGGCAATGGTGTTGGGTGGAGTGAGGGGAGGGCAACCGCCTTGCCCAACCGTGCAAGTCTCGCCCAGAATTGCCGCCCTTGAGGTGGGCATTTCGGTGGCGCAATTTCCGCAGGTAGTGATGTTCCAGGACCAAACCAGTTGCAGTCCCCGGTTCAAGACGACTATCTCGGTAAAGATAATGTCCGCGCCGTTCTGAACGTTCGGGCCCAGAATGCGGTCGAGCGACCCGATCATGAGGATGTCACCGTTCGGCATGGTCCGGAGTTCGTGGTCCTGATCGGTGAGTGTCATTTGTCCGGCGGCAAGCAGTTGCTCGTTGATGCGGCCGACATTGGTTTCGACCACGGTGTTGCCAGCCAGGTCGATCTCACGCAGCGGCTGCAGATAAGGATCGGTGTTGCCGGAACCCGCGTACCAGAAGAATCCACCGGGCACCGGGCGGGTGATGAATCCAGGGGCTGCATCGTAGGGAACGTAGTACCAGATGACCTTTCCCGACAAGTCAGTTCCTACCTGGGCGGTCGGACTATGCACATAGGAGTGAACCAGAAAAGGTTCTGCTGCCGCCACCGGTGGAGCAGGACTCGTGATCGTAATGACCGGGATCTGAACGCCCGTGGGGATGGTCCCGGTGGTGAAGGTTTGGGTGGAGGTGCCTCCGACGATCTGGCCGGCATGAAGGAACTTCCCGGTCATGGAGTACTGGGTGCTGGCGTACATGCCGGCAACGTAGAGATTCATGGTCTTACCGTTGCAGGGCTGCGAGGAAGTCGACTGAGGAGTCGTTTGGCTGGCGTTCTGGAACTGAACCACCATGCTGTCAGAGGCGGGGCAGCCGGTGGCACTGAACAGCGCGACCAGCGGATTCGCGGTGGGCGAAATCACGACCGGATTGGAGTTGTTCGCAATCGCGGTGGCCACCCAGTTCTGGCTTGCGCTGGCGGTCTTGCCGGTGCTGTTGTTTCTGACCGTGACCTCGACCTGGTAGGTTCCTTCCTGCAGAGCGGGATAGGCGGGAAAGGTGTCGAGGTACCCGAAATCACGCACCAGCGACAGTTTTCCGGGTACGCCGACCTCAAAGGAATACATTAAGGTTCCCGGATCCTGGTCACTTGCGGTTGCGGTCCAAGTCACCAACGTGCCGACGGGTTGGGGTGAAGGGAGCGAGGGAGCTAGCTGGACTGTGGGTGTGGCGCCGCTGGTGGGCGGAAGCAATAACGCGACTGCCAATGCCACGATGGACAATGTGCAGTTTCGTAGGCTGACTGAGTACTTCATGAATCCTCCTGGGGCCGGGCTGGCGTTTGCGTGCGATTTTCACTTTCGCCGATGGGTCTTCTCGCAGGAATCAATTAGGGAGAATTCGGTGATCGAGTGGTTCTACGATCCCCGTATTCGGACCTGTCACGTTGCTGGAACAAAAGTGTGGTCCTGGCAATTCCCAGGCTAACCGGCGCTGCCACTTTGCCGGGTGTCAGAAACAACACAATGTGGACAAGCTTTGGGGGCGGAACTGTACCACACTTGAACCCGGGAGATCCGCTTTGGGAACCCCACGGCGGGCTGAATTATATACCAGTCTTGCCGCGGTTCAACCATTTTAACGACGACGGGAAGCAGCTTCAGGTTTGGCTTCGAGATATGCGCAATCCCTGCGCATATATAAGGTTAGACCGGAACTTCTGCTGCGCTAAGACTGGTACTTTCTTCTCGGTTGCCTGCTAGCTGAAAGTCTCCAGAACTCACGGGGAGGGTGCGGATCGAGCTGACCGCGGAGGACTCGTTGGCCGCGATGCGTGACCGCAACAGGTTTGGAATGGCAATGGCCGCGATGATAAGAATGATCGCCACCACAATCAACAACGCAATCAGTGAAAACCCTTTGGTACGTTTCGCCATGAGAAACAGATAGCTCAAAACAACGGAACCATTAGTCCTCGACTAACGCACCGCCGATTACGAAAGTCATCGTGGAGATTTCTCCGTCGATTGGCCTGTTGGTTGCCCGATGGTAACGTCGCCGAGAGCTACCGGCCGGATTAGCATTACTCAACGAGAGAGTTTGCAGGTCGTCGGTTTGAGGTTAAGATCCATGCGCCAAACCTACAGAGTCGTGGAATGGGTTGCCGGACTGGCTTTGCTTTTAACCAGCGCGAGTCAAGGGCAGTCCCTGGGCGACGTGGCTCGTCAGCAGCGCCAAAATCAGCAAGCGAAAAAGGACCAGCCGGCGCCCAAGGTCATCACCAACGAGGACCTTCCGGAGCATTCCCAGGAGGTGAGCGATTCCGAGAAATCGGGACATGGCCACGAGCCCGCGCCTCATCGGGCCTCGAAGTCTGCCGAACAGTGGAGAGTGGAAATAGAAGCACAAAAGCACTCGATCGCAGCTCTGCAAAGCCAGATGGAACGGCTCAACTCGACAATTCGTTTCGCCGAAATCAGCGGCGCTTACAACGCGGGACTACACAACCAGCGTCAGGTACAGAAACAGGAGCAGGTGCAGCGCATGCAGGAGCAACTGGACCAGCAGAGGAAGCGTTTGGAAGGCATGCAGGAAGCCGCGCGCAAGGATGGTTTCGGAAATGCGGTTTATGATCCGTAGACAGGTTGGTTGACACGACTCCGCCAGGTTCGCAGTCCCAGCCTTCGAACTTCGTCCACGATTGCCCGTTACGTGTAGAATCGGCGGTGAGGCTTTGCCGATCAAGCCGTGACTGGCCGAAGACTTTCACATTACGACATTCTTGATGATCTTGGCGCTGGTGGCATGGGCGTGGTGTATCGCGCGCATGACACCCGGCTGGACCGCGATGTTGCGATCAAAGTCCTGCCCACCGACCGCCCGCTGAGCGAGACTGCGCGGAAGCGCTTCCAGCGCGAAGCCCTGGCGGCTTCTGCCCTCAATCACCCCAACATCATCACGATTTATGAAGTCGGGTCCGAGGAGAACACCGATTTCATCGTGATGGAGTACGTCCGTGGCGCGACTCTGTCGTCATTGCTCAAGAAACGTCCTCTGGGATTGGCGGAAGCCACGCGCTATTGCGTGCAGATTGCCGACGCCCTCGCCAAGGCCCATGCTTCCGGCATCGTTCATCGCGATTTGAAGCCCGGCAACATCATGATCACGGAAGATGGCTTGGTTAAAGTGCTGGACTTCGGCCTGGCCAAGTTCGATGCTTTCGCAGCCAGCAAGGACGGCGAGAGCGCCGACAACGATACCGCCGTCAAGGAGTTCACCCTGACGCAGCCGGGAATGATCACGGGCACGGTGGCGTACATGTCTCCGGAGCAGGCGCGCGGGGAGCGAGTGGATGCGCGGTCCGACATTTTTTCCTTTGGCATTGTGATGTTCGAGGCGCTGAGCCGGCATCTGCCATTCACCGGGCCGAATTCAATTGCCGTGCTTCACAATCTCCACTTCAGCCCGCCGCGGGATTTGGGGGAACTGGCGCCCAAGACGCCCAAGCCGTTGGCAGCGCTGATCTCCCGGATGTTAGAGAAGAAACCTGAGAAGCGTATTCAAACTATGAGCGAGGTGGCCACGGAGCTGCGCAAGCATGCCGCCGGGTTGGTGGACGGGCCCGTGACTTGGCATCCCAGCGATGCCACCGTGGACATGGCTTCCCTGGCGGTTCCAGGTTCCAAGATAATCTGTTGGCGAAACCTCTGGCTGGCGGGAGCCGCAGTGGCGCTGGTCGTTTTCGGCGGTGGGATGGGATGGCGTCATTTCCGAAAGCCGAAGGCGGCAGAAAGCGCGAGCGCGCCAATATTCCTGCCCAGCGATAATGCGTACACACTCTACCAGCGCGCGCGGCAGAATCTGGACCATTGGGACCGCGAAGGCAATATCGACAACGCCATCAAGCTGGGCGAGCGCGCGGTGCAACTCGATCCGCAGTCGGCGGCCAGTTACGCGGCGCTGGGGGAAGCGTATGTCCTCAAGAACCGCGCGAATCCTGATCCCCAGTGGATAAGGATGGCGTCGCAATATGCCAATAAAGCTGTTGAACTTGATGGCTATCTTTCTGCGGCGCATGTTTCGCTGGGGGTGGTAAAGATGGAATCCGGCGACACTTCGGGTGCAGAGAAGGAATTGAAGACTGCGGCGGATCTGGATCCTAAGAACGAAGCTCCCCATCGCTGGATGGGCAAGCTTTACGACAAAATAGGCAAGGCGGGCCAGTCCAAGGCGGAACTGAAACGGGCGCAGCAGTTGGATCCGAATAATTGGCTCATCTACATGGACTTGGGGCTGAGCGCTTTCAAAACTGGCGACTACAAAGACGCTGCGTCGAACTGGGAGGAAGCGCTCCGGCTGGAGCCCGACAGCGTGCCCACGCTACGCAATCTGGGCGGCGTTTACCACCTGCTTGGGCGGGACGATGACGCGGCTTCCGCGTTACAGCATGCACTTGAGATTCACGCTACCGCCGATGCTTACAACAACCTGGGAACTGTTCGCTTCTATCAGGGACGCTATCAGGACGCCGTCCCCGCATTCGAAAAAACCGTGGCGCTGGGTGCCAATAATTTTGACAACTGGGCCAGCCTGGCGGACGCTTATCGCTGGACGCCGGGGAACGCCGACAAGGCCAAGCAAGCCTACAACACCGCGATCCGGCTGGTACGGGAAGAGATTGCCAAGAATCCCAACCAGGCCGAACTTCACGCCGATCTTGCTTTGTATTTGGCCGAGAACGGGGACAAGACAGGCTCGCTGAAGGAACTGAAAACGCTAGAACAGGCCCACAGCAAAGATCCTGGCGTACTTTATAACGTGGCCGTCGCCTACGAACTGTGCGGTGACCGCGACCAAGCGTTGGATGTCCTTCTCGCAGCGGTCAAAGCCGGCCAAAGTCTGGATGAGATTAAAAATGATCCGGAACTGGTTTCGCTACGCGCGGATCCCCGTTACCACCTGAAGATCGAGGGCGCGAAGCCGAATCCGTAGTTGTCACTTAGTAAAAGCAGCTTGACTTTCCGCCAAACCGGGCATAACTTGCCTTTCTATTCGTTTTCCAGCCCCTGCTGTCGACTTGCAAAACTCAGGAGGAACGATATGGCGATTTATCTCTACAACGTGCTGTTCTCGCTGACCGGGACCGATTACACTCTCGCTCGCTTTACCCAGTACAACGCGGCGATCGCAAATCCGACAATTTCGAATCAATCCTGCGCGTGGTTTACCTACCAGCTGGCGGGTGTTCCCCCCGGTCTGGGGGACTGGTACATTCCGATCACTACGGCTCTCAATCCCACCGAGTGGGGCGGCTGCGAATCCGACAGTGGCAGCCTGTCGTTGGAACCGGGGGACTATTTGGCAATGCGGGTGGCGTCGCTGGATGCCAATGCAGGAAGCTATCTGCTTCGCTTTACCGGCGTCTTCGGGCGGGGCACCAGCCAACTTGAAACCGGGAGCGTTGATCTTCAGTCCCCGCTGCAAATGAGCACGCCCACCTCACGAAACACTAACCCGCGGGCGGTAATCGACGTGGATGGAACCTCGGGAGCAAATTGGCCGGGGCCCATCACCAGCGACAATTCCTGGGTGTGTTGGCTGGGCGCGGCGCACCCGCCCACCAGCAACGCCGCCAACGACTACACCCTCAACGTAGGAGCCAGCGTGTACGTTGCGGGCGCCCTTTACACTTTCGGAAGGGATCCCCGCGTGCATGTGGGTGGCAGTATGAAACGCAAACGCGACGATTGCGCCGCCTGACATTTTAATCATCCGAGGCCGCTGGGATAACCAGCGGCCTTATTTGTCTTCACCGCTCTGCGGGGGGACGTTCGGGATCGATGGCCCAGTCCAGATAAATCCAGAGCACACGCGAGAACAGGGTCAGGGTCGGCGCCAGCGGCAGGAACAACAAAATTGCCACGACCGTGATCTTCTGTAATGACCATCGCGTAGCGGCCCACAGAAGCAACGCCAGTCCCACAATCGTGATCAGCGCCAGGGCGTAGCTGATGTACATGGCTCCCAGGAAATATCCCTCCTCGCGCTCAAATTTCAGGCCGCAAGCCGGGCAACGCTCGTGCATTTTGGGAAAGCCCCGGAAGATAGAAGTGCGGAACATGCGGGCGGAGCGGCATCGCGGGCACATCTGGTGAAGCATCGCCGAAACCGTGGAAGCCCTGGGTTTGCTCATGGAAGCTCGCTCATAAAACTAACGTTTGCGGCCGGGGGCGGGGCTGACCATGGGGCGGCGAACTGGAACGATCGCACCGCGATTGGGATCGGCGGCAGCCGCGGCGCGGGACAGTACTTCTTCCTGGATGTACTTCACGAAATCCTGAATCTGGCGCTGCATTTCTTCGGTGCGCTCGCGCATTTGCAGAATGATGGCAATCCCGCTGATGTTTACCCCCAGATCGCGGGCGAGAGAGAGAATAAACTCCAAGCGTTGCAGGTCTTCGTCAGTGTAGAGCCGGGTGTTGCCCTCGGTGCGCGAGGGCTTGAGCAGACCTTCGCGCTCGTAGAGGCGCAAGGTCTGAGGGTGGATCTCGTACATCTCGGCAACCGCCGAGATCATGTAAGCACCCTTGGTTTTTCGCTTGGTCATTCCTATCAGGTATTAAAACACAAGCCACGGATTACACGGATAAATAGCAGATCTTAGCGTTGATCTGCGTTCATCTGCGAAATCTGCGGCTCGGTTTTTTAGGCGATAGCTTCGGGTTTCTTGGGGGCCGCGGCGGTCCAGCCTTGCGGCTTCACCGCGAGATTGAGGAAGTAGGCGACCACTCCGGCGGCAATCAGCAGCATGCCAAAGGCAAAGGAACTCATTCCCATGATCTGCTCGGTCTCGCTGCGTACCACGGAGAACCCAAGCAGCAGCATGGGGGCGATGCCGACGGCGACTGCTCCGAACATGCCTCCGGGAACGCGGAAGGCACGCGGCAGTTCAGGTTCGCGTATGCGCAAGACGACCAGCGCCACAAATTCCAGCGATAGGCTGACACCGTAAAGCAGAATGTCCATGGTGACCAGCCGTTCGAATCCCAAACCGAGGCACATTGCCCAGCAGACGGCCAGGGCCAGAATCGCAACCCAGGGAGCGCGGGTGCGCGGGTGTAATTTGCCGAAGATCTTGGGCAACATGCCGTCCTGCGCCATAGCCAGAGGCAGCCGCGAGTAGCTCATCACCAGTGCGTTGAACATGCCGAAACCGCTGATGATTCCGCCCAGAGCCAACCCAATGCGCAGCAGCGGACCGCCCAGCATGCCGGCGATGTCGGCCCAGAAGCCAGTGTCCCACGCGGTGGCCGGAAGTCCGGTCATCCACATTGCGGCCACCGGCACAATGTAACTCAATGCCACGATCGCGACCGCCACCAACATCGCCCGAGGATAAGTTCGCTGCGGGCGCTCGACCTCGGTGGCGATGGTCGAAGCATTGTCCCAGCCCATGTAGTTCCACATGCAGATCAACAGGCCGGTCAGAATGTCCACGCTGGGATTGGTTGCCTTGGTGGCGACGTGAGCCAGGGCTCCAAACTTGAAAGGCGCGATGCAAACAATTGCGATAAAGGGCGCCGAAAGAGCGAAGAACAGCCACAACGACGTGGTTGAAACCACACGCACGCCGGCAATATTCATTAGCGCGCAGATGATCACAACAGCCAGAGCGACCATCACTCCGCGATGTCCTTCCGCGAACCAGGGGAATAAGCGGTCGAGATAAAGGACGAACAGAGTGGGATAGATGGCCATGTCGAAGATCGACGCCACCAGCGAGAGCCAAGCTTCCTGGAATCCCCAGAAGTTGCCCATGGCGCGCCGCACCCAGGCGTAGTAACCGCCTTCGAAGGGCAAGGCGCTCGAAAGTTCGCCAATCATGAAAGCGGTAGGCAGGCTCCAGAGAATCGGGGTCAACAACAGAATGAGAATGCCGCGTCCGTAGCCGGCGCCATGCACGATGTCTTCCGTGCCGTAGGTTCCGCCCGACACCATAAAGAAGGTGGCGGCGACGAGGGGCCAGAGCGTGAGGCGAACGGATTTTTTCCGGGGGGCTACGATGGCGGGTGACTGGAGTTGTTGACGCGGTGCGCTAGCTGTTGCCAATTTCGATGTCTTCCTCCCTTGGACGAATCACTCTCAGCCACCTCGTCTCCTGGTTGCCAACGCGTTAAGAAGCGAGGCTCCCGGTACGTAAGATTCCGGGGATTGGGCTGAAGTTAGTTCGCAGTAAAGAGATTACGGGAAATTCCCACGGATGCAAGAAAATTCTTGAAAACTTTTGTCGCGGGCGGGGTGGTACGGAGGTAATTGAAGACCAGCCGATAACCACAGGGGTCACAGAGGTTCACAGGGAATTTCCCTGTGTTCCTCTGTGCTCCCTGTGGTGAACTCATTTCTCCCAATTCCTTCCATCGACCATGCGTTTGATCCCGTCCCGCAGGCGGGCAACGTGAAAGTTGATCAGAAGGCCGACGGGGATCCCGCTCAGGCGCATGTATGACAGAAGCGGGGCTTCGTGGACGGGATGGATCGCCTCAACGCATTTCACCTCGACAATGACACGGTTTTCAACCACCAGATCCATCCGGTACCCGAGTTCGATCTTTTCGCCTTCGTAAACCACCGGCAGACCGACTCGGCTATGCACCGTTACACGCCGGTTACGCAGTTCATGTGCCAGGCATGCCTGATAAACACTCTCCAGCAGGCCAGGACCCAAAACAGAATGAACCTTCATAGCCGCCGCCACGACCGCACCGGTGACTTGGTTTATGGGCGACCTGTGGATGAGGACAGGACTCGACATGATAGTTGCCTCCGATTGGGGCAATACCATACCCGTAGAGCGAAGTCAGTGATGCTTTTACCATTGATTGCCTGTCAAAAAGCGAGAACCACAGGGAGCACAGGGTTCACAGGGGAATTCTCTGTGTTCCTCTGTGCCCCCTGTGGTTAAAGGTTTTTGAATAACTCGGCTCTGGGATCTTCCGGATTCAGCTTGGCCAGCTCCCGCAGCAACTCTTTGGTCTTCTCATCACGCGGCATGGGGACGGTGATTTTAACTTCGACAATCTCATCGCCGCGGACGCCATCTTTGGTCGCGGAAGGCACACCCTTCTCGCGCAAGCGAAGTTTCTGGCCAGATTGGGTTCCCGGAGGAATCTTCAACATGGCCCGGCCATCAATTGTGGGTACCTCGACCTTCGCCCCCAGTGCCGCTTCGGTCACCGTGACCGGCACGGTCAGTTGGATGTCATCCCCCTCACGATGAAAGACGGGGTGATCACCGGTTCGGATAATCACGTACAGGTCGCCGCTGGGACCGCCGCGCAGTCCGGCATTGCCTTTACCGCTCAGTCGGATGCGCTGGCCGTTGCGCGTGCCAGCCTTGATCCGCACTTCCAGCGGTTCGCTGCGTTCCACGCTGCCTTCACCCTGGCACTCGGGGCAAGTTGAGAGGTTCTTGCCCGTCCCGTGGCAGTGCGGGCAGGGGACGTTGAACTTCATGCGTCCGCCGGTCTGCGTAATCTGCCCAGCCCCGTCGCACTCCGGGCACTTTCCCGGTGATTCGACGCTGCCCTGCGCGTGGCAGTGTTCGCAGGCGTGGCGGCGGGAAATGTTCAGCCGCATCACTCCGCCACGAATCGCTGTCCAGAAGGGAACGTTGACCTGGTATTCGAGGTCAGACCCCGGGTCAGGACCTTCGTGGGTAGGTGCGCCGCGTCCGCCGAAGATGCCGGAGAAGATGTCTTTGAAACCGCCGCTGCCACTCGGTTTTCGCGCCCGTCCACCTTCGAACAGATCGGAGAAATCGAAGCCTCCGAAGTCGACGTGCGCGTCCTGGCCTGCGGCGCCAGCTTGGCCAGCGTGGGCGCCGCCGCCGGGGAAGCCACTGGCTCCGGCGCGGGCGTAAGCTTCGGCCGTTGCCGGGTCGATGTTGTCGGAGTAGAAACCAACCTGATCGTAGATCTTGCGCTTCTTGGGATCGCTGAGGACGTCATTGGCTTCGGAGATGGTCTTGAACTTCTCCTCGGCGGTTTTGTCACCCGGGTTGACGTCAGGATGATACTTGCGGGCAAGTTTGCGGAAAGCTTTGCGAATATCGTCAGCCGAGGCAGACTTCTTTATGCCGAGCAGCTCGTAATAATCTTTTTTGGCGGTGGTTGGCATGGTCGAGAAAACCAAAAAGCTAGCCACGGATCACACCGATTTCACGGATTGCCTTTGATCCGTGTTCATCCGTGTCGATCCGTGGCCGGAGCTTGCTTACTTCTTATCTTCTACGTCCACGTACTCGGCGTCGATCACGCCTTCGTCTTTCTTGTGTCCAGCGCCGTTCGCGCTGGGATCCGGGCCCGCCCCATCCCCCGGCGTCGGGCCTGCGCCCGGCGCCGCTTGTGGCTGCGCAGCTTTATACATCTGCTCGGCCAGCTTGTGCGACGCCTTGGTCAGCGTCTCGCGCGCCTTGTCCATGGCCGACTTGTCGCCGCCTTCGAGCGCTTTCTTGGCATCGGCGATTGCGTTCTCGACGTCGCCGCGGTCCGAGCCTGAGATCTTGTCGCCTTGTTCCTTGAGCATCTTCTCCATGTTGTAAACCATCGAGTCCAACTGGTTTTTGGCGTCGATCTCTTCGCGCCGCGCCTTATCTTCGGCCGAGTGCGCTTCGGCGTCTTTCGCCATTTGCTCGACTTCTTCTTTCGACAGGCCGGAAGACGACGTAATCGTGATCTTCTGGTCCTTGCCCGTGGCGTTGTCTTTCGCCGTCACGTTCAGGATGCCGTTGGCATCAATGTCGAACGTGACTTCCACCTGCGGCACGCCGCGCGGAGCCGGTGGAATTCCGGTCAAGTGGAACTTGCCCAGAGTACGGTTCTGCGCCGCCATCGGCCGCTCGCCTTGCAGCACGTGGATTTCAACCGAAGTCTGACTGTCGGCCGCGGTCGAGAACGTTTCCGTCTTCTTGGTCGGAATTGTCGTGTTGCGCGGAATCATCGGAGTCGCCACCCCGCCCAGCGTTTCAATCGCCAGGGTCAGCGGAGTCACATCCAGCAGCAGCAGGTCCTTGACTTCGCCCTTGAGCACGCCACCTTGAATGCCCGCGCCGATCGCGACCACTTCATCCGGGTTCATCCCCTTGTGGCCTTCGCGTCCGAACAGGTCCTTCACCAGGCTCTGGATGCGCGGCATACGAGTCTGCCCGCCCACCAGCACCACTTCATTGATCTTGCTGGCATCGACGCCCGCATCTTTCATGCACTGTTTGCAGGGCCCAACCGAGCGCTGAATGATGTCTTCCACCATCGACTCCAGCTTCGCCCGAGTCAACTTCTTCACCAAATGCTTTGGCCCGCTCGCATCCGCAGTGATGAACGGCAGATTGATCTCATGCTCCATGGTGGTGGAGAGCTCGATCTTCGCCCGTTCCGCCGCATCGCGCAGACGCTGCAAGGCCATTTCATTGCCCTTGCCGCGCAGGTCGAGGCCTTCATCTTTCTTGAATTCGTCAATCAGCCAATCCACCAGCCGCTGGTCAATGTTGTCGCCGCCCAGGTGTGTGTCACCGTTGGTGGCTTTCACTTCGATCACGCCTTCGCCGACTTCAAGAATCGAAATATCAAACGTTCCGCCGCCGAAGTCGTACACCGCAATGGTCTCGTCCTTACCTTTATCGAGGCCATAAGCCAGCGCCGCCGCCGTCGGCTCATTGATGATGCGCTTCACGTCGAGCCCGGCAATCTTGCCGGCATCTTTGGTCGCCTGCCGCTGGGCATCGTTGAAATAAGCGGGCACAGTAATGACCGCCTCGGTAACTTTCTCGCCGAGATAGTCTTCTGCCGCCTTCTTCAGCTTTTGCAGAATCAGCGCCGAAATCTCCGGCGGGGTGTACTTCTTCCCCTGGGCCACAATCACGACGTTGTCGCCGTCGCGCTCCACTTTGTAGGGGACCATCTTCAGCTCTTCGCTGACTTCGTCATAGCGCCGCCCCATAAAGCGCTTGATCGAGTAAACCGTGTTCTCCGGATTGGTGATGGCCTGCCGCTTGGCAACCTGCCCCACCAACCGTTCCCCAGTCTTGGTGAATCCCACGACCGAAGGCGTAGTCCGCCCACCTTCTTCATTAGGGATCACCTTGGGCTCGCCACCCTCCATAACCGCCACGCAAGAGTTGGTGGTTCCGAGGTCAATACCAATAATCTTGGACATGTGAAGTCCCTCCTAGTTCTGATAAGTGCTTTGTAATCAGTGTTTCTATGATTGCGCTGGTCTTCATGCTAAGACCTGAGTGAATCGTTGTCAAGGTTTAGATGATAAACTAGTCGAGTAGGTTGCGGTTATTCGAGGAGCGCTTCGTGAACGTCTACGTGTTAGGGGCTGGAGTCTCGAAATCCGTTGGCTATCCATTAGGAAGGGGATTGTTTGAGGCGATCGATCGCTACGTCCGAACTAGCGGGAACTGCTTTGACCGCTTTGACTATCAAAAGGGGTGGTCGGAACTGCAGCACTGGCTGGAAACAAATCCCAATCCTGCGATAACCCAAGCCCACCGCGACAAAGACATCGAGCGCCTGTTCACCGCCCTCGATTTTGCGACCCTGTCCGATTCCTCCGACCCGCAGGCTAGGGATTACCAGTACTACCGCGGGATGCTTCTGTGGGCCCTAGAAAACTATTTTGCGTGGCGACATAGCGAGGACGGCAAGGAGTCAAAAAGGGAAGAGTGGGATGCCCTGACAATGTTCGCAAAAAAGCTAAAGCCCAAAGACGTAGTTATCACCTTCAACTATGACGCCTCGCTGGAGCGAGTTCTGTTGGCTCAGGGCAAGTGGTCGCCCAGGGATGGCTACGGTTTCGAGCTGGCCTTCCAAAAGTCGCGGGACGACGAGACGCCAATTGTGCTCCCGGAATCTCCTATCGTCATCCTCCACTTGCATGGTGCAACCGGATGGTACCGCAGGCCGCTGTTCGCGCCCGGTTTTTCCCTACCGCTTGGACATCACGGTGCGACACCTCGGCAGGCCTTTGGGTTGGCGCCGACCAACACCAAAATCTCTATAGATCCGCAATTTCTACAAAGCCTTGGCATTTGGTCCGTCGATGCTTGTTTGCCGACCGCGCCGATCGGCAGCGATGAGAGACACGTCGTGTTGCACCCGAGCTACCTGAAGGACTATGAAAACGACGGGTCAGGCAGCCACGTATTCGTGGAGCTTTGGCGAAGGGCAGCCAAGGCCTTGCGAGACGCGGAGGGTATTTACATCGTCGGCTACAGCTTGCCGAAGGCGGATTCCGCAGCCCTGACGCTTCTGCTCACGAATTCTCGCGAAGGCATCGTCCGAGTCGTTAATCCAAGCGGAAGGGTAAAGCTCAGGCTTGGGACCCTCTTTCGATCCGGAGGCCGGTTCGATGGTGCGGCTACCTTCGAAGAGTGGGTCAGCGCCGGCTGCCCCGGCAGGGTGCCGTGGCGACCGAGGATGCGAGAAACAATGCGGCCTGGCCTGTGACGCAGGCACCCCTACTCCATCTCTCGCCGCTTGGGAAAGGGCTCGCCGGGTGCCCCATGTCTCGCCGCTTTTGCGAGACGTGGGAGGGGGCGCAATCACTTCTGGCACCTTCGGCTGTTAGCTGGGATAATGAGCCGAGGCTGCTATGCCACTCGATTGGTCACAATGCGCGGCGGTTGAAAGCGTGCCCGGCAAAGTCAGCGGTGCCTGGGTATTCCGCGCGGAACGCGCGTACCAGTAGCCGCCGTATTCGAAAATCTGGAAGACGGCCTCACCATCAACGAAATTGCCCAGATGTTCGACGGCCTCACCCGCGAACAGGCGCAGGCCGTTTTAGACTTCGCCGCGCAGGCTCCGCTTCGCTGATAACCTTCGATTCGCGACGATACGCTTTGATCTCTTTGTCAATCTCGCGCATCGAGATCCTGTTCTTGCCCTGCTTGCGGGCTGCGTCGCGAATCTTGTTCAGCGTTCGCTTCTCCGGGGCCACGGCATTGACTACCTTGCTCATTCTCATGACTCCAGTCTAGCGAGGCACGGGAAGGGCGTCGCCACAGAACCTCCCCGTGCTCCCCTGTACCCCCTGTGGTGAAGATTTTGACGTAATCTGTCCCAATTCGGACATCGCCCCACCAATTCCCGCGCCTTTTCTCGATTCGGGAAACACCTTGTCAAGCCCCTTGACTTTCACATTTTCCGCTAGCCCGCTGAATCTAATCCAGAAATAAATTCCGAAATCGTGTCTCACTTACCCTTCCAATTTGCTATCCTAAAAATAGAGACACAAAAAGGCGCGGCCCAACGGGCTGCGCCTTTTTTATTCCCCCAAAACTTGGAGGTACTTACGTCAACCATCATTCGCAAAATCCATGCCGTCGGCCTCACCACGCGTAAGGCGCGTGGCGAAGCCGCCGAAGCTGCCTTCCTTGCCAAAGCCACCAGCCTCGGTTTCGGCGTCCTCAAAACCTGGGGAGACAGCGAGCGTTACGACTTCATTGCCGACTCCGGCAGTCGGCTCTGGCGCATTCAGGTCAAATCCACCGTGCGTTTTATCGACTCGCATTACGCGGTTAAGTGCCGAGGCAATAATCGCCGCTACGCCACCGGCGAAATCGATTTCCTCGCGGTTTATATTGTCCCCGAAGATCTGTGGTATGTAGTCCCGATATCGATAGCTGAACAGCACCCTCAGCTTTACTTCTTTCCCCAGCGAACCGCGAGCCGCGGGATCGCCGAAATCTACCGCGAAGCCTGGTGCCAGTTGGCTTGCCCCCGCGATCTAAATCATCCCAACCCTCTGTTGGTAGAACGCCAACCCGACTATTGCTTTGACGCCTGTAAGCTGTGCAACCTCGGTCACGTAGACAGGGGATACCTAGGAACGTATGCTGATCAAGTGCCCAAAACCATCCAGATTCGCAACGTTCCCGACGCACTGCATCGCAGACTGAAAGCGCGAGCTACTGCGGCCGGCAAGTCGTTGTCGGGCTATTTGCTGGCGGAGATCAAAGAAGCCGAGGAGCGGCCCACACTGGCGGAGTTCAGAGAACGAGCCGCCCGCATTGAAAAAGGATTCCACCAAGCCGAACGGGGCGAACTGACGGACGGCGATGCAGCGATTGAAATTCTGCGAAAGCGCCGTGCTGAGCGACTGACGTCGCAAACCTCTCGTGATCCCCACAAATCCGCCGCGAAACTTTCTTAGTCGTACTTCTCATACAAAATCGACTTCCGGTCCCAGCCCATCGACTTCAGCAGTTCGCGGTTGGCTTTGACCATCTTGTCGAGGCCACAGATGTAGGCATGCATGTCGGCGCGGCCGCGGGTGATGGCGGGGACGTGCTCCTGCACGTATCCGCGCAGGCCAGTCCAACTTTCGCTTCCGCGGCTCAGCGTCGGCTGGTAGTGAAAGTTGGGATGTTCAGCGGCTAAGCGCAGGAACTCGTCGTGATAATAAATGTCTTTCTCGGTGCGATTCCCGAAGACCAGCCAGAGGTGCTTTTCCTGATGACGCGTTTCGTCGGCCAGCAGCCAGTACAGCATCGATCGGAACGGCGCAATGCCGGTTCCGGTGGCGATGAAAATCGTATCGCGCATCGGCGGACGCAGGATGAAATCCCCGAAGGGGCCTTGGCAGGCGATTTCGTCGCCCGCTTTCATGTCGCAAAGAAAGTTGGACATGTAGCCGTCCTGGACGCGGTTGAGGCAGAGCGCGAAGCGGTTGTCGTCGCCGGGCGGCGATGCGATGGAATAGGCGCGGGTGATCTCTTCATCGTTTGGCTCATTCGTCTTGAACGACAGCCACTGTCCGGCGACAAAGCCGAAGCGCGGGATACGGCTCATCTCGAATTCGAGGTGTTTGGTGAGTTCTGAGAGCGCGGTCGAACGGGTGAGGCGTGCAGTAAAAGTTTGGAAGGCTGTCATCAGTTACCTAGATGACGCACAACGCCGTTTCGATCTTCTGTTCGCCGACAAACGGCTGAATGCTGACGGCTGAATGCCAAGTGCCAAATGCTGAGTTCCTACTCCACCGTGACCGACTTGGCCAGATTCCTCGGCTGGTCCACGTCGCAGCCGCGGCGGACGGCGATGTGATACGCCAGCAACTGTAGCGGGACGATTTCGAGAATCGGCGCCAGCTCTTCCGGCGCGGGAGGAATGTAGAGCACGTGGTCGGCGGCTTCCTTGATTTCCTCGTCACCCTCAGTAGCCAGGGCGATGACCACCCCGGAGCGGGCTTTGACTTCCTTCAAGTTTGAGATGGTCTTTTCGTAGCGGATGCGCGAGAGTTCGTCGTTGGCATCGCGCGTGGCAAGAATGACCACGGGGAGGTTCTCGTCGATCAAAGCATTGGGGCCGTGTTTCATTTCGCCGGCGGGATAGCCTTCGGCGTGGATGTAGGAAATTTCCTTGAGTTTGAGGGCGCCTTCGAGCGCGATGGGATAGTGGATGCCGCGGCCGAGGAACAGGAAATCCTGGGCACGGACATAGAGTTTGGCCAGGGCTTCGCATTCTTCGTCGCGCGTAAGCAAGTGTTCGAGTTTGGCAGGAATACGCAGCAATTCCTGGATTGAAGTTTTGGCTTGCTCGGCGCTCATGGCTTCTCGCATTTGCGCTACGTAGAGCGCGAAAAGATAAAGCGCGGTGAGCTGGGCGGTGAAGGCTTTGGTGGAGGCGACGCCAATCTCCGGACCGGCGTGGGTGTAAATTGTGCCGGCGGCTTCGCGGGTGATCATCGAACCGACCACATTGCAGATAGCGATGGTCTTCGAGCCTTTGGACTTAGCTTCGCGCTGGGCAGCGATGGTATCAGCAGTTTCGCCGGATTGCGAAATCAGCATGGTCAGCGTGTCGGGCGGGATGATGGGATCGCGATAGCGCCATTCGCTGGCGTAGTCAACCTCGACGGGGATCCGTGCCAGACGCTCGATCATGAACTTTCCGGCCTGCGCGGCGTGCCAACTGGTGCCGCAGGCGGCGATGTTGATCTTCTTTGCGGCTTTGAACTCGGCCTCGGTGACCTGCATTTCATCGAGAAAGATGTGGCCAGTTTCCTGCGAGATCCGGCCCAGCGTGGTGTCGCGGACCGCGCGGGGCTGCTCGTAGATTTCCTTGAGCATGAAATGCTTGAATCCGCCCTTTTCAGCAGCTATGGGATCCCATGTGACGTGCTGAATCTGCGGAACTCTGGGGTTGCCGAGGAAGTCGGTGAGCTTCACGCCTTCGGGAGTGATGGTGGCGAGGTCGCCATCGGAAAGAAAGAAGAGATCGCGAGTGTGATAGAGGATAGCGGGGACGTCGGAGGCGATGAAGTATTCGTCCTTGCCCAAGCCAATGACGGCGGGCGGGCCGTTGCGGGCGGCGACGATCTTGTCGGGAGCGTCCGACGAAAGCACGCCCAGAGCGAAAACGCCGGTGAGTTCGGCGACGGTCTTGCGAACCGCCTCTTCGAGGGAGGGCCGATGACCGTTCCCGGCTTTGTAGTAGTACTTCTCGACCAGATGAGCGATGACTTCGGTGTCGGTTTCGGTAGTGAAGCGGTGACTTTCTTCGATCAACTTCTTTTTTAAGGTGACATAGTTCTCGATGATGCCGTTGTGCACTACGACGATCTTGCCGGTGCAGTCGCGATGGGGATGGGCATTTTCTTCGGTGGGGCGGCCGTGGGTGGCCCAGCGAGTATGGCCGATGCCGTAGGTGCCATCGAGCGGTTTGAGGCGGATGACTTCTTCGAGATTGCGCAGCTTGCCCTCGGCGCGCCGTACTTGCAGGCCTTCGCCATTTCCGCAGACGGCGATGCCGGCAGAATCGTAACCGCGATATTCCAGACGCCGGAGCCCCTCAATAATGACGGGGACGACTGGCTTTTTGCCGACATATCCCACGATGCCACACATATTTGTTCACTCCTGCTTTCGGCGGGGGCAGCGAGTTAAGTCCACGCTGCGCTCACCACTCCAGCCTACGGCAACCTACGCCAGCCGAGTCATGAAAGATTTCTATCGGTGACAGAAGTACTTCTTATTTCGTTTCCGCAGGCAATGGTCCGCCTGCCGAGCTCGGGGTCAGAGAGCCTAATCTTCGAGGGAATAACGAAATTCTTCAATGACCGGGTTGGTCAGGACCTCGCGAGCGATGCGCGCGACTTCCGCGTCCGCTTCGGTCCGGGCAAGCCCGCCATCCAACGTGAGCTCGAAATACTTTCCCTGGCGGACTTCGTCCAACCCCTTGAATCCCATCTTCTTAAGTGCGCCGTGAATGGTTTTGCCCTGGGGATCCAGAACGCTCTTCTTCAACGAGACATACACATAGGCTTTCATGGGGGATGGGACCATTATACGACAGGGCAACGCAAAAGACGGCGCACGACCGGCTTAGACCAACTGCGCAAGCTGGGCGTCGAGCGCAGCTAAGGCCAGTTCGAGCAGTTGGCGGTGTTGGGGGTTCTGGGCAGCTTCAAGCTGCTGCCTCACACGGGCGCGGGACAAGAGTAAGCCCTGGCGCTGGCGTTGGCGTGCGAGTTGCTCGGGAGTGGGGCGAGGACCGGACTTCGGTTCGGAAGAGCCGGCTTGAGATTGCTGCTCTTCGACCGATTTGCTTTCCCAGCCGCGGGCCATGGAGAGATTATATTCCGGCGGCAGCAATCACCCTGCTTCCGTCGCCCATGCCGGACCTGTCAGCGGCGGGCTGACTTGGTTGCAGTTGCCTCAAAGGCCAAAACGTCTTGCGCCGCTTTGAACAGGACCTGAATGAAGGCGTCGTCGAGGGGAGCAAACACCGTGCGATAAAACTTCGCTTTGGCCCCCAGCACGCGGCGTGTGACAGTCTTTCCTTTGGCAGTCAGACGCACAAATTGTTCCCGCCGATTTTCCGGGTTGCGGACGCGCCGGACGTGGCTGCTTTTCTCCAGACGGTCGAGCAGCAGCACTAGAACGTTCTCATTCAGCGCGAGGTGCTTCGCGATTTGTTTCTGGGTTACCGGTTTTCCGTTGCGGGCGGCCAGTAATATCCAAATTTCTCTGGCGCTTAGGCTGAACTGCCGGGCAGCTTCTTGGGCTACGCGTTGGCTGATGATGAGGGCGCACTTGGTTAACTGCAAGAAGCCGGCGACGGCTAGAGCCGACTCGAGTTCCTTTTCTGCGGGTTCGGAGCGAGGCATTTTTAGGGTGCCGATATTTCGGCATATGCACCTTAACATATAGGAGCATAAGATGTTAACAAGAAATTCTTGCAGGAATTTGTGCAGCAACTAGCATGTCAGGTAATTATATGCAGACGATATTATTACCAGCTCCGAATGGTTATGGGCTCTGCCGCGATGGGATCGTGATGCCGCGGAAAGGGCCATAACAGCAAGAAACTTCTTGATTCCCGCCGTGGTTTGTCTATTATTGTTCGTCAACAGTTGCTATGCCGGTGTTTGGAAAGGTTTGCACGAGGGGGACCACACCGTGGGCTCGCGCAAATGGTTCCTGCTGGCCACTTCGTTTCGTGCACTGGCCTCTGGCGCGGAAGAATAGTTCCGCCGTCACAGGGAGTAGTGTGTTCCAGTGCTCTCACCCCGACTGACTTGTACGTTGGTTCGCGCCTAAGCTACCTCCACCCGGTTTCGATCGGCAGATCCCCTCCCCTGCTTCGCATTTGCGTTCCGCCGAGGTCGAAGCCCCCCCAACTTACCGCGGAATTCATGGAGCCCTGATGCAGTTTGATGAGGTAATCGCAAAGTCGGAAAACGGCAAGGAATGTTCCGAGCCTGCTGGTGCGCCGGAAACACAGAATCAGTGGGCCAATTTTTTCGATGCGCCCAACGTGGGGTTTGTAATCTGCGATGAAAATCTCCGTTACGTAAAGGTGAATGATGCGTTGGCACGAATGAATGGGATCCCAGCCGATGCGCACCTGGGCAAGACCGTCTATGACGTGCTGGGCGAAGCTGCCGCCACGGTAGAGCCAGCCTACCATCAGGTATTCGCCACCGGGGAGCCTGTGTCAAATGTGGAGTTTGTGGCGAAGGTGCCCACGCGGGCGGAACCGAGCCGCCGGATTGGGAACCTTTTCCCAGTCAAGGACCGTGAAGGACGGGTGCGGCAGGTGGGTGCGGTCGTGGTTGAGGTCCAGGAAACGAGAAGGCGAGAGGAGGATCCGCAAGCCAAGGCCTGGCTTCAGATGCAGCGACTGGAAGCCTTAGCGGAGTTTGGCACCCTGCTGACCTCGAAGTTTGGCGACCAGGAGTTATTTTTTGCCATCGCCGATTTCCTGCGGAAGACGGTGCAGCCAGATTTCGCCGGCATTGCCCTCTATGATGAAAGCATAAGTCAAATGCGGGTTTACGCGCTGGATTTCGAAATTGCCCGGCGAGTGGTGGGCTCCGAAGTCAGAGTACCGGTGACCGAAGAGGCGTGGGGTTCCGCGTTTCTGAACGCCGACACGATTGTCTACGATCGCGAAAGACTGTCAGCCAGTCAATCTTCCTACCTGATGCAGTTGCTGCAATCCGGTATTGAGTCTCTGGGTTGCTTTCCGCTTACAACTCCCAAGGGGACGCTGGGGACGTTCAATTTGGGATGGAGACGAACCAGCGCATTTCTGGCGGACGAAATCGCCTTCTTGAAACATTTCGCGTCCCGGATCGCCAGTGTGTTGGACAGCGTTGGAGCATACCGCGAGATCGCCAGGCTGTCGGACAAGCTGCGCGGAAAGAAGGTCAGCCTGGAGAGCGAGATCCAATCCACGCAGAGTTTTGAGGAAGTCATCGGGGACAGCCCGGCGCTCAAACGGGTTCTGGCGCAGGTGCAGACGGTCGCCCCCAGCGAGGCCACGGTGCTGATCCTGGGCGAGACCGGCACCGGGAAGGAACTGATCGCGCGAGCCATTCACCGCATGAGTTCAAGAAAGGGTGCCCCCTTTATCAAGCTGAATTGTGCAGCTATCCCCACCGGGCTGCTGGAGAGCGAATTGTTTGGACACGAAAAAGGAGCTTTTACGGGAGCGGTCCGGCAGAAGATCGGGCGGGTGGAACTAGCCAATGGCGGTACGTTATTTCTGGACGAGGTGGGAGAGATTCCGCTGGAACTCCAACCCAAGCTGCTGCGGGTGCTGGAGGACCAGGAGTTTGAACATCTGGGGGGTACGCGCACCATCAAGGTAAACGTCCGCTTATTGGCCGCGACCAATCGTGAACTTGCGCAAAGCGTAGCGACCCGGGAATTCCGCAGCGATCTTTACTACCGGCTGAATGTGTTTCCCATCCACTTGCCGGCGCTGCGGGAGCGGGACAAGGACATCGCTTTGCTAGTGCGCTACTTCGTTCAGAAGTTTGCCCGCAGTATGAACAAGAAGATTGAGAATATCCCGGTGGAGGCGATGAATGCGCTGGCCAATTGGCATTGGCCGGGAAACGTAAGAGAGTTGGAGAACTTCATTGAGCGATCCGTCATCCTGTCCGAAGGAACCACCCTGGGAGCTCCGTTGGCGGAGTTGCTGCCCCACGCCCTGCCCCGTTCCAATGTGACTTTGGAGGACATGGAGCGCGAGCACATTCTGCATGTCTTGCGCGAGAGCGGAGGAGTCATCGCCGGAGTTCGGGGAGCGGCTGCCCGATTGGGGATGAAGCGAACCACCCTTCAGTCCCGGATGCAGAAGCTGGGAATCACCCGTGAGGAATATCAGGGTTGAAGGGTCTTGGGTTTGGGGCAGCCGTTGCTCCGCCTCCGAAGTGCCGTGGCTTCGGCATTCTGCCGGACGGTCGTCAGCTACATTCGTCGCAAGGGCGCTTTCCGTGGTGACCGCGAGGCAGCAAGGTTGGCTTCTTGGGACTTAGCGTGAGGTTCCAGTTTGGCACTGTGGGTGCCAGTGAAATCGTCACGCGGTATGCCGTGCTTAACAGCCACGGTCGGAGACGGTCCGGACGGGCACCGGCGGTTATCCGGGGAGGAAAACGATGTATACGTCGCACGGAAATCATGGGGAGAGTCGCAGTCTCGGCGGTCTTCAGGCGGGCGCGCCGTGGCCACCCTTGCCCCTGACTGAGCGGGGCTGCACGGGCACAGCAAACGGTGGTTACCGGCTGCACCAGGATGCACCTGCGGATCCTCTGTACTTGATGGGTTGCGGTTTGAGGTGGCACCGGGAAAGAGACGCGCCGGCGGGGTGGGAGCTGATTCAATTCTTACGCTCGACCGACCACAACGCGCGCGCGCTGGCAGCGGACTTACTGGCAAAGACCAAGTACACGCGCCTGTTAGTGCGGCAGTTACGTCGCGCCAAGGCCAAGCTGAATCAGATGACCACCAACCATACTCCTGTACTCGAGGGGAGCGGACTCAAGAAAGCGGCGGAAATGAACACTCCGTACGGATTGGAAATCATCGAGAGTTGCCTCACCTGCAAATTGCGCAGGGACAACTGGTTTTGCGGCCTTTCTCGTGACGGGCTAAAGTCACTCGCCGAAGCCAGTCACCTGACCACGTTTCCGGGGGGAGCGTTGTTATTTGTGGAAGGGCAAATCCCGCGCGGCGCCTATGTGCTGTGTTCAGGAAAAGTGAAGCTCTCCACCACTTCGCGGGATGGCAAAGTGCTGATCCTGAAGATTGCCGAAGCGGGTGAAGTATTGGGTCTGAGCGCGGTGATTTCAGGTCAGCCGTTTCAGCTGACTGCGGAAACCGCGGGGCCGTGCCAGGTGAACTTCATCGAACGGGAAGCCCTGATCCAACGAATCGAAAAAAGCGGTGAATTGGGGCTGCATGCGTCCCAAGCCCTGAGCCGGGAGTTTCAATCGGCCTATCAGGACATTCATGATCTGATATTGGCGCGTTCGTCGGCGGGCAAGCTGGCGAAGCTGTTGTTGTCCGGGGCGCCCAGCCGGGAGAAGCCTGAGTCCAACGAGATCCGTATTCGTCCCACCCTGACCCACGAAGAGATGGCACAGATGATCGGGTCATCACGGGAAACTGTGACCCGGCTGCTGGGCGACTTGAAAAAGAAAGAACTGATCCGGCTTGAGGGTTCAACGCTGGTCATCCGAAATCGGACGGCGCTGGAAGCGCTGGCCGCATAGCGGAAGCATGCTTTCCAACGAAAAAGCCCGCTCCTTTTGGGAGCGGGCTTGCAAGGTTGGTCGCGGACAATCAACCGTGCACAGGTCCGCTCTGTAGGTTATTGATCATCATCCAGGGCAATACCGTTGCCCGCCTTCGGACTACCCCAGCCGCTCGCCAAATCATAGCCGACGGTTGCGGAATAGCCATTGCTGCCGCTGACGATGTCGTTGAAATACTTGTCATACGACGTGCCCAAACCAATGAAGTAGAGATTCGGATTGATGAAGCCGATGGGTTTCTGGCCCTTAGCGGCCCGTTGTTCATTGAGGAGAGCCAGGTAGCCGGCCCACATGGGCGCCGCAAAGCTGGTCCCACCATACAGGTTGGCTGTGCAGGTTTTTTGGTCGGCACAGACGTAAAAGGTCCAATTCGAGTTTGCCGACACGTCGGGGCCGTTGCGAAGGGTTGTGGAACATTCGGAGCAGCCGCTGGCGGTTTTCTTCTGCCAGGCGGGAATAGCAAACTTGTTCGGCGAAATGCCGCCGCCACCGTCGGGCCAAACGGTTTCCGATTTCCAGGAACCGCCCGGGCTGTTTGTCTCCAAGTCGGTTCCGCCGACGGAGGTGACATACACATCATCCGCCGGGAAAATCTCGGAACCTGAGGTCCAGGCCCGACTGTCACCGGCTGCTTGAAACAAATTCTGCCCTTGCGCCGCGAACTCCTTGAAGTACGGGTTGTCGGTGTTGGGGTCCGCCGGGTACCAGGTCCACGAAGAGCTCAGTTGCGCGTTAAGCGGTTTGGCCGTGGCCATTGCGTTAAAAATGGCGGTATCGCTAGATCCCACATACATCACCAGGCCAGCCATGCCCGGTGCCATGCCGAGCGCCTGAGTCATGTCGATGGTCGGTTCCGTGTCGTCACAGGGATAGAAGCAGGTCGTGGGAGTCCCGTCGGTGGACAGCAGAGTGATCGGGACATTGTTCGTTTGATTCGCGTTTGTGTAGTAGGTGTTCAGGTCGGCCAAGTCGGTACCCTCATACTCCAGCAAGCCGAGCGACTGGCCGGCGCCGGTGAGAGTTGTTTCCCCGTAGTATGCCGCCCGCATGTCGCTTCCGCAAAAAGACCCCGAAGGGCAGGAGCCAATCTGGGCGTTGGACCTGACCCTGAGGTCTCTATGCACGAGCAAGGGACGCGGTATCGAATAGTTGTCCAGGCCTGAGATGTGCCATAGCTGGACCGCCAGGTCGGGCGTAGGCTCCCGGTCGGGAGCGTAGAAGTTGCGGTTTTCGGTGGGGTGCTGGTAAACGCCCATGATCACGTGGAAGGCTTGCTCAATGCTCGCTACCGACCCCTTAAGGTTCACGTTCATGCGATTGCGGGACGTGCCCACAACCGTAAAACCGTTTGCTTCCGCGAAACGAATCACGGCGTCATAATCTTCCTGACCAGGGCCGAACTGCGCGGTGAACTCTTCCACCGTGAGGAACTGACGGTACGAAGGGCTGGAAGGATCGTAGAGTTCCGCCAAAAAATTATCTAAGGCTACTTGGTTGCGAAGCGGCAGAACCAGGACAAGACGCAGGGTCTGGGTGGCCGGGAGAAGCCCGACGTACCGCGCTTGCCCGTTGAGAGTCACTTCCCGCACATGACGCGTCAATGGGGGCAGTGACTCCGCCTGGCAAACGATACTTACGATCGACACAAGCGTGACAATGGCCAGGAAGGACGCACTTAATTTTCGAATCATGATTTCTCCTTTTGTCCGCTACGCGGAATTTGTGTTTTCATCAAGATCAGCTGCACGTGCCGTCTCCGCGAGGTCGATTTCGCAGAGACACTAGGGCATCATCGCCCGACACAATTCAACGATGACGGCCGAAGTGGTCGCCGTGGCGGCTAACGTAGCTGGCCGGGCGACTACTTGTCAGTGATCTGTGCTACAGACCAATGTGAGCACTGAGCAGTCGCGGGCAATCACATGCTGAGAGTGAGATGAGCATCATGGACAAAATCGCGTTGATAGCCCACCCTTTGCGGCAGGCTCAAAGTAAAGATGAGAAAACGCCTCAGGGACCCGCATTGGACTTTAGTAGAACGGCTTCCCCTGAGGCGCTGCCAAGCATCTAAAAATGGAACCCGATCTCCGCGGTTAGCGCGCGCGGGGTCACGTAATGGGTCCCGCTGAAGGTGGACAGGAAGTTGTAGAGCGCGAACTTGTTGGTGAGATTGACGGCCGTCAAGCGCGCACTCCATTTGTAGCGATCGCCGTGGAAAAGATTGTCGTGGCCAAGGGAGAGATCGAAGAGGTTGCGGGAGGCGATGCGCGGCGGATTGTGGTCGTCGTTCTCGGTGTTCGGCGCAGGTACCTTTATGAGTGAGGAGCCGAAGCCCGATGCGGGACAATTGAAAGGCAGGGGCGTGGTCGGGGTTGCACGTACACCGTTGCAGGTGAACCCGGCCTCGGACTCTTGATCGGCAGAAAGGGGAATCTCGCCCACGTTGGCGGCGCCCATGCTGACGTTATTCACGCCACCGATGGCGACCGATCCTGGGCAATTGTTGAACGCATTCGCCCCGAAGCACGGCGTTGCTCCGGCGACGAGTCCGCTGTCATACCGCCAGTTAAAGCCGACCCATGGGCCACGTTTCCAAGGCTGGTATTGCAAGTGGGTGGTCTGGTTGAACTTCTCGTCGTGGTCAATGCGGAAGGGGAGCCCGGCAGCGGTGGCCACGGTCGCGCCGGCTCCACCGATCTGGGGCTGGAAAAAGCGCGCGGCCACGCTGGAGAAGACCATGAGCGCCGAGAAGCCATGGAGATCGGGCACGCTCACCCGCCCCGCGTATCCAGGGATCTTGGAGTTGTGCCATTCAATGGGGAAAGTGATGGGAGTGTTGCCAAGTACGCTGAAGTCGTAGCCATTGTGCGTGTACTTGGAGATCCACTCGCCAGAAAAGACCAAGTACTTCCCGAACGCCTGCTCGAGCCCGGCGTGGAATTCATTGCGAAAGCCAGGACTCAACGGATTTGATAGCGGCGAGGAGCAGAGAAGAAGCGGGTTCAAGACAGCATTGCTGCATCCGATGCTGGAGAGTATCAGATTCTCGTTGAAGGGAGATTCCAGGGTGCGCGCATAAGAAACGCGAAGTATGGTATTCGTCCGCTTGATGTGGTAAGCGACTCCGACACGAGGTTCGGCCTGCCGCGCGGTGGAGAGACCGTTGTAGAAGTCACCGCGCAAGCCGAGATTCAAAGACCAGTTTCCTTTGGTGATGTTGTCGCGCACATACAGGGCAAGTTCCTTCACGTCGGTGTGGCCATGGAAGGTGAACGGGCTTCCGCCACGGGTCAAGTCGTAAGGGGCCAGGGTCGGATTGAAAAGAGGGTAAAGAGGGGAGTTGGGCGCGTTCGGGTTGGAAGCGTTGTTTTGCTGGAAGGCGCCGAGGTTGGAGGGGCAGTCCGCGGCCGTGAGTCCGGGCGCTGCGACAAATGGGAACGGGTTCACGGAACTGGTGGCCATGGAAGTTATGCAGGGTGCGTTGAAAGTTGGATCGACGATACCGAGAGTGTCATTTTCATTGAGGAATGTTTGTTCGTAGGTAAGTCCTGCCTTAATTTGGTTAATCCCTTTGACATAGGAGAGATCGGACCGAAGCCCGGCATTGGTGAGCGAGCGGTTCTGACCCACGGACTGTCTCTGAAGACTGGGCGGCCCGAGGTCCGCGAAAGCGTCTTTACTGGGGTAGTAGTTGTAATCGTCGCGGCGTACGAACGCGCCCACCGTAATTACGGTGTACGTATTTAGCACGTGCGTCCACGAAGGAGCGATGTTGAACGTCCCGATCTTGGAGCGTTGATCGGTTGGGCCGACGATATTTCCGTTCGGGTCTTTGCCGTTGAAGGCCGCCATTTGCGGTTCCACCCCGGCGAGCCCACTCCACGGAGTAGCGTTTTCGGCGTCGAGTGAATTCGGGGTTTGGAACCAACTTCGGCTATAGCCGATGTTCAGGTGAATCGAGTCGGAGGGGGTGAGTTGGTAGTCCACGCGGTCGAACAGGTTCTGCTCATTGCCCTTGTCGTGGAGCACGGTGAATTCTGGCGGATCCAGGAACCGGCCAGTGTTCAAGCCGCCTACCGAGATGAAGTTGCCCCAGTTCTGACCGCCGTACGCGAGATCGGCAGACAGGTTGGATGTTCCAAACGACCCATACGAAGTGGTTATGCTGCCGTGGGGTGTGGTTACGCCCTGGCCCGAGCGTGTGGTCGCAACAATCACAACGCTGGTCTTGCCTCCGTATTCCGCGGGTGGAGCGCCTGAGATCACTTCCATGGATTCAATCGAGTCGAGGGGAATCTGGTTCGAGAAGACCTTGCTTTGCTGGTCAGTAATCGGCTGGCCGTCGACGGAGAAGGAATTCTCGGCGTGATCTCCCAAGCCGTGGAAGAGGCCATTGGAGTCGGCGGCGATGCCGGGAGTTGAGAGAGTTACCAGGGAACTTAATGACGACGACGCGCTCTCCAAGGGGATCTTGTCGAACAAGGCCTTGTCGATGTCGGAGTGGAAGGTGGGATCGTTTTCCAGCAGGTCTCCTCCCTCTTCGTTGACGGTAACGGTTTCAGACGAAACCTTTACGCTCAGATTGATGCTGAGGCTCAGGGGAACGACAGATCGAACATCGATGTCCTGCGAATAGGGAGTAAACCCGCGTCCTATCACGGTGAGGTGATAGGGATTGAAGGGCACATTCGGGATGGCAAACCGGCCGGCACTGTCGGTAGCCGTGGTTCGGTCAAAGGCGCTGACTGGGTTGTGAATTTCTACGCTCGCAAAGGGAACGACTGCACCGGAGGGGTCCAGGACCGTACCTGTTACCGAGGTTGAGTTTCCGCCCGATTGCGCGTAGGCGTTGAGGCAAAATCCAACATAGACAGCAAGCATTAAAGTCGCGCGAAGCGACTTCACAAAAGAAGCCAGCATGATTCCTCCTGAAAGATCGAGAGAACAGGGTTAGAAAAGGAGCCTGGTCACACAGGTTCCGGTATCGATCTGGGCAGAGCTAGACTGCCGGAGGCGGGCGAATGCGAAGGAAAAATACGAAGCCGGAAGATCCGGAAACGGTTTCGGGCAGTACTGCTAAAACGGCTTGAGTTACGAGCGGAGCGGACTGGAATACGGAACTGCCAATCACGCCAGCATGGGCGACCGAGCAGACAGAACACTCATGGCTGGGGAGTTTGGAGTCGTCAGAATGGACGTGGACAGCCTGGGCAAAGCCGGCGAACGCCACCAGCAAGACACAGGCCAGAGACAACAACCTGAGAAAGGCGTTCTTGTTTGAGTTAGTCAAGCGCAATGCCCCAAAACACAGTTAGAACACAACCGCTAGATGAATAGCAAGTAACTTTTGCTGGTCGGATGCACTCCTGGGTGGCGGAGTTGTCTTTGGGAGACCGTCAAAGCCCGAACAGTTCCCTCAGACGTTTGGTTTGGGCGCGGCTGACCGGGACCTCGGTTTGCTTCTTATCGTCCATGCGCACCTGGTAAGAACTCTTGAACCAGGGGACGACTTCCTTGATGCGGTTGATGTTTACCAGATAGGAGCGATGGGCGCGCCAGAAGAGAGTGGAGTCGAGGCTATCGAACAATTCTTCGAGGGTGCGGCAGTTGGATTGGCCCTCCATGCCGTTGAGACCACTGGTTACAACTGTAATGATGCCATCCTCGATGGAGGCGAAACAAATGTCTTTCTGATTCGCCAGGAACATGCGGCCGGCGGTTTTCAGCAGAATCTTGGAAGTCTGGGGTTTCTGCGATTCCAGCATCTTCACCAGGGTTTCCAATTTGTCGGAAGCCGGGCTGGCGCCCCCCAGCTTGATGCGGG
>JBKQLO010000049.1:0-28943 GCA_052147055.1 Terriglobales bacterium
TTTAGCAAACCGCCGCATTCGGCCGCTCTGCCACCTCTCCGGCGCCGGTTTTTACTAGTTTACCATGCGGTCATGGTTCCACTAGCTCACGCTCCGGGGCGGGAGCTTTTCCGCTGACCCGATCCTATCCCGTTTCGCTGGTCATAAAAAAGAGCGGCTTCATTTCGAAACTCTTGTAGTACGGCCGCAGGCGTTCGGTGTTGTAATGCTCTTTCACATTCACTACTTTTTTTGAAGCGGTCACTACGTCGATGTCCATGTTGTCGTAACGGCCGTTCTTCAGCACCACCAGGCGGCCGTGGACCCGGCGGAGGATCAAGTCGAGTGCAAGATTGCCATAAGCCATGGGTACTACGGAGTCGATGGCGTCAGGATCGCCGCAGCGGACGAGGTAGCCCAGCTTCTGGTTGAGGACGCCCACGGTCACGCCCTGGTTGTACTTGGACGAAAGCTCCTGCAACTTGTCAGAGACCAGATCGCCGATTCCGCCCAGTTTCTTGTGGCCGAACGCATCCGTGGCGTGACTTTCGAACACCATTTCTCCGCCTTCGAACATCGCTCCTTCTGAGACCAGCACCACCGAATACCGGCTGGGATTCTTGCGGCGATCGGCCACCAGCAACTCCGTGAGCTGCTCAATATTGAATTTATGTTCAGGGATGACACAGCGGTTTGCCGCCCCCGCCATGGTTGGCAGCATTGCGGTGAACCCGGCATAGCGTCCGAATACCTCGATCACCAGAAAGCGTTCGTGTGAGCCGGCAGAGGTCCGCAAGCTATTGGTCATCTGGATCGTACGTGTAATACAGGTGCTAAACCCGATGCAGTAGTCGGTCCCTGGAACATCGTTGTCCATGGTTTTGGGAATGGCGACGACGCGCACGCCTTCCTCCACCAGGCGCACCCCGTAGCTGAGCGTGTCGTCACCCCCAATGGGAATCAAGAAGTCGATGCCCAGCCAATCGAGGTTCTTCAGCACTTCTGGAGTCAGGTCGTTTTTCGCGGCACTGTACGCTTCCTTCAGATGCGCGGGAATCGCCGACTTCTCCACCTTACTGGGGTTGGTGCGCGAACTGTGCAGGAAGGTTCCGCCGGTGCGGCCGGCCCGGTTCACGATTTCCTCTGTCAGTATCTGGAAGTTGTCGCTGTTGTCATAATCCTTTTCGTGGACCATTTCCACCAGCCCAGCCCATCCCCGGCGCAGGCCGACCACCTGGTATCCTTCTCTAACCGCCCTGATGGTCACGGCACGGATCGCAGGGTTCAAGCCAGGTACATCCCCACCCCCGGTCAGAATTCCGATCACGCCCTTTTTGGTGCTGAGATTTGACATTGGGTTCGTCCATTCTCTACCGAGCGGTTAAATGGACCGCACGACGCCGTAAACTCGCTTTCCATTCAAGCCTACACTGAAAAGAATAGTTCGCTTCCTGCTCCGACGTCTAATCTTCATCAGCGTCGTTGTCGGGGTCATGCGGCGAACCCTGGTAGTTGACGAAATAACTGGGTGGATACTTGGCTCCAGGAATGGTCTTGAACGGGTGCGATTGACTGAAGTCAAAGAAATCGGAGAGCGAATAAGCGTTCCCCTGTAGAAGGTCGGGAGCAAATGTGTCCGCATAAGGGTACTGCAGCGGGCCGATTTGCCCCAGCGAATTCCCCGACTGCCCAAACACGTACTCGATGAAATTGAGGATGCTGCCAAAGTCGTAGTTCAGGGAAGAAATGTAACCGGTGAAACCCTGCACTCCCTGAGTTTGCCGGGTATAGGCCGAGACTACCAGCAAGGGCACGCGAAAACCGTAGACATACTGCCCGCCGGTGTTATTGGCGTACCCGATCGCCCACGGCGCAACGTGGTCGAACCATCCGCCCCAATCGTCCCACACCACCACAATGACGGTATCGTTCCAATAGTTTTCAGGGACGCAGGCCCCGTTATTGTCGCTATTGCCGATGTAATTGGCCAGGGCCGCAACCCAGGAGGGTCCGGCGTCATCACTCGGGGTGCCGGCATGGTCAGACCAATTTCCGTCGGGAACCACCCAGGTCACACTCGCCAGATTTCCGTTGCAGATGTCCGTCAGCACCTGCTGGGAAGGAATTACTACATTGCTCTTCCACTCCAAACCCTGGCAGTAACCCCCCGGCCCCGACGATTGGCAGATGTGATTGATGGCATTGGGAGCGTTCCAGATTTGTCCACCTCTCATGCTTCCCGCAGTCCCATGAGCGTAGTACCGCCAGGTTACCGGCGGCGTTGCACTTTCCAGCAGATCGGTGATAGCGGGATGCTCGTAGCAGGGGTAGCCCTGGTTGTATCCCGGAGATTCCTTGCCATTAGGAGCGATTTCCAAAACCACCTCCCCTTGCGGTGCCGTGCACCCGGTGTTCCCCGTGTCCAGCGGGTTCTCCGCGGAAAACCAGGTCCAAAAACCACTGGGATCGTTGTAGGGAACAGGCGCCGAAGTGCCGGAAAAAAGAAATTGGTGCGCCGGGAAGCTCGGCCCCTGGTTGGTTTGAAACATCCGGTTGGCAAACCCGTACTGCTCGGCGAGCTGAAAATAGGGGTCGAGAATGCCGTGGACTCCGTCAAACTGCGAATTGCTCACATAGGTGAGCTGTAGATTCGGAGGATACGTCCTGGACGGTATGCATTCGCTGAGGTTCATCTTGATTCGGTTGGCTCCGTCCATGGCCCCGTTGTCCCACATTTGCAGCCACGCGGTGTGCGAGTGGCTGGCATCGTAACAGGAGTCGAGTTGGCCGGGCGCCAGCGGAATGGTCACCCGCTGCCCATGAGTATCCTTGTAGAAACCCGTGCTGGAAATGTCCGCGCCGTTTGCAATGAGGACCGGATCCTGAAACAGGTTGTCGGGAGTGCGGTTTTCTTGCATCACCACGATCACGTGCCGGATCGGCGTATTGTAAGTTTGAGCAGGCGCAAACGTAGCTGCGGAAATCAGCAGTGCTAACAGAGTTCCGGCAGGAGGCTTCATGTCAACCTACTCGATTCGGCATTGTAGCAGCCGGCGTTGCTCCGGTTGTCGCGGTTCGGGTCTGCAAACCCGGCCCGGAGCCCGGTGGAAGCCCTTGATCGTCTCCGGGCGTCGCACTAACATAGAGCGTTCTGCGAATTGGCGCCGTCTCGAACCGTGGATAACCTTATGGATAACAGCTCCCGGAATCGCCGCGAATCCTCCCGTTTGAAGCTTCGGATCCCTATCGAAATCGAGGTCGAGGGCGGCTCTGGCCCCATCCGCGGCGCTACTGCCGACCTGAGCGCCGGCGGTTGCTACGTCGAGACCATGTTCCCCTTCCCGGTCGGAACAACTCTGGATTTGAAGCTACAGTTGGAAAATACTTTGCTGGTGGCCGCCACCGTCGTCACCTGTGACCCGCAGGTAGGAAATGGGATTCGGTTCGAAAGAATGCTGCCTGAAGACCGCGAAGAACTACAAAAGTATCTGGAAGCGCAGGAACAATCCGACGAGTCGAAGCAAGCGGGCGGCAGCTAACTCACTTGCTGGGCGGCGGCGCCACTTTCATCTCTTCCGCCGCTTTTTCCAAATCGGTGACCGGCTGAGCGTCCAGTTCATAAAGCGACGAATCGTCTTCCCGTCTGGCAATGTATCCGGTGCCCTGCTTGGCAATCTGCACTTTGTCGACTCGCTTGCCCTCGTTCGAGGTCACCGTCAGTTCGATCGCCGGCGCGGTGAACCCAGAATCCACAAACTTGCTGGCAGAGAGGTCGCGAAGCTTGTCCACCACCGACTGGGCGCTGGCGGCATCCAGCTTCTTACCGCTGCCGTTCCACCAGTCGTCGCCGCCTTTGGTGAGGAAATAGCTTTTCGTCCCGTCGTGAATCTCGATCTTATTGGGATCGCTGAATCCGAAATCGAACAGCTTCTTGTTGCGGAAGTCCTCCAGACCCTTGTCCAGCCCTTTGCCGAGGCTGCTTGAAACCTTGTACACGCCTTCCACTACGCTCGACTTGGCGTAGTAGCCGTCTTTGTTCTTGCGGACCTGTAACTCTTGCGTCCCGGATTCGGCCGTCACCTTCGCCGTGCCTGCTGGAGTAGCTGCGGCAAACGCTGACGCTGCTTTCTTGGGGTCCTGGTCCGTGCCGCTCAAATCCATTCGGGCGTCGGTCAAAGTGCGTACCAATTGTTCCACCTGGCCGCCGTCCGCCCGCAACGGCTTCGGCTTGATGATCTGCCACGCATCTTTGTTTCGGCCGAATTCGAGGTCCTGCTTCTTGCCAATCAACTCCACTTTACTGATCTTGTCGGAATCCACCGTCAGCAGCCGCTTGTCCCGCAGATCGTTCACGCTCTTGTCAATGTTGCTCTTGTTGTAGCTGGCGATGATGAATACCCGGGGATCGCCCTCCAACTTCGCGTAAACCGCACTTCCCGCCGGCGTTTGATCACCCAGCAGCAACGTGTGGGTCTTATTGTTTTTGTCCGCAATGGTCGCCGTGAGCACGGGATCGCTCAAGCCGTACGGTCCCAAGTCGCTGGCTTTTTCTTCCACCAGCCGCTCTGAGGTCAGCGCCGACAGGCTCGAAAGCATGGGAGAAACCGTGCTCTGCTCAACCGCGAGCGGTGCCGGAGCTGTGATCCGCCATTTTCCAGAGCTGTCCTTCGCCAACACCAGTTCATCTCCACCCTTTTTCTTGAGGTCGATTTTCGAGATGTCTTCTTGCTTGAGCGCAAGGATCTTTGGCGGAGCGTCAGCCGACGCCGCAGTCTCCGCTGGTTTCTGACGATTTGACCAGTACAGCGCTCCGGTCAACCCCGTCAGAATCACGATTGCAACAATAAGCCCGCGTAATTTCATCTTCTTTCGCGCTCGCTATCTCCGTTTCCACCACACCGAAACTCCCACCACTACCACCAGCAGCGGCAACAGGAATTGGCTGGTGATGGTTACCAAGTTCCTTTGCGACCGGGTCATGGTAATGCGGCGGTCTTCCTGCTCCTTGGGACGAATCGAAATCAAATCTTCGTCCGATGACAGCCAGTCAACCGTGTTCAACGCCAGGTCGCTGTTGCCGTTGAAATTGATGAAGGAGTTCGCCGCCCACGACGAACTTCCCACCACCACGAACCGACCTTGCGCATCCTGCTTCCCGGTGTTGTATGTGGCAGCCGCAGCAATCGTCAGCGGCCCCTTCTTATTCTTCGGATCGTTGGGATCTACCGCGGGAGAACTCAAATTGCTCGTCGCCAGACTGGTCTCCGACGAATCAAACAACTTCTGCACCGAAGTCTTGTCTCCGTTCTTGATGTCCAAAGACCGTGAAAGCGGAAACCCGGTGGCTGTCCCCTTCATACCTTCGACAATCGCATGCGAGTCATAGTTTCTGACCAGCGCAACCTGTGGCCCCACTCCCAGCAACTGCCCAATGGGATTCAGATCGAGAATCAGGTCCTTCTCCGCGGTCACGCCCCAGTTCTGCAGCAGGCTGGTGAGCGCATCGTTGTCGGCCGTCATGGAGCGGCCAATCTTCAGCGGAGGATCCAGCATGAACAAAGCCCGCCCGCCGTCTTCTACATGCTTCTTTATGGCATCCACTTCCGGCTGCTGATAATCGCGAGTCGGACCGCCCACTACCAGCACGGTGCAGTCGCCTGGCACCTCGGCCTTCTGGAGCAGATCGATCGATTTGGCAACATAGTTGTCTTTGCCCAGCAAGTCTTTGAATTTCGAATAACCGTTGCGGTCGGAATCGTCGATCTGGTGCTCGCCACTGCCCGCCACAAAGCACACCGTGCGGGCAGTGTGCTTCAGGGTACGGATAATTGCGCCCGTGATGCCTTCTTCAGTGAAGCTTTTGGCCTCTTCCTTGTTAGCGCCAAGCTGGACAATTGCGGTTCCATAGTTCGTGACTCCGGCTTCCCGCGTTTCCTGTGGCTTCTTGTCCGGATCCACGTAATCCACATGAATTTTGGGTGAAAGATTCGAATACTCACCCAGCAGGTCTTTGGCGCGTGGGAAATGCGTCGTTTGGTCGAAATAGGTAATGCTGGCGTCCTGCTTCAGCCCCTTCACGATCTTGGCCGTCTGCTCCGACAGGCTGTAACGTTTGTTCGCAGTCGCGTCGTAGGACTTGTCGTGACGGTTGGCGAGAAAATTCGCGATCACCACCGCGGTCAGCACCACCAACACGTACACGGTGGCGTACGCCACATACTGGGTCTGTCTCGCTTTGAGCAGCTCTGTATTCACTTATGACCTCCAGCGCAGAGATTCCATGGACCGGGCGGTGAAGAAAAGTCCCAGGAAAATCACGGTTAAGTAATAGATCGCGTCCTTCACGTCCAGCACACCTTTGGCGAATGACTCGAAGTGCGTGATCACTGACATGTATGCCAGCACCTGCGCCCAGGTGGTAGTCTCATACCCGCTCACCCATTCCAGCACCCACAGCAGCAGGCAGACGCCGAACGTCCCGGCACCTGCAATGATCTGGTTTTTGGTCAGCGTCGAGATGAAGGTGCCAATCGCCAGCAATGCGCCCGCCTGTAGCAGCAGTCCCAGATAGCCGATGGCCAGCGGCTTCCAGTCCGGGTTCCCGTACTTGAAGAGGAATGCAAAGTTCAGCGCGACAAACAGCAGCATGCAGGCATACATGGTCAGCGCCGCCAGCCATTTGCCGATGATGATCTCGATATCGCGGATGGGCGAGGTTGCCAGCAGCTCGATCGTCCCGCTGCGCTTCTCCTCGGCGAACAGGCGCATGGTGATCATGGGAATGAAAAATAGCCCAATCACGCTGGCGTTCGACAGCAATGGGCGTATGACCTCTTCGTTCAGGTTCATCGGCATCGGCTGGCCGCGCATCTGCGATTCCATGCCCATCATGACGAAGTAGCCCAGGGCGTTCCAGAAAAAGAAACCGAAAATCACCGCGAACATGGTCAACAGCAGATACGCGATCGGCGAAACGAAGTAGCTACGCAGCTCTTTGCGCCAGATGATCCAGATATTTCGCATTTACTCTGCCCCCTTGCTCGCGGCTTCCGCCGGCGCTTCCGCAGCCGTGAGTTGCAGGAATATTTCTTCCAGGCTTACTGCCGCAGGGCGCAACTCGTTCAGGTCCCATCCCGCCTGCACCACGGCGCGCGCCAGATCGCCACGCGCAAAGCCTTTTTGACCCTCCACCTCAAAAACTTTGCGGTCTCCGTGAGTGGTCTTGAGTTGGGCACGACTCACTCCCGGAATCTGTTGCAGCCGTTGCACCACGATTGCCGATTCCAGCACCCCGTCGCGAGACCCCACTTCCACCAGCAGCGATTCCGCTCCCCGCGCCCGGTTTTGCAGGTTGGTCACCGAATCCGTGGCCACCAGCTTTCCTTTACTAATAATGACGACCTGTTCACAGGTCTGCTCGACTTCAGGCAGGATGTGCGTGCTCAGAATAATGGTGTGATCGCCCGCCAGACCTTTGATCAGGTCGCGAGTTTCGTTAATTTGCTTGGGATCAAGGCCAGCCGTAGGCTCGTCAAGCACCAGCACATCCGGATTGTGAATGATCGCCTGCGCCAGCCCCACACGCTGCCGATATCCCTTCGATAGCCGTCCCAGCAACTTATTTCTCACATCGGCAACCGCGCAGCGTTCGCAAACGTAATCCACCCGTTTGTTGAGTTCCGCGCCGGAAAGGCCTTTGAGCTTGCCCACAAAGGTCAGATATTCGCCGGTCTCCATTTCGGGGTAGAGCGGCGGAGTTTCGGGAAGATATCCGATGCGCCTCTTGACTTCGAGCGGCTGCTCCAGCACGTCGAATCCAGCGACAGTCGCGCCCCCCGACGTAGGCGGCAGAAAGCAGGTCAGCATGCGCATGGTGGTTGTCTTGCCAGCGCCGTTTGGCCCCAGAAAACCCACGATCTGGCCTTTCTGGACCGCGAAGGAAATGTGGTCAACCGCAAGGTTGCGCGCGTACTTCTTGGTAAGCTGTTTGACTGAGATCATAGGATTTGCTTGCAGAAGGTAAGATGCGCAACTCACACATCGTGAAACGGTCCGTCCTCGGGAGCTTCAGAGTGAACTCCTATGTTAAGAACTCTCCGGCAAATCTGTCAATCGGACCAACCGGCTCAGGGGAGTGCCGGGGCTTTCTTTGCGATCTTTGCGAACACTTTGCGCTCTTTGCGGTCAAAGGTTTCTTGCCTGGATGAACGGAGACTGATGAAACACCGCACTCTCGGCCGCACTGGCTTCGAAATCAGCGAAATCGCCCACGGACTCTGGGGCATGGGCGACTGGACCGGCTCCGACGATGCTCAATCGCTGGCTGCCCTGCAACTGGCCGTCGATCTAGGCTGCAACTTTTTCGACACCGCCTGGTCTTATGGCAACGGCCACAGCGACGCGCTGCTCGGGCAGATCCTGACGCGCAACCGCGGCAAACGCCTGTACGCCGCCTCGAAAATCCCGCCTCTTAACGACAAGTGGCCGGCATCCGCCAAAGACAAGTATCGCGACGTTTTTCCCGCCGATCACGTTTTCAGATACGCCCGCCTGATCCGCGAAAAGCTCGGAGTTGACTCCATCGACCTGCTGCAATTCCACGTCTGGGACGACAGTTGGACGGAGGAGCTCGACTTCCGCAAGACGGTCGAAAAACTTAAGAGCGACGGCCTCATTCGCTCATTCGGCTTGAGCCTGAATCGCTGGGAGCCAGAGAACGGTATTCGCGCCCTTCGCACCGGCTTGGTTGACGCCGTACAAGTGATCTACAACATCTTCGATCAGTCTCCCGAAGACAAGTTATTTCCTGTTTGCCGTGAGCTGAACATCGGCGTCATCGCCCGCGTCCCTCTCGACGAAGGCAGCTTGGCGGGTGAACTGACCGCAGAAACCAGATTTCCAAAAAACGACTGGCGCTCACTCTACTTTGGCCCGGAAAATCTCCAGAACACCGTTACGCGAGTCGAAAAACTGAAAGAAGCTCTGCCGAGAGACATGACCCTGCCTGAGTTCGCGCTGCGCTTCATCCTTTCGAATCCGGTCGTGAGTACGACCATCGTGGGCATGAGGCGCCCAAACCACGTGCGGGAAAACGTTGCGGTTAGCGACGCCGGTCCGCTGGACGCAACGCTCTTAGGAAAGCTGCGGCAGCACCGCTGGGACCGCCGTCCCCAACCTTGGTCAGACTAGCCGCCTATGCGACTTTGTGCCGAGGTTGCTTCCGCCGATCTTCGTCTTCCGCGCTGCCGCCGTTCAACGCTCCCTCGGTTGTAATCCGGCTGGCTTTGCTGATTTCGCTGACAATCCTGACGCCCGCCTCTTTCGCCGGCGTCGGCCCTTCCGCTGACATGGCCGAACTGGCTGCTAGAGCAAAAAGCAGGGCATCCTCCTGCTTCTCGAAATATAGAACCACCTGGCTTGCCGCCATGCCAGCACCTCCTCGGACGGATTACTGAGATCATAGGCTCACTCCCGCTCCATCCGAGGTTATCTCTCTTGGTGCCCCAACACTCGGAAGGGCATGCTAGATTTAAAGCTCCATGTCGGCCCCTGAATCCCGCTTCGTGAAGGCCTGCCGGGCCCAGCCCGTGGATCGCACTCCAGTGTGGTTCATGCGCCAAGCCGGACGCTACATGCTCGAGTACCGCGCCGTCCGCAAGCAATATTCCCTGATCGAGATTTGCAAGCAGCCCAAGGTCGCCGCAGAAGTGACCGTTACCGCCGCGGAAATCCTGGGGGTTGACGCCGCCATCATCTTCGCCGACTTGCTGCTTCCGCTCGAAGTCATGGGCTTGCCGTTTCATTTCTCTGCCGGCGAGGGTCCAGTGATTGAGAAGCCGGTGCGAGCTTCGGAAGACGTCACCCTCCTGCGCACCGATCGCGCTGCTGACCTCGGCTACGTCAGTGAAGCCATTCGTCTGGTGTGCCGGCACTTCGGCACGCGGCTTCCGGTGATCGGCTTTTGTGGCGCGCCTTTCACCCTTGCCAGCTACATGATTGAAGGCGGTGGCTCCCGCAATTACATCCACGCTAAGAAGATGATGTACTCATCTCCCGAAACCTGGGACGAACTGCTGCGCAAATTGGTCGCAGTCACCTCCGAATACGCCGCCGAGCAGGTCCGCGCCGGGGCCGACGCCATCCAGATTTTCGACAGTTGGGTCGGCTGCCTCAGCGTTGAAGACTATCGCCGTTTCGTGTTGCCTCGCACCACCGAACTGGTGAAGAAATTACAAGCCACGGGCGCCCCCGTCATCTATTTCGGCACTGACACCGCCACGCTCTTGCCGTCGATGCAGGAAACCGGCGCCGACGTAATTGGCCTCGACTGGCGCATTCAGCTCGACGATGGCTGGAGCAGACTAGGCAACAAAAAGGCTGTGCAGGGCAACCTCGATCCGGTTCTGCTCTTTGCCGGCTGGCCGGAACTGAAATCCCGCGCCGAAGACATTCTCCGCCGGGCTGGCGGTCGCCCCGGACACATCTTTAATCTGGGGCACGGCATCCTGCCCGAGACTCCGGTGGAGAACGTGAAGGCACTTGCGAAATTCGTGCAGGAGCATTCCCAGCGAGGTACTCCGTGACCTCTGCGCCCTCTGTGGTCAGGATCTCGTAACCCGAATTCGACCTTGAACCCAGCCTCACAACCCGCGGCCACCGCCGTCCTGCTCCTGGCCCACGGCAGCCCCGATTCCGTCGACCAGGTCCCGGAATTTCTCTTGCGGGTGACCGGAGGCCATCCCCTGCCCGCGGAGGTTGTTCACGAAGTGGAGCGCCGTTACGGGCTGATTGGACGCTCGCCTCTGACCGAACTCACGCTGAAGCAGGGAGAGCTTCTCGCCGGCAAACTCGGTGTTCGCGTTTACGTCGGCATGCGCAACTGGAAGCCGTTCATCGCCGACGCCGTCGGCGCCATGGTTTCTGACGGCGTACGGCATGCCGTGGTTATCTGTATGGCGCCACACAACTCACGCACCAGTGTGGGTTTGTACCGCGCCGCTCTCGCCGCCGAGAATCCTCCGTTTACCGTTGATTTCGTTGAGTCCTGGCATGATCATCCCATGCTGATCCGGGCCTTCGCTGAAAAACTGCGCGCGAACCGCGAACCCGGGGTTCCAATTATTTTCACCGCGCACAGTGTCCCCCGGCGCACCGTCACAGAGGGCGATCCCTATGAGCGACAAGCCAAGGAAACCGCTGCGCTAGTGGCAAAAGAATCTGTGCTTGCCCCTGAAGACTGGACCTTCGCGTTCCAGAGCCAGGGCATGTCGGGAGGAGCCTGGCTTGGCCCGACCGTGGAAGACACCATCCTGGGTTTGAAGGAAAGGGGCCATCGCAGTGTCTTCCTTCAACCCATCGGTTTTCTTTGTGACCACGTCGAAGTGCTCTACGACGTTGATATCGGCTTCAAGCAATTTGCAGAGAAACAGGGCATACGCTTGACGCGCGCCGAGTCGCTGAATAATTCGCCGTGGCTGGCCGATGCCCTCGCCGAGATCGTCGGTAAATACACGTGAAACGCATTGCCATTATCGGCGGCGGTATCTCGGGCCTCTCGGCCGCGTTCGCGCTGGAAAAGCACCGGCGCAGCGGGGTCGCGCTCGAATACAGTCTCTTTGAATCCTCTCCGCGCCTGGGTGGCGTGCTTCTTACTGAGCGTATCAATGGCTGCCTGGTTGAGGCCGGCCCCGACTCGTTCCTCACGGAAAAACCCTGGGCTTCTGACCTCTGCCGCGAACTTGGATTGGGCGATAAACTCATCGGTTCCAATGATCGTGATCGTAAGACTTACATTCTGGTGAAGGGCCGGCTGGTGCCTATCCCCGACGGCCTGATGTTCATGGTCCCCACCAAAATTCTGCCTGTCATCTGGTCACCATTGTTTTCCACCCCCACCAAGTTCCGCATGATACGAGAGTGGTTTCATCCTCCCAAACAATCCGCAGCAGACGAGAGTGTGACGTCCTTTGTCGAACGCCACTACGGCCCCGAAATGGTCGATCGTCTGGCTGATCCCTTGCTCTCCGGAGTCTATGGCGGCCAAGCCAGCCAGCTCAGCCTGCGCGCCGTGTTGCCCCGGTTTGCCGAGATGGAAGCCCGCCACGGAAGCCTGGGCCGTGCCATGCTCGCCGCCCGCCGGAAGGCGCCCAAGGTCGCTGCCGCAAAGCCTCTGTTCACATCTTTGAAGGACGGCATGCAGCAGATGGTGGACGCGGTCGTGTCTCATCTCGCTGCGTCTTCCTTGCACATCAACACTCCTGTGCAAGCCATGCAACGACAGGGCAGCGGCTGGCTAGTCTCTGCGGGCTACGACTCGGATCATTTTGACGCCGTGATTACGGCCACTTCCGCGCAAGACGCCGCCCGGCTGGGCCTGCCGGAGGAACTCAGCGCCATTCTCGGCGGAATCGAATATACCTCTTCCGTCACCATTGCGCTCGCCTACAATCGGGAGGTCCGGCAAAACCTTCCGCCGGGATTTGGCTTTCTGGTTCCTCGCAGCGAAGGTAAACGCCTGCTGGCTGTAACGTTCGTGCATAACAAGTTTCCCCATCGCGCTCCCGAAGATCGCGCTTTGCTTCGCTGTTTTCTGGGCAGCGCACGCGACCCAGCGATTCTCGACGTGCCGGATGAGGAAATGTTGGATGTTGTGCGGAGAGAACTGCGTCACATCCTCCATTTGACGGCCGAACCGCTTTTCACTCGGGTCTATAAATGGAAGGACGCGATGGCGCAGTACAACGTCGGCCACATCGAGAGAATGCAGGTGATCGAACGAGCCTGCCAGCAACTACCCGGTCTGGCTCTGGCCGGCAACGCCTACCATGGCATCGGAGTACCTGACTGCGTTCGCTCCGGAGCCGACGCCGCTTCCAGTGTCCTCCAAGAGTTGGGCCTGATCCCGTCCTAGTGGTTGTCGGGATCGCAGCCACCGATTACTCCCGTAACCGCACTCGCTAGCAACAACCGGCGCCGCTTCGGGTTAACATTTGTGAGGTGAAAATTCGCATGAAGCAGCTTTTGGCTTTCATTCTGTTTGCACTTTGCCCGCTCTGGGCGCAGCAATCAACGCCTCCGGCAATGAACATGCCGGCCCATGGCTCCGACATGCAGGGCATGCCGGGCATGGACGACGACGGCGCCGCCCACGCCATGCATTCCATGGAAGGTCATCACATGGACATGGGCCCGCACATGAAGATGACTCCCATGCGCGCCCTCCAGCCCGGCGATCAGGAAAAGGCTGACCAAGTCGTGCAAGCCGCGCGCCGCGCCGCCGAGAAGTATTCCGACTACAAAGTCGCCCTGGCCGATGGCTTCAAGATCTTCATGCCCGACCGTCCGCAAAAGCAGTACCACTTCACCAACTACCGGTACGGGTTCGAAGCTGCATTCAGTTTCAATCCCGACCATCCTACTTCGCTGCTGTATGAGAAGAACGGCGACGGCTACAAGCTGATCGGAGTCATGTACACCGCCCGCAAGACTGCGACGCAGGAAGACCTCGATGCCCGCATCCCGCTGAGCATCGCCCAGTGGCACGCGCATGTGAACCTGTGCCTGCCTCCCGCGGACAAGAAGCAAGAAGCGATGGGCCCGCACTCACAATTTGGCCTGCACGGTTCAATCTCTACGCAGGCAGAATGCGACGCCGGCGGCGGCAGCTTCAGGCCACAGATTTTCGGCTGGATGGTGCACGTCTATCCCTTCCAGCAGAAGCCGGAAGACATCTGGTCAGTGGAGCGCCAGGCCCACGAGCACATGGACTAGGCAGCAGTCGGCAGGATGCTAGGCACTACGCAGGTTGAGCCGCTGCCTCTTCAATCGCCTCTCCCAACTGCTTCACCGCCCACCCAATCTCTTCACTCGTAATCACCGCCGGAGGCGCAATCAGCAAATGGTCCCCCGCAACGCCATCCACGCAGCCCTGCATGGGATAAACCATCAGCCCGCGTTTCGCTGCTGCCTGTCCCACGCGTCCGGCAAAATTGAGTTCCGGTGCAAACGGTTTCTTGCTTGCTTTGTCGGCTACGAATTCAACTCCCCACAGCAACCCGATTCCTCGCACATCGCCGACCGCTGCGCGTTCTCGCAACGTCTCCAGCGAAGTCTTTAGCAACGCCGCCGCCGATCCTGCTCGCTGGTCATCGGCCGCCCCGACCAAATCTTCCCGTCGCAAGACTTTCAGCACCGCCCGCCCGGCAGCCAGCGAAATTGGGTGGCAGTTGTAAGTGAATCCGTGCAAGAACGCTCCTGATCCTTCTGCGATGGCATCGGCCACCTTTTTCGTTACCAACACAGCACCTAGCGGCGAATAACCGCTCGACAATCCCTTTGCAGCAACCAAAATATCCGGTGCAATGTCCCAGTGTTCCATCGCGAAATTCCGTCCGGTGCGTCCCATGCCGGTCATGACTTCGTCGGCGATCAACAGCACGCCCTGCCGTCGGCAAATCTCTGCCACGCTCTGCAAATATCCTGGGGGCGGCACGACCGCACCCAGGGTCGCGCCGCTGACCGGCTCGAAAATGAACGCGGCCGCTTGACCATTCGCCGCCTTAATCGCCTTCTCGAGATCCGCCGCGTACTCCTGTCCGCAATTGCGGCAGCCATCGGTACAGTCATACGCACAGCGATAACAGTAGGGAAACGCGACATGGGCGAATTCCCGCACCATCGGCAGATACATCTCCCGCCGCCGCTTGTTCCCCGAGACGGTCAGCGCCCCAAGCGTTGACCCGTGATAGCTCTGACCTCGGCTGACCACTTGATACCGGCTGCTCTGTCCAATCTCCACCTGATACTGCCGCGCCATTTTCAGCGACGTCTCGATCGCCTCCGAACCGCCGCTGGTAAAGTACACACGGCCGCCAGCAAAATTCCTTCCGGCAAAATCCAGCAGTTCCTGCGCGTACTCTTCGGCGACCGGGGTGGTGAACTGGCTGCTGTGGACAAACTCCAACTGCTTTGCCTGGGCCGCCATTGCTGTGGCAATTTCCTGAACGCCATGCCCAATGAAGTTCACCGCGGCCGATCCGGAAAAATCCAGATAGCGCTTTCCGTCGGCATCCCACACGTACACGCCTTCGCCACGGACCGCAGAAGGAAACGTCTTGCGAAATGACCGTCGCAACAATGCGTCCGACACGCCCCGATTATAGCCGCAGATTTCGCAGATGAACGCTGATGGAAAAGAACTAACCTGCGCTTTTCTGCGTAGATCAACGGCTCAAAATGGGAATCCGCGTCAAGATTTCATCGATTAACTCTCATATCCAGGCCCGATTCTGCTAGCGTCAGAAGATAACCATGCACTGGGACCCGGCCAATTACAAACATCAAGAATTAACCGAAGCGATCATTCGATCTTTCTACGAGGTCTACAACGAACTAGGACACGGCTTTTCTTGAATCAATCTACGAAGAAGCGCTGTTTCGGGTGTTGAAAGCTGACGGAGTCAGCGTGGAACGGCAATATCCTCTTTCGGTTCGGTTTCGGGGCGAACACATCGGCGATTTTCGAGCTGATTTGGTAGTCGCTGATAACGTAATCGTCGAACTTAAAGCCGTCAAAGCGCTGGAACCCTTCCATGAAGCCCAACTCCTGAACTACCTGCGCGCATCCGATATCGAGGTCGGTCTGTTGCTGAATTTTGGCCCCTCGCCGAAGCTCAAACGCCTGGTATTCGCCAACGAAAAGAAACGTCTGCGTTCCTCTGCGTAAATCTGCGGCAGTTCCTTCGTTCTGATAACCTCAATCTGCGTTTTTCTGCGAAATCTGCGGCTATGAACCGGTTCCTCCGCCATCTCCGGCCATCGCACCAGCACAGCGCCTATTCGGCTACCCTGCTGCTGATGTCGGCCATCATGGCGTCGCGCGTCATCGGGTACGTTCGCGAGGCCTACATCGCCTGGGCCTTCGGCGCCGGCCCGCAGACCGACGCCTACGTCGCCGGTTTCACCATTCCCGACTGGCTGAACTACATTGTCGCCGGCGGCACCGCCTCCATCACTTTCGTTTCCATCTACACCCGCTTCCTCGCACAAAACAAAGAAGAGGACGCGCAGAAAACCTTCTCCATCATCATTACCGTCATGACAGTCGTGCTGGGGATCGGCACTCTTATCGCCGAAGTCTTCACTCCGCAGATCGAGCGCCATCTGTTCAGCGGCTTCAACCCGGACCAACTCACTCTCTGCGTTCATCTCACTCGTATCTTGTTGCCGGCGCAGATCTTCTTCTACGTCGGTGGCGTCGTGTCCGCGGTGTTGCTTTCTCGCCGCTTGTTTTTGTTTCCAGCTTTCGGGCCGCTGCTCTACAACGTGGCCATTATCCTGGGCGGTGTTCTATTCTCTCGCGGCCTGGGAATTTCTTCCCTGGCCTACGGAGCCCTCGCGGGCGCCATCCTCGGCCCATTCCTGGTCAATGCCATTGGGGCAGCGCGCATCGGGACTGGCTACCGCATCTGTTTCGACATTCGCAATCCGGCGTTTCGCGAGTGGGTGCGCATGTCCATTCCGCTGATGATCGGGGTCTCGCTGGTTACCGCCGACGACTGGATTCTCCGCTACTTCGCTTCCGGCAGCGTGGGTGACATCACTCGCCTGAACTATGCCAAGCGGCTGTTCGCCGTACCCATTGCTGTGTTGGGACAAGCCACCGGCCAGGCATCGCTGCCTTTCTTCGCCCGCCTCTTCGGAGAAAAGCGCATGCCAGAATTCGCGGCGACGGTGAATGCATCGATTTCCCGTATCGTGGCCGCTTCACTACTCGCCACGAGTGTGATGGCCGCCACCGCCCTGCCTCTCATGGATCTGGTCTATCGCCGTGGGCACTTCCACTTCTCAGATTCCGAAACCACCGCGGTCTATTTCTTCTGGTTCTCGCTGTCTCTGGCGTTCTGGGCGGCACAATCCCTCTACTCACGCGCTTTCTATGCTGCCGGCAACACGCTCACTCCCATGGTTGCCTGCACGCTGATCACGATCGCGTCGCTTCCCATATATGCCGCGCTCTATCACGCGTTCTCCACTCCCGGACTCGCCGTCGCTTCCGACCTGGGAATTCTGGCCAATACTTTGGCCATAGCCCTGCTGCTGCACCAACGCAAACTGGTGCCGCTGGGCGGACTGGAATGGAAAGAAATAGGCAAAGCAGGCATTGCCGCCGTAGTTGCGGGATTACTGAGTTATTGGATTGCGAGTGGTGTGGTGGTCCAAGGCAGCCGTATGGCAGATGTTAAATCACTGGCGTTGACTGCCCTCACTTGGGCTGGAGCCGTCGCTGCCGGACTCTGGCTCACTCGATCGCACCTGCTGCGCGATCTGCTCCGCCGGAAGGGTACGAGCTATCCCCGCGTGGCAGAAAAAAGTGCGGAAGAACTCAGTCGCGGCGTGGAGCCTTAGGAACGGTTCGGCGCTCTACGGAAACACCTGGAACAAATCCTTCAGGTCCGTCTCTTTGGCAGCGTCGCCCAGAAACGGCCCCACACCGAAAATTTCCTGCATGGTTCGCAGGGTTGATCCGTGGGTGTAGTGGATCTGGCTCGAATATCCGCCGCCCTTGGCGAACGGCGAAAGGACAATCATCCCAATGGGCCCATCACCCTCATCGGCTTCATCCCAGGTGATGAAAAGCGCGCCACTCTTCTGATATGCGGTCGAGTTGAGGATCGCAGGTACATTCTGGGAAAGCCATTTGTCTCCATCTGGGATATTTCCGCCGGTGCAGCTATCGTGCATGTCGTCGCACAGATTGGGCGTTATGAAGTTGTAGCTGGCCAGGTTGTTATTCTGCAGATCTGCAGCTAATTCGGTGTACGGCCGTACGTGCGCGATGCAATACGCAGAGTTGGGGTTCTGATTGTCGGTCACGTCGTCGAAATAGACGAACGGATCATGTTTTGGAGCGTAGAGCTGGCTGCCGTTAGGGTCAATTGGGCCCTCATTTATAAGCGGACAGTCGGTGCCGTCGATATTCTCCTCATACGCTTTCCACGAGATGCCGGCGTTCTTGAGTAACGTGACCAGGTGTTGCGTGGTGCTCTGGGAATTCTGGCTGGGAGGATTGTCGTTCAGAATGCCGAAATTAGTTCCAGCCTCCAGCCACAAGTAGTTGGGCAGACTGGGATGGAGGCCCGGCGGGTTGTAATAGCTCTCGGCGTGGGAAGCGATGGGGACCAGCGTGTTGTTGATGTAGGGCGCTTGCGGATTGCCCTTGATATTCATGTTTGGACTGTCGCCCGTCCAATTGTGGTTCTCCATCAGAATGATGAATACGGTACGGATGTGATGAGAGCTTGAGCTGGTCGGGCCATTCGGTGCGGCAGCCCACGAACTGCGGGCTGAAACCGCCGCGAGGAAAGCACAGCCTAGCCAGGTAATTAGGATTCTTGAAGCGGTGCGGCTCATCAGATTCTCCTTGCAACCGTGCCGCATGCGGCGTGCGGCTGGAATAGGGTCAGCATCGTGCAGACAAAAGAACAGCGGGCCTCATCACCAAGTGGAGAGCGCCCGCCTTGATCGTTTCCCGAATTCCTAAGCGCGCGCGGCCACTGCTTCGGTCGAGCTTGCCGGCTTCACTTCCTCGCCGTTGGGCTTTTGTCCGGCCTTGCGGATATCGATGCCACCCTTGAAGAACGCGCCGTCTTCAATCGAAATGCGGGCTGCCACTACGTCCCCGGTCAGCGAGCCGTCGCTACGGATGTCCACCCGGTCGCTGGCGGTCAGGTTGCCGCGAACTTTTCCCAGCACCACAATCTCGCGGGCATTGATATTGGCCGAGACCACGCCATTGCGGCCCACCGTCACCCGGTTGCCGGCCAGGTTGATCGATCCCTCGACCCGTCCATCAATGTAGAGCGACTCCGAGCCGCTCACCTCTCCTTTAATAACCAAAGACTTGCCGATCGTCGCCTGGTCCGCCGCCGTGGCTGTAACCGGACGGCTGGCGGGCTCGGGGGCTGAAGTCACGGGCATCGTAGGCATGGCCGGACGCTCGGGTTCACCGGGCCGGATTGGAGTGGTAGGAGTCTGAGTCGTGGGCTTCCACATGGCGCTAGAATTCCTTTCCTGAGTGTCGATAGAAGGATCTGACTGGCATTTCAATTACCAATCGCATTTTACTCCGCAAACCCTGTGCCGTGTTGTGGAAATTCGTTGATTAACGCGCCACCTACCCATCTTGAACCAGGCAATTTCTCCCTACCCCAGGCACTTTCTTGCCTCCTTCGGGTATGCTGACGGAGAATCAAGAACCGGCAACGGGAAAGTGCTTTTGTACCCCAAATGCTCTCCGACTCCGTCATCCTGAAAAAGCTTGAACGCCTGCCCAAGCGGACTGCCGGATTCAAGCAATTGGTCCGCGAGTTAGGCCTCCACGGCGACGCCCGCCGCGAACTCTCCGACCGTCTCGAACGGCTGGTAGCCAGCGGCCAGCTCATTCAGGTTGATTCCGACCGTTACGCTCTCCCCCAGCCCGCCAGCGGCAAGAATATGGTTGTCGGCAAGCTGAGCATGCATCGCGATGGCTTCGGCTTCGTCACCCCCGACCCCACTTCTCTCAAAGAACCTGTGAGGTCCCAGCTCTCCGGAGATATCTTTATCCCTCCGCCAGCTGTCGGTTCTGCCATGCACGGCGACCTCGTTCTGGTCGAAATCATCAACGTCCGGCCCGACGGTCGCGCCGAAGGACGCATCATTCGTCCCGTCAACCGTGCTCATGCCACCGTTGTCGGCATCTTCCACTACGGCCAGCGCAGCAACTACGTCACGCCCATCGACCAGAAAATCTCGCAAGAAATCATCATTCCACCCGGCTTGGAGCGCCCGGAAGCAGATGTAGGCGCGGGCGTCCCGCCCGTGCACCGTAGCGCCCACGAACCAGGCATCGCCGGTGCCCCGCCGGCGGTCGCGAGGGCGTCTCGCCCTCGCAAGTCCGTCGACCGCGTCCTCGGCGACGAAGCCGCCCGCCGCGCCACCTGGGATGATCTCGAAAACGTGGTGGTCGACGTCGAAATCACCGATTGGCCCAGCGCCACTCAAAATCCTCGCGGTAAGGTGGTCGAGATCATCGGCTACGAAGACGACTTTGGTGTGGACGTCGAAATCATCATTCGCAAGTTTCATCTTCCCCACCATTTTCCCGCTGAGGTGCTGGCCGCAGCGCAGGCGGTACAATCCACCATTCCCGCCGCCGAAACCCGTACCCGCCGCGACTTCCGCCAGTTCCCCATCGTGACCATCGACGGCGAAACCGCGCGCGACTTCGACGACGCCGTCACCGTCTGCTTGCTCGACAACGGCAATTTTGAACTTCAAGTCCATATTGCCGACGTCGCCCACTACGTCACTCCCGGCTCCGCGCTTGACCACGAAGCCCGCCTGCGCGGCACCAGCGTATACTTCCCCGACCGCGCCGTGCCCATGCTGCCGCTCGAACTTTCCACCGACATCTGTAGCCTGCGCCCGAACCTCGACCGCCTGGTTCTTTCCTGCGTCATGGAAATCGACCATCACGGCGAGATCGTCGGCTACGACCTGGCGGAAGGCATCATCCGCTCCAGCGAACGCATGACCTACACCGACGTTAGCGCCGTCCTGGCAGGTGACGTTGCGTTGCGCCAGCGTTATTCCGCCCTGGTCGGCAGCTTTGAGATGATGCGCGACCTCGCCCTCATTCTCAACCGCAAGCGCGAACGGCGCGGCTCCATCGACTTCGATCTGCCCGAGCCCATCATCGAATTTGACGAACACGGCCTCATGAAGAGCATCACCCGCTCTGAGCGCAATATCGCGCATCGCCTGATTGAGGAATTCATGCTCTCCGCCAATGAATGTGTCGCCGGATATCTTGAAAGCCGCCGCATCGCATCGCTTTACCGCATCCACGAGAAGCCCGACGCCAAGCGGGTTTATGAGTTCGAAGTGATCGCCGCCACATTCGGATATTCGCTCGGTGTCGGCCCGCTGCCCATCCAGCGCATGCAGTTCAAATCCGACCGCCGCTCCAGCTACGGCACCGGCAAACGCCCGCGCGAAATCGAGATTCCGAAAGAAGTCCACATCACCCCGCGCATGTACCAGAAGCTGACCGAAAAAATCGCCGGCAAGCCCGAGGAACGAATCCTCTCTTACCTGATGCTGCGCTCTCTGAAACAAGCCCGCTATTCAGAAGAGAATCTCGGACACTTCGCCCTGGCCGCGCCTACTTACACGCATTTCACCTCACCGATTCGCCGCTATCCCGACCTCATCGTCCACCGCATCCTGAAAGAAGTGCTAGGAAGTAGCGCCGGCGACCCGCCGGCTGTCGTGCGGGCGCCTCGACCGCAGAACCTACCTGACGACGCCCCCTCGCCCTGGTCCAAACGCCGCGACCACACCGCACACCGCGAAGCGCTCGCTCCCGTCACCGGCCCCATCTCACTCGACGAACTCCATGACATTGCCGAAGAATCCAGCCGCGCCGAGCGCCGCGCCGACGACGCCGAGCGCGATCTGATGGAATGGAAAAAGGTAAAGTTCATGCAGGGCCGCGTGGGCGAGGACTTCGACGGCCTGATCATCAGCGTCACCAAATTCGGCTTCTTCGTCGAACTCACCGACCTTTTCGTCGAGGGCCTGGTGCCGCTCTCTTCACTCACCGACGACCGCTACACCTACCACGAAAACACCCGCGAAATCATCGGTGAGCGCAGCCGCCGCATCTTCCATCTGGGCGAGAAAATCCGCGTGCTCGTGGACCGCATTGACCCGGTCGAAAAGAAAATTCAGTTCGCGATCGTCGAAGAGAAGCCCGCCGCGCGCAAGAAAGCAGCATCGAAGAAGACAGCGAGACGCTGAATCACCCGCCCATCGTCAGCACCACCCGGAACCGAGCCTTCCCACTGATCATCTGCTGATAGGCCTCAGCAACTTTTTCCAGCGGATAGCGTTCGATCATGGGACGCACCCCACTCAGCACGCTGAAGCGCAGTGTGTCCTCGGAATCCATCGCCGTGCCTGAGGGCCAGCCCTGGACTGCGCGACGAGCCATGATGAGTTGCAATGGCGTGATATTCAGTGGCTCCATGGTGGCCCCAACCACCAGCAGTTTGCCACCCGGCGCCAGCCCGTCCACCAAAGCCGCAATGGATTTCGAATCGGGAGCGGTCGCTAGCGCCACGCGTGCGCCGCCCCATTTTTGCAGCGCAACTGCCGGCGCCCCAGCGCTGGTATCGACGTACTCGTGAGCGCCCAGCTTTCTCGCCAGCGCTTCCTTGTCGCCTCCGCGCCCAATGGCCACGGTGCGGAAACCCATCTGTCGTGCATATTGAATTCCCAGGTGCCCCAAGCCGCCGATGCCCTGCACGGCAACCAGATCGCCCGCCCTCGCGCCCGCGTTGCGTAGCGAGTTGTAGACCGTAATCCCGGCGCACATCAGCGGGGCAGCTTGGTCCGCAGGTAATTCGTCAGGCATCGCAGCCACAGCCTCAGCCGGTACCACAATGTATTCCGCATATCCACCATCGAAACTGATGGCGGTGATTTTTTCGAATCGACACAGAACGAAATCGCCACGCCGGCAGGGATCGCACACGAAGCAGTGTCCGCCATGCCAGCCCACACCCACGCGCTGACCTGGCTTCCACTGCGTAACCTCGGGCCCGACCGCGTCAACGCGCCCGGCAATCTCGTGGCCAGGCACGCGCGGATACTGCAATCCCGGCCAAAGCCCTTCCTTCACCAGCGCATCGCTGTGGCAAATGCCGCACGCCTCCACTTTGATACGCACTTGCGCCCGCCCAGGCTCAGGGATAGGACGTTCGACGATTTCGAAATTACCTCCCGGCTTGCCGACTTGCACTGCTTTCATTTTGGGCATGATTCCTTCCTCAACAGGGAATTGTGGAGCAGACTTTCGCGTCCGCAGAAAAAAGTGGCTGGGAACACCGCTATAGATGGCTGATAGGCGAGCAGGGATGCACAAATCAGCGGCGCTGAGGAACCTTATTCGCGCTCTCGACGCCCAAAACGCGGAGCGATGGCATAGTTGAGTTGGACCAGAACAATAAAACCGATGCTCCAGTAGGTATCGAAAATGCACAGCAGGGCGCCGATCGCGTAAAGCGTCTGCCCCACTACGATGCGGCGTTTGATGGCGGCCGCGACTTCCCGGGGCATGTCTTCTTTCACCAGGCCCGCTCCCATCGCGCACACCCAGCTGAAGTAAAGCGTCACCCCAAGCAGGAAAATGTTTCCCCAGTAGACCAGCAGCGCGGAGCGGTATGCAGTGTGCTCGCCCAGGAGCATGGTCGAAAATGGAGTCAAAGAAACCGCAAACAAGAACGCGACGTGAATCCAAGTCAAACTGCGTTCCGAGCGAGTCAAGTGGTTGAGCTGAGTTTGCTGGCCGACCCAGAAAATACCCAGCGTCAGAAAACTCATCATGTACATGACCAGACGCGGGGTCAGCGCGATCAAGGCGCGCCACAGGTCGGACTCTGTGTGGATGGCTTCGCTCGCGGGAACACGAAGGTCGAGCACCAATAACGTCATCGCGACCGCAAACACGCCATCGCTCAACGCCGCAAGGCGTTCGACGCTCTGCCCGGCAATGCGGTTGTAGGAGGTAGCCATCTACAGGTGAACTACCGGATCTTCTCAATCGCCTGCGCGACTCTGGCCAGTGTTGTGTCGCTTCCCAACACTTCCAGCGTCTCAAACAGCGGCGGAGCATTTTTCCGGCCGCAGACGGCGACTCGAATCGGCTGGAACATCTGGCCCGCTTTGACACCCAGTTCCTGCGCGGCAGACCGGAGCGCAGCGTCCAAGGGGTCGTGCTTGAACTCAGTCTTCTCCAGCACTTCGCGGGCCCGCTGCAAGACCTTCTGCGCCATGGCCGCATCGCCCTTTTGCGGGATGAGCTCGGCTGGATCGTACGGCGCCAACTGGTCCACGAAAAAGAAGTCTGCCACAACCAGCACATCGCGCAGCAGCTTGATGCGCTCGCGGATGAGCGGCGTAATCCGCAGCACCCTGGCAAAATTGAGGTCGAACCCCGCCTGGCACACGATGGGCAGCAGCCGGGCGCTCAAGTCTTCCACGCTCAACGCACGAATATGTTCCGCGTTCAGCCACACCGCCTTGGCATCAAAAGGATCTTCCTGGGCAAAATTGACCACCGCATTCGCCCGGTTAATGCCTTCGAGCGAAAATGCCTGGGTCAACTCCGGCAGGCTCATCTGCTCGCGATCGTTTTTCGGCGACCAGCCCAGCAAACAAAGAAAGTTGATGAACGCCTCGGGCAAAAATCCGGCATCGCGGTAGGTAGTCACGCTGACCACCGGCCCGTGTCGCCGTTTCGAAAGCTTGGTTCCATCGGGCGCCACTAACAGCGGTAAGTGGGCAAACTGCGGCGGCTTCACGCCCGCGGCCTCAAAGATCAGCACATGCTTGAAGGTATTGGTCAGGTGGTCCTGGCCGCGAATGACGTGGCTAATCCGCAGATCGGCGTCATCCGCGCACGATGCCAGGTGGTAGGTCGGCATTCCGTCGCTGCGCAGCAAAGCAAAGTCTTCGATGTCGGCCGCCGACTTCGCCTGCCCTCCGTACACCGCATCTGCAAAGCAAACCGGCTGTCCGCCTTCCCGTGGCACGCGAAAGCGCAGAGCAAACGATTCTCCGGCAGCTGCCCGGCGGTCGCTTTCAGCCCGTGAAAGCTCCCGCATCCCTGGATTGAACAACCATGCTGCCTGGGTGCCCGAGCGTTCACTCTCGCCCGCGTGTGCCGGAGTAAAGTCGCGGTAGGCCAGAGCCTTCTCGAAAATCGCCCAGGCAATCTTACGATGCAGTTCCAACCGCTCCGACTGTTTGTATTCCTCGTCCCAACTCAGGCCCAGCCATTTCAGGCCTTCGAAAATAGAACTCACTGAGGCTTCCGTATTGCGCTCCACGTCAGTATCGTCGAGGCGCAGGATCATGGTCCCACCATGGTGGCGGGCGTAGAGCCAGTTAAAGATGAAAGTGCGGGCGCTGCCCACGTGTAAGAAACCCGTCGGTGAGGGCGCAAAGCGCACACGGGGACTGCTCCCCGAGACTGCTGGATGGAAAGTATCGCTCATGTAAAGGTGGTCACTTGCGATGTTACGGGCCAGCGAAAAGCATCGTCAAGCCGCCCAATCGTTGGTAACTGGCTGCCCGGTTACTGGGGAGAAACCATCGAGTTCTTGCCGGTCATCCAAAAGTGTTGTGTTGTCCGGGATCGTATGAAAACATAGCACTCACTGCATCCGAATCTTCTGGTCGCGGGAAGCAGCGAGGAGAGGTTTCCGCCGCTCATGAACAGTTTTGCCCTCAGTATGGTGATCGTGCCCGGGGTTGTGGCCCTGCTGCTGGTGCTGCTTTTCACCTACCTCTACGAGCAAAGCCGCCAGCAGTACTTCCGCGCCTGGCAGCTGGCATGGGGATTCTATACGCTGCATTACGGCCTCGAGGGCTGGGAAGCGTTCCATCATCCTTCGGCGCCAGTTTCGTTTCTCGGCTCCATGCTTCTGGTGGCAATGGCGATTTGCATCTATGTCTCCACCCGGCTCATGCGCGAGAAATACCATCGGCGCTGGGATGACATTGCCCTGGTCCTGGCCGGGATTGGCCTCGCATGGTGGACTCTCCGGACGCAGATCGTGGCCGGCATATTTCAGCCGGAAGCTTCCCTAACTCCCCACTTGCCTTTGAACGTGGGCATCGGCGTGGTGCTCCTCTACTGCTCCGCCTATTTCTACCGTCACGCTCACCGCAAGAATTCTCTGGCTTTTACGCTGCTGGCGGTGTCGCTGGCCTTGTGGGCAGTGTTGATGATTTTTGGTGAGCTGCACGATCCTTTCGTCGCCATCTTCGGAAGTGCCGGCCATTTCCTCGGACCCATCCCGCAAATGTTGCTCGGCATCGCCATGGTGATGGTGTTGTTTGAGAACGAACGCAATGCCGTGCAAGAGAACGCGCTCGCCTTCTCGACCCTGGGGGTTGATCCCACACGGCTGCTGTCGGCCGAAGACCTGGTGCCCAGCCTGCAAAGCATTTTGGATCGTTTGGTGGCGCCGCTGCCCACGGTGCGCGCAATGATCTATGTCTCCGAGCGCTGGCGCGCTGTTCTGCCCTCGGTGCAGCGGGGCTTTTCGCCGGAACTGGTAAGCAACATGAAGAAGACCGGCGCTGGGGAGTACATTGCGGAGCTCGCTTACCGGCGCGGCGGATTTGTCACCTTCCACAATGTGGCGGAAATGTCGGAGCCGCTTCCGGCTTTTCCCGGCGCCAAGTTTGAGCAGTTCCGCGAGGTCATGAAGCAGGAGAATGTCCGCAATATTACCGCCGTCAGCCTGCAGACTCGCGAGCACAATTTCGGGGTCATCTTTTTCCCTGATGCCGCGCGCCACATGTTCGGATCCTCCAACCTGCGCCTGCTGATCGGCCTGGCCCTGCAGATCGGACTGACCCTGGAAAATTACGTCGTCATGCACGACGCCCAGCGCCGCACCAAGGAATACGAGCTTCTCACTCAGATCGGTCAGGCCATCAGTTCGCGCCTCGATCAGGACGAAATTCTGCGTACCGTCCACAAGGAGCTTGGTCAGATCTTCGATACCGGAAATTTCTACGTCGCCTTCGAGGAGGGGGACGAGATTCGCTTCGAATTCGACGTGGAAAACGGCCAGATGATGGCCAAGCGCTCACGCCGGGTCAACAACGGATTGACCGAGTACATCCTGCGCACCGCGCAGCCCTTGCTGATTCGTTCCGATCTGGAGAAGACCCGCGAACGCCTGGGTGTCACCTACATCCCCCCGCGTCCAGCCAAGTGTTTCTGTGGCGCTCCCATCATGCTGGGAGGGAAACCCGCCGGAGTTATGGCTGCCCTGAGCACAGAGCGGGAGTACGTCTTCGAGGAGCGCGACCTCGAAGTCATGCAGACCGCCGCCGGCCAGGTCTCGGTCGCGGTCGAGAACGCCCGCTTGTTCGCCGAAGAACAACGCCGCTCCCGCCAGTTGGCCTTCCTCAACAGTATTTCGAAGACGGCCATTTCCAGCGGAGACGCCGAGCAAATGCTGCTGGAAATCGTCGGCCACCTCCAGAAGAATTTTCGTTTCGACCACATCGGCATCGGAATTTTCGACTACATCCGCAAAGATGTGGAGATCAAAGCCGAGGCCGGTATCACCGCGAAAGCCCTGGGCAAGCGAATTCCGCTCGGGGTGGGCATTCTGGGCCGTGTCGCCCGTACCGGCGAAAGCGCTTTAGTGCAAACTACCGGCGAAGAAAACCTGCAGGGCGTGCTGCCCGATTCCCGCTCCGTGCTGTGTATTCCCATCGCGTATGGCGAGACCTTGCTCGGCATACTTAACATCGAGAGCCACGACGAAGACGCCTTTTCGCCCGACGATGTGCTGATCATGAATACGCTAGCCGACTTGCTGGCCACGGCGCTGCACAATTCCTTCGTGTTCCAGAAGTTGCAGCAACAGTCGATTACTGACGGCCTCACCGGCATTAAGACGCGCCGGTTCTTCTGGGAAGCCCTTACTTCGGAGTGGAAGCGCGCATCCCGCTCCGGCCGTCCCTTCTCGGTGGTGCTGATCGATCTCGACAAGTTCAAAGAAGTGAATGACAGCCTGGGTCACTTGGAAGGCGACCTGGTCCTCGCCCGCGTCGGCCGCCTGCTGGAGCAGAAGTGCCGCCAGTCCAACGTAGTCGCCCGCTATGGGGGTGACGAATTTGTGATCCTCATGCCCGAAACCGGAATGGACCAGGCCCACAGCCTGGCTGAGCGCCTGCGGCAGTGGCTTTCGTCCGACCCCATGCTGCAGGAGCATCACATCACCGGCAGCTTCGGCGTGGCCAGTTTTCCCGTGCATGGTCTCTCGGTCGAGGACATCATTCGCGTGGCGGATTCCGGGATGTATGTTTCCAAGCACCACGGTGGGGATCGCGTTTCCATCTCCGATGAATTTGCCTCCGATGAAACTGGTGCGCTGCAGCGGCAGCAGATATCGGCTTTCATTGAAGGTTTTTTGCAGCGCGAGCACACCGGCCCCGAGCATCTGGACGAACTGCTCACCACCCTGAAGAAACTGTGCATCCGGGAAGATGGAGAAGAAGATTTCAACACCCAGGTGTTGCGCGAGGCCATCGAGGCCCTGGCTCGTGCTGCGGAACTACGCGAACTCAACGGCACTGGGCACGGGGAACTGGTGTCGCGCTACGCCCAACTGATCGCCCGCGCCCTAGGCTTCTCGCCCGAGGACCTGGATGACCTTACCTACGCGGCCCGCATCCATGATGTGGGAAAGATATTCGTGCCCGACCGTATTCTGAATAAGTCCGGCCCGCTGACCGAGGATGAGTTTTACCTGGTGAAGTTGCACGCGCACGTGGGGGCGAAGATCGTAGCCACCATTCCCGGAAGCGAAAAGCTGCGCGACGCCATCGAACATCATCATGAGGCCGTCGACGGAAGCGGCTATCCAGACGGCCTCCGCGGTGAACAGATTCCTCTCTGGGGACGCATCCTCGGGATCGCCGACGCTTACGTCAACATGACCACCGAGCGTTCCTTCGCCGACGCCAAGAGCAACGAGCAGGCGCTGGCTGAACTGGAACGATTGAGCGGCATCCGCTATGACGGAATGCTGGTGCGTCTGCTGTTCCACGAATTGAAAAGCGAGCGTACCCACCCCAGCCTGGGAGCTTGACACTACTTCGCGCGAGTAGAGTCGTCTGCCAAGAAAACATTCCGCTGCGCACGAGGGAGCCAAGTTTATCAAACATGAATAGCGTACCTGCCACTGCCATGGCGGCGGCAACAATTGCTGATTCCCAGCGTTCGGGTTGATTTTGCTTTGCCATGCCCGTCTCCTTGCCTAGTGTCTTTCCGTCCTGACGCAAGCCTAGCCCCGACCCAGCCCTGCGTCCTGCCTTTTTCGGCGAAT
>JBKQLO010000050.1:0-19044 GCA_052147055.1 Terriglobales bacterium
CAGCTCGCGAATCTTTTCCAGGGTCTCGAGCCCGTCGATGCCCGGCAGCCAGATATCCAGCAGCACCACATCAAAGGCCTGCTTGCGCAGCGTCTCCAGGCAGGATTCTCCGTTTTCCGCCTGCAACGCGGCGTAGCCTTCGTCCTCCAGCACGCCTTTTAGCGACCGCCGGATGCTGACCTCGTCGTCTACGATCAGGATGTTATGCATGCTGGCTGACGAAAGGAGGGCTGACCGCTTCGGTCACGACCGGCAATTCAACTACGAACCTGGTTCCCATGGGCCGGTTTTCCTCCACTCGAATCGATCCATGATGATCCTCGACAATGCGGCTCACAATCGCCAGGCCCAATCCGGTTCCACGTTTCTTGGTGGAGAAGTAGGGTAGAAATAACCGTTCTTTCAGCTCTTGTGTGACCCCGTGGCCAGTGTCAGCGACGATGATCTCCACGGCATCGCGGCTGGCCACCAACGTGGTCGAGATCTGAATCTCACGAAAGATCACATCCTGCATGGCTTCCGCCGCATTGTCCACCAGGTTGGCCAGCGCCCGTTTGATTGCGTCCTGGTCCGCCATCACTTCCGGCAGGTCGGCCGCCAGCGAGGTGCGCACGCGAATGTCGTCCAGGCGTCCGTTAAACATGGCCAATGCGCTTTCCACGATGGAGTTGATGTTAGCCGGACGCGGTTGTGCGGCGGGGAATCGCGCCAGCGTCGCGAACTCATCCACCAGCGTGCGCACCGTTTCCACGGCTCCAGCAATCGTGTCGGCACAGCTGTGGAGTACCTCCATGGAGGCTGCATCCGGAGGCGTCCCCTTGCCTAGGTGACGGCGAATACGTTCCGCGGAAAGTGCGATCGGGGTCAGGGGATTCTTGATCTCATGCGCCACCCTTCGTGCTACTTCCCGCCACGCCGCCTGCTTTTGCGCTTTCAGCAGATCCGACAAGTCTTCGAACACCAATACGTATCCCAAGCCCCGGTCTTCATGCTTGAGAGCGGCTACCGTGATGGCGAAGTTGAGCGTCGCGTGGTGGACCTCCATCTCCATCTGCGTCGTGGTCGTACCCATCCGGTCTGCCCGGCGCAGCAGAGGTTCCAGACTCTCCATGACCGGATCACTGAACACATTGCGCAACGGCGCCCCGATCAGCACTTCCGGAATTCCGGCTTCCGTGCCGCTGGGGTGAAACAGCCGCAGCAGGGCATGGTTCACATGCGTGATCTCGTGCGCCGCGTTCACCGAGAGCACCCCGTTCGGAATGTTCTCCAGAATAGTCTCCATATGGCGGCGGCGCTGTTCCAACGCGACGTTCGCCCCGCTGAGTTCGCGGCTCGACGCTTCAATCTGCCGCCGGCTGGACTCCAGTTCCCCAGCCATTCGATTGAAAGACTGCACCAGGTCTCCGATTTCGTCTGCCGCCTGCACCTCCACCCGATAGTCCAGCCGTCCGCGGGAAATCTCCTGCGTCGCCTCGGCTAGGGCCACCACCGGTCGTGTCACCAACTTGGAGAGGAACAGTGCCAGCCAGGTGGTGGCAAACAGCACCACCACCGTCAGCAAAAGCAAAACTGCCAGGTACGTGCGCCGCACCAACCTGCGTCCATGAGCCAATTCCAGATAGCGCTGCTGGCTGGCCTCGATCTGCCGCACCGTTTCCGAAAACTTCCTGGGCAAAGGCATAGCCACCAGGATTACATCGTGGTCGCCTGCTGACGCGCTGCCTAGAATATATTCCGTGTTCTCCCAGGCAAAGGGCACGGGCACACTCGACTGGAGAAATCCGCCTGGCAGCTTGCTCTTGAGTGATCCCCATTCCGCCGGCGCCCCGAAACTGGTTTTCGCTTCCCCCCCGTCAAGGACAACGGCGAACCCGCCCTGCAACGTGGATTCGTGACGGCGCAACTCCTCCGTGACCGCTGACAAGTTATCGGCGGCCAATGCCTGCTGCATCTCGGGCCGAGCGGCGATGGAAACCGCTTCTGCGCGCGCGTTCTGCGCCGCATACTGCGAAAGTAACGATGCCATAGTGGCCGTGTCCTGCCGTACTTCCTCCACCGGCGTCGAGAACCACTTGTCGATCGAGCGGTTCATCAGAACATAGGCAAAAAAGAACATCCCGATGACTGGAAGAAACGAAAGCAAGAGGCTGCCCACTACCAATCGCGTGCGGAACTTCGATCCCAGAACCCCCAGCCGTCTTTCCGCAAACAATTTCAGCACGTTGCGGAACAGAACAAATGTCAGCACCAGGAAGAGAACAAAAATCAGCACCGCGAGCGAAGCGAAGAATAAAAGTTGCTGGTTGCTGTCTGGCTTTAACGGCAGGTCGAGCGAAGTCAGGGCGAACAGGATGCCGAACAGCACCACCAGGCTGGCAGCCACCGGAGCAATAATCTTCTTCCGGCTGGAAGGCTTATCATCCGAACGCATTGGACTCGAGGAAGCCACTGTCCTGAGTCCCATATTATAAGCGGTCGTACCCATCCGAAGGGGAGTTTTGGGCTCCGGCGCCGTCCCCGCCATCAACCCTCGGTCCTTGCCGCCACCCCGCCGGAATCGCTCCCGCTGCCACTCCTTGGACTTACCGAAGTTCATGTCCCACGCTGCCAGCCCTCTCGCAAAATGCGCATTTGGCGTACACTCCACGCGCCGTAAACGACTGAGGCTCTTACTCCACGGAGTACAGGTACCAAAGTTACTCGCGCGGTAATGCCTCTGCGTTGACAATTTATGTCAACGCGAAAACAGGCTGCGATTCTTCCCTTGATAGCTGCCGTTTCGCGTGAGCCGCGCAAACGCGCTGGCATTTCTCTGTCGCTCGGATAGGAGATCGAGGTATGTCTCAACGGCTGGGCGATCTTCTCGTCAAAGAGAAGATCATTACCCCAGAGCAGTTGGAGCAAGCGGTCAAGATCCAGAAGGAGAACAACACTCGTCTGGGTGCTGCCCTGGTCAAGCTCGGCTTCCTCAGCGACGAGGATGTCACGAACTTCCTTTCCCGTCAGTACGGCGTTCCCGCAATTAATCTTTCCTATTTCGAGATTGATCCCTCAGTCGTCAAACTGATCCCCTACGAGACCGCCAAACGCTACCAGATTCTGCCGCTGAGCCGGGTGGGCGCTTCGCTCACCATCGCCATGGTTGACCCCACCAACGTGTTCGCCATGGACGATATCAAGTTTATGACCGGCTTCAATATTGAGCCGGTCGTAGCTTCGGAAAGCTCGATTCTGGAAGGAATCGACAAGGCCTACGGCACGACCAAAGAGGAAGACCTCGAACAGGTCATGCAGTCGATGACGGAGATGGACGAAGCCGACGTCGAACTGCAAGCCGACCAGCAAGAATTAGGTTTGGCCGACCTCGAACGGGCTGCGGACGAAGCCCCCATCGTCAAACTGGTCAACCTCATCCTCACGGATGCCGTGAAACGTGGCGCCAGCGACGTCCACATCGAGCCTTACGAAAAAGAGTTTCGCGTGCGCTTCCGTATTGATGGCGTCCTGCAAAGCATCATGACCCCGCCGCTGAAATTGAAAGACGCCATTACCTCGCGCATGAAGATCATGTCCAAGCTCGATATCAGCGAGAAGCGCCTCCCACAAGACGGCCGCATCATGCTGAAGATGAACATCGGCGGACGCAAGAAGCAGCTCGATTTCCGCGTCAGCACCTTGCCCACGCTATGGGGCGAGAAAATTGTGCTCCGCCTTCTCGATAAAGAGAATCTGCGTCTCGACATGACCAAGCTGGGCTTCGAATCCGAGTCGCTGGTCAAGTTTGAAAAAGCCATTCTCAAGCCTTACGGCATGGTGCTGGTCACCGGGCCAACTGGATCCGGTAAGACCAACACTTTGTACTCCTCCATCGCTCGCCTCAACCAACCCGACACCAACATCATGACGGCTGAAGATCCCGTCGAGTTCCAGTTGGCCGGCGTGAACCAGGTGCAAATGAAGGAGCAGATCGGGCTGAACTTCGCGGCCGCGCTGCGCGCCTTCCTGCGGCAAGACCCCAACATTATTCTGGTCGGCGAAATCCGAGACTTTGAAACCGCAGAAATCGCCATCAAGGCTGCCCTGACCGGACACCTGGTCCTTTCCACCCTGCACACCAACGGCGCTCCCGAAACCATCACTCGTCTCATGAACATGGGCATCGAACCTTTCCTGGTGGCCACTTCCGTCCACCTCATCTGCGCTCAGCGCTTGGTGCGCCGCATTTGCAAAGAGTGTGCCGAAACCGTGGATGTCCCGCGGCAGACCCTGCTCGAAGAGGGCTACACACCCGAGGAAGTGGATGGGGTCAAGATCCAGAAGGGCAAAGGCTGCGGAGTTTGCAACAACACCGGCTACAAAGGCCGCGCCGGGTTGTACGAAGTCATGGAAGTGGACGACGAGATCAAAGAGCTGGTTCTGGTAGGCGCTTCTGCAGTCGAACTCAAAAAGAAGGCAATCGAGCGTGGCATGATCACACTGCGCCGCAGCGGGCTGATCAAGGTTGCGGCCGGCATGACCACCCTCGAAGAAGTGGCCCGCGAGACGATTCACTAGATTCTGAATACCAAGGGGAAAGAAAAATGGCGCTCTCGTTAAGCGATCTGTTGAAAAGAATGTTAGAAATGAGTGGCAGCGACCTTCACCTCACCACCAATTCGCCGCCACAAATCCGTGTCCACGGACACCTGGTGCCCCTGGACCTTCCGCAGATGACGCCCGCGGAAACCAAGCAGTTGGCTTATAGCGTCATGACCGACTCCCAGAAGCACCGTTTCGAGGAGAACCTCGAACTCGACTTCTCCTTCGGCTTGAAAGGTCTGGCCCGCTTCCGCGCCAACGTTTTCAATCAGCGCGGCGCCACCTCGGCCGTCTTCCGCCTGATTCCCTTCGAGATCAAGTCGTTCAACCAATTGGGATTGCCAGCCGTGGTCAGCAAGATGTGTGACAAACCACGCGGCCTGGTGCTGGTCACCGGACCCACCGGGTCGGGCAAGTCCACGACGCTCGCCGCCATGATTGACAAAATCAACACCGAGCGTCACGACCACATCCTCACCATTGAGGACCCCATCGAATTCGTGCATATGAACAAGAATTGTGTGGTCAACCAGCGCGAGCTGCACGCCGACACCAAGAGCTTTGCCGACGCGCTGCGCGCCGCCCTTCGTGAAGACCCGGACGTGGTGCTGATCGGCGAAATGCGCGATCTCGAAACCATCGAGTCCGCGCTGCGCATCGCGGAAACCGGCCACCTCACCTTCGGCACGTTGCATACCAATTCTGCATCCTCCACCATCAACCGCATCATTGACGTGTTTCCTGCCCACCAGCAGTCCCAGATTCGGGCCCAGTTGTCGCTGGTGCTGGAAGGCATCATGTGCCAAAGCCTGCTGCCCCGGGCCGATGGCAAGGGACGTGCCATGTGCATGGAGATTCTGGTACCCAACGCTGCGGTGCGCAACCTGATTCGCGAAGACAAGATCCACCAGATTTATTCCTCCATGCAGTCCGGTCAGGACAAGTTCGGAATGCAGACCTTCAACCAGGCACTGGCCACGGCCTATTTCCAGAAGCAAATCAGCATGGAGATGGCCATGAGCCGTTCCAGCAACCAGGATGAATTGACCGAGATGATCAATCGCGGCACCAGCCTGCTGGGCCGCAATCAACCGGCCGCCGCCATGGCCAAAGGCGCGGCGCCGGGCAAGCGATAAGTCGGGATTAAGAGTTGGAAACAAAGCAGCCCAGTTTGCAGACAGGAAATCCGGAGCGCAAAAGCAGTCAGCGCGCCGGACAGAAAACGTAACGTAGCCAAGCGAGGTTAACCATGCCAGTTTTCACATTTTCGGGAAAGAACGAGACCGGGGAAAAGATCAGCGGAGAACGCGTCGCCACCAACAAGCAGACTTTGGCCACGCAGTTGCGGCGGGAGCGTATCACTCCCGGCGCCATCCGCGAAAAAGGCAAAGAGTTTGCCATGCCGACCTTCGGCTCCGGCAAAGTCAAAGTAAAGGACATTGCGATCTTCTTCCGCCAATTTTCGGTCATGATCGACGCCGGCCTGCCGCTGGTGCAATGTCTGGAGATTCTGGCCGCCAACCAGGAAAACCCGGCGTTTCAGAAGACGCTGACGGGCGTGCGCACCACGGTGGAAGGTGGCGCCACCCTGGCCAACGCCATGCGCCAGTTTCCCAAAATCTTCGACGATCTGACCACCAACATGATCGAAGCCGGTGAAACCGGCGGTATTCTTGACATCATCCTGCAGCGCCTGGCGCTCTATGTCGAGAAGGCCGTCAAGCTGCGGGCGGCGGTGAAATCCGCCCTCATCTACCCGGTTTCAGTGGTTTCGCTGGCCTTCCTCATCGTCGGCGCCCTGCTCAAGTGGGTGGTGCCGATCTTTGCCAACTTGTTCGCTGGTTTGGGCGTGGGTCTGCCTCTGCCGACGCGCATTGTGATTGGGCTGAGCGGTTTCGTAGGCCAGTTCTGGTGGTTCTTTATCCTGGGCATCGGAGGCATGTTCTTCGGGGTCAAGGAAATGCGCAAACACGAGCGCGCGGCCTTCTACATGGATTGGTGTTTGCTGAAGTTGCCGGTCCTCGGTCTGCTGCTGCGCAAGATCGCCGTGGCCCGGTTCACCCGCACCCTCGGTACCTTGATCACCTCAGGCGTGCCCATTCTCGAAGGTTTGAGCATCACCGCCCGCACTTCCGGAAACAAGGTGCTGGAAGAAGCGCTGATGAAAGTGCGCAAGGCCATCGAAGAGGGCCGCACCATCGTCGACCCCCTGCGCGAATGCGGCGTGTTTCCCAACATGGTGACCCAGATGATCGGTGTCGGCGAGGCCACCGGCGCCATGGACTCCATGCTGCAAAAGATCGCCGACTTCTACGAGGACGAAGTAGATGCTGCCACCAAAGACATGTTGGCCATGCTGGAACCGATCATCATCGGCCTACTCGGCATCATGATCGGTGGCATCGTGATTTCGCTGTACATGCCGCTGTTCTCGATGATCGCCAAACTGGCGGGCTAATTAAGAAGAGGCAGCTCGAGGCTGGCGTAGGCAGGGGAAACCGGGGAACGATCGGCCGCTCCTCTCGCCAGCCTCTAACTCTCGCCTCCCGGCTACAGGGACGGAAATGCATTCCATATTCGATCAGCGGCAGTGGCTGGCGTGGCTGGTCAAGGTCCGAGTCCTGGTCCTGACTTGTCTGCTGGGCATTGAGCTGGCCATCGCCCAGCTCACTCCCAGTTCGTTCCCGCTGCGGCTGTTCGTCACCGTCATCCTGCTGTGGTACGCCATCTCTGTTTTCTATATCCTGCTGCTGGCCTTCTGGCAGGAATACCGCGTGCAATCGCTGCTTCAGGTGCTTACCGATCTGGCCCTGGTCAGCCTGGTCATTTACGCCACCGGCGGCATTGACAGCTCGTTCAACTTCCTCTATCCGCTGGTCATCATTGTGGCCTGCATTCTGCTGCCCCGCACCTGGGCGTTCCTGACCGCAGCACTGGCCTTCATCCTCTACGGAGCCGTCCTCGAACTCACCTACTTCGAAGTTGTTCCTTCGTACTCCACTACCCACCCGGAATTGAAGTCCCTGCAAGCCATCATTCTGGTGAACTTGTTCGGCTACTTGGCCGTCGCCTATCTTGCGGGACAATTGGCCACCAAGCTCCGCCAGGTGGACGTCAAACTCAAGCACACCAGCGGCGCTCTGGAAGACCTGCAGGCTCTGCACGAAAACATCATTCAGTCCATCACCGGCGGACTGATCACGACCGGCCTTGATGGCCACATCACCTTGGTCAACACCGCCGCGCAGAAACTGTTGGAGCGCGCCCAGGAAGACCTGCTGAGCCAACCCGTCAATCGGCTCTTTCTCGATCCGCTTCCCCAGGTCGAGTCCGAGCGTGCCCACGCCGAAGTGCGCATCGTCGCCCCCAATGGTTACCGCAAGACCTTCCGCGTTCAGGTTTCCGCGCTTGCGATCCCGGAAAAGGGCACGCTGGGATACGTCTACACTTTCGACGATCTCACCGAAGTCCGCCGTTTGGAACGAGAAGTACGCATGCAGGATCGATTAGCCGCCGTGGGGCGCCTGGCGGCCGCTATCGCCCATGAAATCCGCAATCCTTTGACTTCCATCGCCGGCTCTGTCGGCCTTTTGTCCTGCATCCCCGACCTGAGCGAGGAACATCGTCAGCTGCTACAGATCGTGACCCGCGAGTCCGAACGCCTGAACCACATCATCACCGACTTCCTCGGATACTCCCGCGGCAAGCAATACCAGTTCAAGAAAGTGGACCTGCTCCCCCTGCTCGAAGACACTCTCACCCTGCTCGAACATCGTCTGGCCGCGCAGAACAACCCCATTCGCGTCGACAGACAATATCAGTTGACCGAAGCCTGGACGCTGGCCGACGGCGACAAAATCAAACAAGTGTTTTGGAATTTCTGCGAGAATGCCGTCCGCGCCATGCGCGACCTCGGCACCCTTACCGTCTCCGTCGAGCCCATCGGAGACGACTGGCAGATCAACTTCGCCGACACGGGTCCGGGCATGAGCCCGCAGCTGATCGAGAAAATCTTCGAGCCTTTCCAATCCCAGTTCGAAGGCGGCACCGGCCTGGGTTTGGCCATTGTTTACCAGATCGTGCAGGCGCATGAAGGCAAGGTGTGGGCGCGGTCCAAAGTCGGCCAGGGAAGCGTCTTTGTCCTGAAATTACGCCGTCTGGTGGAAGCCGCGTCATCCCTCCCGCCGGAGGCGGCATCGCGCGCCAATCATTCCGCTCATCTGGAAAACGCTACCGCCGCAGCGGTGGGAGGAGGTGCGCGTGGGTAACATCCTGGTTTGCGATGACGAGCGCTCCATCTGCGAAATGCTGGAGATCGCCCTGCGCCGCGACGGTCACAAAGTCGAGACCGTGAACTCCGGCGAAGTGGCAAAGCGAAAGCTCGACGGCGCCCTTTACGACGTCGTCATCACCGACATCAAAATGCCGCGCACCGATGGCATCGAAGTTCTCCGCCACGCCCATCAGGTTTCGCCCGACTCGGCCGTCATTCTAATCACCGCGGTTGACGACTACGAAGCCGCCGTCCAGGCCGTCAAAGCCGGAGGGGCCACCGACTACATCCGCAAATCCCCCGGCTTGGTCGACGAAATCAAGCTGGCCATCAACCGCGCCCTCGAAAAAATGGCCCTCAGCCGTCAGAACTTCGCCTTCAAACGTGACGCCAACACCCGCAACTCGCTCGACAACATCGTCGGCGTCAGCGCCGCCATGGAAAAGCTCAAGCAGACCATTCGTACCGTAGCCTCTACGCAAAGCACCGTTCTGATCTACGGTGAAAGTGGCACCGGTAAGGAGCTTGTCGCCCGCGCCGTGCACGTGTGTTCTCCCCGCGCCGCCGAGCCTTTCGTCTCCATCAATTGCGGCGCTTTCCCGGAGACCCTCCTCGAAAGCGAATTATTCGGCTATGTGAAAGGCGCGTTCACCGGGGCCAACCAGAACAAGCGCGGCTTGTTCGAAGTCGCCGATCAGGGCACCATCTTCCTCGACGAGATCAGCGAAATGTCGTTGACCATGCAGGTCAAACTGCTGCGCGTGTTGCAGGAGCGCAGCGTGCGCCCGGTGGGCGGTACCAGCGAGATCCCCATTGACGTGCGCGTCATCGCCGCCACGAACCGTGATCTGGACAAACTGGTCGCCGAGAACACCTTCCGTGAAGACCTCTACTACCGCCTGAGTGTGATTCCGGTTTCCGTGCCGCCGCTACGCCAGCGCCGCGAGGACATTCCGCTCCTGGTCAACCACTTCCTGAAAAAGTATGCTCCGGCCGCGGGCAAGAGCATCCTACGTGTCGGCCATTCTTCGCTTGACGCCTTGTCTGCTTATGAATGGCCGGGCAACGTCCGTCAACTGGAAAACACCATTGAGCGCGCGGTCGCGCTCGAGACCGGCGAAGAACTGCATGTCGAGATCCCGGTGGAGAGGGCCAAGGCCCGCGCCGCAGCCGCCGGAGTTGGCGTCAATGGCGCCATCGCAAGCGGGTCCGTACTCCCAGACGGCGTGGACATGGAGAAATATGTCGCCGACATTGAAGTTTCGCTGCTGAAATCAGCGCTCGCACAATCGAACGGCGTTCAGACCCGCGCCGCCGACCTGCTCAAGATTTCCTACCGCTCCTTCCGCCACTTGATGAAGAAGTACGAACTGTAGCACTCAGCACTCAGCATTCAGCACTTGGCAATTAGCACCTAGCATTTTCACCAGTGACGCAACTTTCTGCTTCAAAACTAAAGGCCGACTACCAGATGTTAAGTGCCAAATGCTAAGGGCTGATCGCTGATCGCTGAGTGCTAAGTGCTCTTTTTCAACTGCTGCTTCCATCCCAGCACCCGCGCCTTGTTGCCTTCTGCTTCCGCTTCCGGGATCATGCCCTTCTTCTGATACAGGACTGACAAACTGGTATGCGCCAGCACATCATCCGGATCCAGTTCCGCCAGCCGCTCGGCCACTGTAATCGCCTCATCCAGCCGGTTCAGGTCTCCGAGCACCCGCGCCATGCCGTGCATCGCCTCGGTGAACTCCGGGTCCGCCGCCAGGCATTGTTCATACTCCGCCAGCGCGCGTTCCGGATGCCCTTCCGCTACCAGATCAAGCGCAGCATAGTAATGGTCCTCGGCTGTTTGCTGGGAGTTGTCGTCGGCCATGCCATCCAGATTCTAAGGCACCGCGCCGATTCGCGCACTATTCACCACTGGTTTCCTTCGTGTTCCTTAGTGTCCTTTGTGGTTAAAGCCTTTCTCTGTGCCCTCTGTGGTAAACGCCGTAGGGTTTTCTCGGCGACCTCGGTGGCGAAAGAATTCTGTATCATGTCCTCATGCGCTACATTGTCCGCTTCCTGTGGAATGCCACCCGCGGACATCACCTCACCCCGTGGCGCAGCCCTTATCTGTTGTGGAGGATCGAGACCTACACCGGCGTAAAAATGCACCAGATCGGCCTGTTGGAGTTTTGGGAATTTACCTGGCGGGAACGCCGAAATCTCTGGCGTTTTCTGAAGTGGACCGGAGAAATGGAACGCTACGCCCATCCCCGGCCGAAGAGATCATAAATAAAGAATTCCTGAGAAAAAGCTTCCTGATCTAGCTACTGCCCTGCCGCTGCCGCGCCCTCAATCACAATGCTGACTTCGCTGCCCTTGCCCGACCCGGTTAACTGCGCCGCCGCTGACCTGTTGGCGGCAATCTCCAGATACCCCATGCTCCCCAGAATGCCAAACACTTCGTTGGGCATGCCTTCGGCGTAGTTGCTGCGAATCTCCGTAATTTCGGTCTTGCCAATCACGATCTTGAACGCCGGCGGTGGAGCTTTGAACAGCATCGGCACATCCTGCGGAGTGAAGTTGGTGACCAGGTTGCCGAAGCGATCGACTTTCAGTACCACTCCGCGCAGCGTTCGGCCATCCGAGGCCTTGGGCTTGGGCGCGTTGAAGCGCGCATAATCCGATATTTCGTCGCCAAATTTCCCTGAGTCCACGCCTTTGGCTAACCAGCCGGCCACCGGCGCGAACACGTCGCGGGCATGAAAGGTGTTGCTCACCGGCTGCATGAAATAATGTTCTCCGGTGATGTGCCGTACCCGAATCCGTTCCTCGCGCGCATACACCAGCGAAAGTACGCCATTGTCGGGTGCCACGAAAAAGTGCTTCTCGTTCGACACCAGAATCGGCCGCCGTGCCGTGCCCACCCCTGGGTCGACCACCACTACGTGAATCGTCCCCAAAGGAAAGTAAGCATACGATTGTGCGATGGCCAGCGCTCCGTCAAGCACGTCAAAGGCCTGCACCGAGTGGCAGATGTCGACAATCTGTGCCTGCGGCGCAATATTCAGGATCACGCCCTTCATGGCGCCCACAAAGTGGTCGTTGATTCCGAAGTCGGTAGTCAGAGTGACGATCGGCCGGTCTGCCAAGCTTGCCTCGCAGCGGGAGACAGAACTCTCCCCGTGTGGCGAAAGTAACCCGTGGGAAGGGGAGAGTCAAGACACGTAGGTAATTGGACAACGGATCACGGCTGACGTCCGAGATGACGAATAGTGGAGGACGGGCGTCCTCGCGCCACGCCAACGCCCCACGGCCACCTTACTGAATCTCAATGTCCCCCGATCCCGTTTCCACTTCTATCGGCACCCCGCCGCCATTCACTTTCCCCCGCAGCTCTCTTTTCCCCATCGTGCCTTGCACAGTGACCGGTTGGCTCACCGAAATCGATCCCGAACTGGTGCGCGCATCCAGATCAAACCCCGCTGTCGACGCCAGCTTCAGATGAATGCTGCCCGAGCCACTGTGCACCTTCCACGATCCCGTCGGATCGCCTTCCGCTGTGATCCTGCCGCTGCCCGCTGTGGCCTCGAGTGATCCCTTGACTCCACGCAATTCCATGCCGCCTGAGCCGGTCTCCGCTCGCACCGCCCCGGGCGCAGTCTGGTCAAGCGTAATGTGCCCGCTGCCGGTATTACCTTCAAATCCGCCGCCAATATCGGTGGCGTGGATCGATCCGCTTCCCGTCTTGGCGCGCACATTCCCCTTCACTCCCCTGATCTCCACGTCGCCCGAGCCAGTCTCCGCCCGCACCCGGTTGCCGATGCCGGAAATCTTCAACCCGCCCGATCCCGTCTCGATCTCAACTTCGCGTTGCAGACCTTCGATCGTCTGACTTCCCGAACCGGTATGGGAACGCAACTGCGTCTCCGCCGGCACCACCAGTTCATAGCTGATAGCAACGTTGTGGAACAACTCCGAATCGTCGCTGTGGCCAATGCGAATGTCATTACCACTTTGCTGAATGGGAGGATTCTTCTCAATCTCCTGCACCTTTCGCTCGCCATCACCTCCGAACCAATTCGTGACCTTGATATGCGCGCTGATCTCCACCTGACCGGAACCGCCAGTCCGCACATGCACGCTCCCCGACCCGGTGCTAAGGTCGATGTTGGCTGTGCCAGTCACCGTCAGCGTCCGCTGAAACGATCCTTCCGCCGATGCGACCGCCGGCAGCGATTGCAGACAGACCAGCAAAACCACAAGACTGCTGATTGCACCCAGAGAAATCCGCTTCGTCTTCATGTCTATCCCGTCCTCGTTTGAAAGGGCGCGGCTTTAAGCCTCGCCGTCCATCGTCAGTGAATCCTCACATCCCCCGAGCCGGTATGCACCAGCAACTCCGGGCCGCCGCCCGAAACCTTGCCTCGAATCTCGTGTTGCGCCCGCCGCAGATCGCCCTGGACAACCATCGTAACCGGACGGTCCACGGTCACACTGCCCGATCCCGCCGACGCATCCAGATCAAAGCCTGTGCCCGAAGGTAGCTCCAGGTCCACGTTGCCGGAACTGGTTCTTATTTCCCATCTCCCGCTGTTCGCGCCCTGAATGGTCACATCGCCACTGCCCGAATGTGCGTCCAGCACGCCGTTCACGCCGCGCAGTTCGACGTTGCCCGACCCGGTGTGTACTCGCACATCGCCCTTGCCCTTTTCATCCGCGCGGATGTCGCCGCTCCCCGCCTCCGCGGTGAAAGGTCCGGAAATCTCGCGCGCCTCCACGTCCCCCGACCCGGTATGAAGCTGAATCTCGCCGCTGATGTCCTCCAGCCGCATGTCTCCCGACCCGCTCTCCAGCTTCAGGTTGCTGCGCAGTCCTACCACGCGCTGGTCCCCCGAGCCGCTGCGCGTCTCGACCGTCGTGTCCGCGGGGGCTGTGATCTCGTAATCCACCGAGATGTCGTGAGCATTCACATAATCAATGTGAATGCCGTTCCCGCTCTGTTGAATGGGAGGGTTCTTCTCGATCTCGCTGACCTCCGCCTGCCGACCTCCGCTGAACCACCGGTCGCCCACGTGAATTTTGCCGCGCACCGTAACCGTCCCCGCTGGCCCGCCGCGCACTGTAATGTCTCCCGACCGCGTCAGCACCTGCAATTCCACCCCGCCGCTGACCTGATAGGTACGTTCAAACGACCCCTGAACGGAAGCGGCGGCAACCGTCGCCGCCATCGCCAGGAAGGTCAGCACTACTGTGAGAGAACGCAGTATTGATCGATTCATATTGAGCCTCCAGATGCCACCGCAACAATAGACGCACCAGACGATCCCTTGTGAGTATCAAATCTCCTCGGTGTTCCTCTGTGCTCCCTGTGGTGAAGGTTTCCTTTGTGCCCCTTTGTGTCCTTCGTGGTTAAAGGTTTCCCTCTCGGTTCCCCAAAAAGCAAAGGCACGGAATCCCACCCGTGCCTTCGTACTATCTAGCCTTGTCCATAAAACCGGCTACTGTAGCACTACCTGATCGCCTTCCTTCATGCCGCTAAGCAACTCGGTTTTTGCCCCGTTGGAGATGCCGATGTTGACCGCGAGTTTCCGCTTGCCATCCTTCGCTTTCGGGTCAGGTATCTCGACCGAGGCCTTCTTGTCCTTGTCGTAGAGAATCGCGCCTTCCGGAATCTGCAGAACGTTCTTATGCTCTTCCAGAATGATCTCGGCGTTCGCCGTCATCTCTGCCTTCAACTCGCCGCCCGGGTTGTTGATCGACACGCGAACCTCGAACGTGGTCACGTTGTCTTTCTCCACTCCCATCGGCGATATCTTGGTCACCTTGCCGTAGAAGGTCTTGTCCTTGAACGACTCCACCTTGATCCGCGCCGGCTGTCCCAAATACACCTTGCCGATATCGCTCTCATCCACCTTGCCCTTGACGTACACTTCGCTGGTGTCGCCGAGAGTCATGACCAGCGTGGCGCCCGAACCCAATACCAGGATGGAGCTGACCGCGTCGCCCATTTGCACGTCGCGAGACAGCACGATCCCATCCAGCGGGGAAGTGATGTCGGTATAGCTGAGCTGCTCTTCCAGTTGTTTCAGATTTGCCTGGTCTCGCGTCTTTTCTGCCTGCGACTGCGCGATTTTTGCTTTCAGAACTGCCATCTGCGCTTTGGCCACATTCTGCTTGTTGAGCGCCATCTTGTAATTTCGGTCGGCATCGTCCAGCGCCTGGGCCGAGACCACGCCGTCCTTCGCCATTTCCGTGTTGCGCTCATACTGTCGCTTCAGCAACGGCACGTCCGGACCCTCAGCATCCACTTTGGCGCGCTCGTAATCCGCTTCCGAACTCGAAAGATTCGCATCCGCGGCCAGCAATGCCGCTCGCGATTGTTCCACCTGCGCTTCGATTTCCGCCTTGTCCAATTGCGCCAGCAGTTGGCCTTTCTTCACCGTGTCGCCGTAGTCCACCAACAAATTCTTCACAATGCCGCTGGCCTTCGACTTGACCTCGACCTGGATGATGGGCGTCACTTTACCGGTTGCCACTACGCTCTTGGCCAGATCGCCCTTCTCCACCTTGGCTAGCTTGGAAGGATCAATCTTGGTTCCGCCCCGGCTGAACGCCGCCAGTCCGCCCACGAACAACAGCACCACTCCTACCACGCTGCTAATAATGATGATTCGTTTGCGGCGCTTCTTCTTGTTGCCGTTACCATTGCCGTTCACATCCGCCTCCTGCGTTAAGTAGCCGCTCACCACTAGGTACTACTAGGTACTACGGGCCCGGCCCCGGTTTTGTTCCCGATTTCTGTTGAACCACACTGCCAATGCGTTTGTTAGCCTGTTCACACCGTTAGACCGCCCAATATAAGAAATGGAAGCAAGAAATCTGACGGCGACTCCGGGATAAAAACAGGACAAATTCAGAGATAACCCGAGCCTTCCGATCTCCCACTACGTGCTTCCATTCTACAACCAATCACCGTCCACTAAAATGCAATACCTCCTTTGGAATGTTAGAATTACCCAATCTATGCTTGCCTTCGTGCTGCTGCAGGTGTTTCTTATCCTGCTGCTGATCGCGGCCAACGCGTTCTTCGCGGCTGCCGAATTCGCCCTGGTCAGCGTCCGCGAGACCCGCATCCAGCAACTCATAGAATCCCGCCGCATCGGCGCCCGCACTGTCCAGAAGCTGCACCGCAACCTTGACGAAGTGGTCAACGGGGTTCAACTCGGCATCACCGTTGTCAGCCTCACCCTGGGCTGGATCGGCGAGCCCATCGTCGCCCGCATCGTGGAGGGTTTCCGCTTTATCAACCAGGTTCCCCATGCCGCCGTCTACGCTCACGGCATCGCCCTGGTCATCGCTTTCAGCCTGATTACCTGCCTGCACGTGATCCTGGGCGAGTTGGTCCCAAAATCCCTGGCATTAGAACGCGGTGAGCAGGTCGCTCTTGCAGTGGCTGCCCCCATGGAGGTTTTTCTCACCCTCACCCGTCCGTTCATTTTTGGGATGAGCAAGGCCGCCGGGTACGTTCTCCGCATCTTCGGCTCGCGCAAAATTCGCCAGGGTCCGGTGCATTCGCCGGACGAGCTTAAACTCATCGTCACCGCCAGCCGCCAATTCGGGCAAATCCCTCCCTCGCAGGAGGAAATGATCCATCGCGCTTTGGAACTCGAGAGCATTACCGTCCGCGAAGTCATGGTCCCGCGTCCCGACATTTTTTCCCTACCCGCCGACCTTACCCTCGACGAAGCCTTGTCGCGCATGGTCGAGGAGCAGCATTCCCGCGTCCCCATCTATGATCGCCAAAGCGGCCCCGAGCACATCATCGGCGTGCTCTATTCCAAAGACCTGATGCGCTGGACCCGCCTGCGCCTCACCGCCAATCCTGCGCAGCCCATTTCCGCCCGCATCTCCAACATGAAAGTCAGCCAGATCATGCGCGACGTCCTGGTCGTCCCCGAGACCAAGGTTCTCACCGAATTGCTCGAGGAATTCAAGGATCGTAAGCGTCATCTGGCAGTCGTGGTGGATGAGTTCGGTTCCACCGCCGGCGTTATCACCGTAGAAGACATACTGAAACAATTGGTGGGCGAACTGGAAGACGAGTTCGACGTAGCTCCGCCCGAACCGTCCGCATTGACGCAAGACCTTAGACTGGTGGTAGAAGCCTCGGCGGGTATTCGCGACCTCGAGTCGCAATACGAACTGGTGTTGCCGCGTGATGCCGGATTCGAAACCCTCGCTGGCTTCATGCTCGCGCGCTTGCAACGAATCCCCAAAGTTGGCGACGCGTTCGACTATGACGGCCATCGCTTTACCGTCGACGAAATGGACGGGCATCGCATCGCCACAGTAAAGATCGAAAAACTAGAACCAGCCGTCGCTAAGAACTGAGAACAGAGAACTGACAACCGAGAACTGATTTTGATCCTTCGCTACCTCGCCCTTCGCGCGCTCTACACCCTGCCCGTCGTCTGGCTCGTGGTCTCACTCGTCTTCCTCTTGATCCACCTCGTTCCCGGCGACCCCATCCTGCAAATGCTCGGCGAAGGCGCCCCCGCCGCTGACGTGCAGGCCGCTCGCCATCTCTACGGACTCGATGTCCCGCTCGGCCAGCAGTATCTTCACTATTGGAGCGGCGTCCTCCACGGCGACCTGGGGCCCTCATTCCGTTTCAACCAGAGCGTCACTAGTCTGGTCGCCCGGAGATATCCCTACACCTTGCAGTTGACCTTGGCAGCTTTGCTGGTCGCTGTCTTGCTCTCAATTCCCGCCGGTGTGCGCTCGGCGCGGAGAAGAAATCACTGGGACGACCGTCTGCTAAGCGTCGTCAGTCTGTTCGGACTGTCATTTCCGAACTTCGCCCTCGGACCCATCCTCATTCTGCTGTTCTCCATTAAGTTGGGGTGGCTCCCGGTCTCGGGCTCCGGTACCTTTGCTCACCTGATACTTCCGGCGATCACCATGGGGGGTGCGCTGGCTGCAATCCTTACTCGCATGGTGCGCACCTCGATGCTCGAAGAATTAGGTCAAGATTACATCCGCACCGCCCGCGCCAAAGGCCTGCCGGAGCGCACCGTCGTTTATCGCCACGCCCTGCGCAACGCCATGATCCCAGTGATCACGGTGCTGGGATTACAATTCGGCGCACTGCTCGCCGGCGCCATCGTCACCGAGACCATCTTTTCCTGGCCCGGCATAGGCCGCCTAACCATCCAAGCCATCGGCAACCGCGACTACTATCTGGTGCAAGGCTGCATCCTCGCGATTGGCCTGACCTACGTGGCCGTCAATCTCATGACCGACCTGCTCTACACCGTCGTAAATCCGAGAATTCGACAATGACCGTCAACACCAAAGCAGCGCCTACACCAAGAAGGATCGTTGGACCTAGAGTGATTGACTGTCGATATCAAGAAGTCTATGGGGTTCCACGGACGTAGGAACATAAGTTCACGGCATTGGCCGCGCCGCGAGGAATTTGTGGAGAAATGAACTTTAGCCACAGAAGCTTGCGTGTTGATGTCGCAGGCTACCGCATTAAGTTTGGCGCGTCGATGCTGACTCGCTTATCGAAGATCCACTTGGCATCGAGTGGGTGAAGTTCCTGCAAGTGATCCTTCGCAATGCTGGGCGGAACGGGGGTGAACCGGGCGTGCTTCAAGAAGCCCCTCGCGTCGGCGAATGTCATCTCGATGCAGACGATTCCGTTTGTGGGTACGTCTATATCGGTAGCTTCCTCCTCCGAATTAACTGAACGATTACTGTGGAAGTCCAGGTTGTGGCCCAGTCGATGGATGCCGGCTCCGACCTTGATGGAGAAGAAGCTCGCGCTCTGCATCCGTGCGACCCGCACTCCGTCAATGTATACGGAAGGTTTGGTGAGGGCTGCGTAGTGACGGCGGAAGACAAAAATCGTCCCTCGCGATCCAGTCTGGGCGATGCATGGAACGGAGAGCAAGGTGGCTAACAATACGACTATCGTATTCATCGGATTACCTGGATCGCGATTGGGGGTCAGTCCGTATTCCTTGACCCGAGTGTTAACTCCGGTGTTGCGACGCTCTTGGCATAGTATTAACTTAAACGAGTAAGCTGTGCGTCCCTTAGACCCGGCATTTTTCTGAGCCAGGCCCAAATCGGGAGGCGACGTATTGATTGAGAGGCGCCGCGCGATGTCCACGAAGGGTGGGTTTTTCGATCTTGAT
>JBKQLO010000051.1:0-3092 GCA_052147055.1 Terriglobales bacterium
GTTCGGCAGAGCGAACGTGGAGACCACCATTTGCCTGAGCCCGAGCTCCTTGGCGAACGCAATGCGCTCGTCCGCACTCTGTTTCAGTTCCCGGAACCCATAATGGCTGCTTTCGCAATGCAGCCCGGCGGCCTCAATGGTCTTGCGCAGTTCTGCCGCGCTCAGGCTCTGCAGCGACTTCCACCCGTAGCCCGGGGGCGAGCACATTTCGATGGTCTTGAAGCCGCTCTCCGCCAGCATGCGGAGCGTGCCCGCGAAATCCTTCTGAATCTCCTCTCTCACAATCCACGTCTGCACGCCGATCGGCATTCCCAGCGGATCGGCCCGCAACATGCCGCTCGCCGCCACCGCCGCCGCCGCACCGCCGAGCCATTCTCTTCTCGAAATCATCAGCACCTCCGTCCTTCCGTCCTACCGTAGCGCGCTGCTCCTCAAGCGGCAAGCGGCAGACGATCTTAATATCTGCGCGCCGCCCCAAGTTCCGAATCCGAACAGGCCGATGCCGACGATGGACAGTATCGCTCCTCCGTGCTCCCGTATATGATGGTCCTCCTGCCTAAGCATAGCCAAGGGCTGCGCCCTTGAAATCCCAAGGAGAGGGTGTCGAGGTATCCTTACGCCTCTTTGCGGCTTGGCGACTTTGCGTGATCGTCTTCCTCCAACCCATTGACGATTCGCGTGATGCCGTCTTTAATCAGCACCGCGTGGAAGTTGATCAACAGGCCAAGCCGCTTGTCGGCGAGCCGGAGATAGGTCAAAACCTGCTTCTTGTGGACGGGGGCTAGCGACTCGACGGATTTGATTTCCACGATCACCTTATCTTCGACCACCAGATCGGCTCGGAACCCGGTATCGATGCGGATACCGTCATAGACCACCGGGATCGCTTGTTGACTCACCGCGCGCAGACCCCGCCGGCCCAGCTCATACGCCAAGACCGTTTGGTAAACCGATTCCAGCAAACCCGGACCCAGAGTCGTATGAATGCGAAAAGCCGCGTCGACAATCTCTTTGGCAATGGCGTTCTCGGTCATACCGGCCTTCTTTTGTCTCTCGCTAAGTCGCCAAGACGCAAAGAACGCAATGATTGCCTCCGGCCTGCTTGATTCCACCGGCCGCCTGGACAGATGATTTTGGTATCCAGCCAAACCGTCTGAGGAGGCGACCGATGGAAACCTTCGAGAAGCTTTTTGCACGCTTCCTGGTTTTTGTATACCACTGTTTCGACCGCATCGTCATCCAGGGGTACCTGCCCCTGTTGACCCGTCCCGAACACATCGTCCATTTCTTCCGCGACGTCCACGGGTTGTATCCCATCACGCCACAAGTTCTGGCCAAACGCACCCTGGAATACCGGGGATGGGTGGAAGGCTACGCCCGCAATCACAAAATCCCCATCCTGAAGGCCGAAAAGGGCGTGAGCAAGGAAGATGCCGTCCGGCCTTACCTGCAACGCATGGAGCGGCGCAATCAGCAAGGAGTCTACTGCATCTTCACCAGTATGGAAATGGGCAGCACGTTCACCTCGAAGATGCCTAAGTTTCCCACCGAGGACCCGAACTATCGCATCATCCGGCGCGTCCCCTCACGCTACCTCCACTACTACTTCTACGTCTGCGATCCGGTGATCGGTCCGTTCGCCATGTGCGTTGGCACCTACCTCCCTTTCCAGACCACCTATTATCTGAATGGTCACAACTTCATCGAGATCGAACTCCGCCGTCAGGGTGTGGCGTTTCGTAAAGATGACAACGCCTTCCTCTCGACCTCGGACCCGAAGGCCTTACAAGCGGCCGCTGACAACCTCAGCACTGCCACCCTGGAAAAGCGGTTGAACTACTGGAGCTGGCTGCTCTGCCCCAAGTTCTCGGAAAAAGATCGCAAGGCCGTCCCCCTGGATCGCAAATACTCCATCAATCAAATCGAATACTGCCGGAACTTCATCTTCAAACGCCATTTCCCGATTCACAAGATCTTTGAGCACTCCTGCGAAATGGGTCTGTTCCGCCTGGCCGCCGATAAGGTGGCCTATATCTTCGGAGTGCGAGTCACGAAACGCCTACGCGGCAAGCTGTACAGTGTACTCGAAAAGCTCGACCACGGCCATCACGTGCTGCGCATCTACTGCAAGAATCTGGTGGGCCGCATGTATGAAAAGTTCAGCACCTTCCTGCGGGTTGAGGTCTGTGTGAACCGGATGAAAGATCTTGGCCTCAACAAGGGGTTGGAGAATCTGGAGTGCTTGCGCCAGAAGCTCGTCGCCATTACCGACCGCTTCGCCGGCTTCGAAGCCCAATCCCTCAATGTTCATGTCGACTTCTCCCTGTTTCAACGGATGGCTCTGCCGATCATGGTTGGCAAAACCAAAATCGCCGGCATCAAGATCCACGACACACGGATGATGCGGCTGATGGAGGTCCTGCTCCACGGCGGCACACAACTGAACGGATGGCGGTCCACCGACATCCATCAAGCCATCCTCACCACCTTCGGTCTTTCGGCCAACAGCTTCACCCTCACACAACTCCGCTACGACCTTCGCAAACTGAAAGCCCACGGTCTGCTCGAACGCATCGGACGGGCCTACTGCTACCGCCTCACCGATAAGGGCGTCAAAGCGGCGCTCATGTTCATCCTGTTTCACAAGCGTGTCTGCGGCCCCTTGGCCCACTCCCTGTTCGATCACCGGCCCGACGAAGCCCTCAAGCCTGCCAGCAAGGTCGAAACTGCCTATTACAAGGCAGATCGCGCCATTCAACAGGTTCTCGATCTGCTGAGCGCCGCCTGAATTCTGAGAGATGAATTCTCAGATTTGGCTATGCTAGAAACTAAAAGGAGCGGTCATTTTTGGACGAGCCTGAGGGAACGCTTATCCCCTGCGAAGGCAAAGCCTCACGGCCAGCGGCGCAGGCTGAACCCGCCCCACTCTTACGACCCCCGCGGTTCCTTCGGAGGGCGCAACAGCAGCGGCAGCGCCATGCTTAACAACGTGGCCAGGGCCAGCCAGCGCATGGCCCCCTGATAGCGCCCGGTCGCTTCGCGGACGCTGGCCACCAGGGTCGGGCCGAAGGCTGCCGCGAAGCCCCAGGCGG
>JBKQLO010000052.1:0-7613 GCA_052147055.1 Terriglobales bacterium
GGCCCATGGTTTGTTTTGTGAATGTAGCCAGTGTCGACCGCATCCTGTACTCCATCTTCCAGAGATTCAACCTGGAATGGAAAACCCGCACCCTCTCCGTATTTACACAGGCAGCTTGACATCACCCTTGACAAAGGTAATCTTGTATACATTACGAAAGTGCAGTATACTTAGGTGCTGGATCTTGGCCCCAACCGTAATCTAGCAGCCGCAAGGCAGAAACATGCATCCTTATCACGTGGAAGCGGTAAATCCAGAGGCTCAATTGACGCTGAGAGTCCGTATTGTTGTCGAACCGGACGAGGCTGGATTCCATGCATACTGTCCGGCCTTCAAGGGACTCCATGTTGACGGTACGACAGAAAAAGAAGCGTTCGACAATGCGTGCGTTGCGGCTCTCGTCTATTTGAACTCCCTAGCTGCAACCAACGAAGCCGTTCCCATAGGGCCATATTGCCAAAGCGTAAATGATCACGAAGAACTCCCACGTATACCCGTTGGAGCGCTGAGTCGTGACGCTGAGATTTTATGGCCTTCTCGCAAGATGTGTGGAACCAGATAAAGGCAACCACTGCGGATGAGTTGGTAGCAGCCCTTGAAGCTGACGGCTACAAATTTGATCCCGCCAGCATTGGGGCCATTCATTCGTATATCCGATATAGGCATCCCCACTCAGACCGTGTTTCGATTCACTACCATCCTGGTAAGTCTTATGGTCCGAAACTCCTCAAGTCGCTCATTGCTGATGCTGGCTGGAAAACAGAAGACGATCTAGCTCGCGTGGGCCTGATTAGGCAGAAGGCAAAGCCAATGCTTCCTGCAATGATGACCGTTCCGTGTGGATGTGATGGCGGTCTCACCGTTTCTGGGGCACCGTGTCCAGATTGCGGGGGAACGCGCTTCAAAGAAATTCCGGCCTCCTAGATTCAAAACAGCCCACTGTCGGCAGCCGCCGGATCACGACTCCAGGCCGTGCTCGTGCAGTTTCCGATACAAATTCCGCTCGCTGATTCCGAGCATTTTGGCCGCGTTTCCGCGGTGCCCCTTGCAGGCCTCGATTGCCAATCGGATGTGCTTGAGCTCCGCTTCTTCGAGAGTGGGCAGCGGGGCGTCCTGCGCCGATGGAGCGGGCGGCGGAGCGGGCTTCGAATTCCGCAAGGACGCAGGGAGGTGCTCCGGCAGAACCAGCGACCCCTCACAGAGCACCAGGGCCGCTTCCACCACGTGCAGGAGTTCGCGCACGTTCCCCGGCCAGTTGTGCCGCCGCAGGAGTTCGAGGGCTTCTTCGCCGATCAGTTTTTTGGAGCCGAAGCGCTCGTTGAGAACCTGCACGAAATTTTGGGCCAGCAGGTCCACGTCCGCCCTGCGGGCGCGCAGGGGTGGAACCTCCAACGTGATCGTGCTCAGGCGGTAAAACAAGTCCTCGCGGAAAAGGCCCTGCCGCACCATGGAGGGCACATCGCGATTGGTCGCGGTCAGAACCCGTACATCCACTTGAATTTCCCGGGTGCCACCGACATGCCGGAACGTGGAGGTATCGAGAACCCGCAGCAGCTTGGTCTGAGTCGCCGGGCTCACCTCCCCGATCTCGTCGAGGAAAATCGTTCCGCCATTGGCGACTTCGAACAATCCGGGCTTGGCGCGGTCCGCTCCGGTGAATGCGCCACGCTCGTGGCCGAACAGTTCGCTTTGGAGCAGGGTTTCCTGCAGCGCGGCGCACTCGACTATCACGAACGGCCGCGACCGGCGGGAGCTGCGCGCGTGAATCAACTTCGCGACGCGTTCCTTCCCCGCGCCCGTCTCTCCGGTTATGAGCACGGTCGCATCGCTGGGGGCCACGCGTTCGATCAGATTGATGAGGCGGCGGAATTCCGGGCTGTCGCCGATGAAGGAATTGCCGGGATTGGGCGGAGTCAGAACCCGATCGAGAAGATTCGCCCGCTGGCGCAGGGATCGCCGTTCGATCGCCCTTTGAATGCGAATCTGGAGTTCGTCCAGCGGGCAAGGTTTCACCACGTAATCGAAGGCGCCGATACGGATCGATTCGATGGCGGTATCGATGGAACCGTGCCCGGTCAACATGATGACCTCGGCTGTCGGCGTGGCGGTTTGGATGGCCTTCAGCGTCTCGAGCCCGTCCATTGCGGGCAAGTTCAGGTCGAGCAAGACGACTTCGGGTTCCACCGCTGCGACTCGCAGGATTGCCTCCTCACCCGAGCCCACCGCGTCCACTTCGTAGCCGAGACGGCTCAGTTCGCCGGCCATCACTTGCCGGAATGCGGTATCGTCATCGACCAGGAGGAGGGAGGGGAGCTTCATTGTTCTTCTTTCGGACGCTGGTCCTTCGGATGTCCGTCCTTCGGTTGCGGTTGCGGAGCGGAATCGATGGCGGGGATCACGACTTCGAATATAGACCCTTTGCCAGGGGTACTCTCGACCAGGATGTTGCCTCCCCAGCTACGAACAGCGTTCAGCGAGAGGAACAGACCGAGGCCAGTGCCGCCTTGGCGAAGGCTGAAAAAAGGCTCAAAGATCTTTTGCCGGTGTTCCGGGGCAATCCCGCATCCTTCATCGGTGACGCGAATGTGCACCGCATCGCCGACTTCGGTGGCAATCGCGACCTTGCGGCCCGGCTTCGATGCCTGAATCGCATTGAGCAGAAGATTGACCAGCAGGTTTTGCAACTCGGCCTCGTCGGCCCGGACGTGCAGGGTGGTTGCGGATGGCCGCACGGCGACGGCCACAGAGTTAGCGCGGGCCGTCGGCTCGACGAGCCTCTGGGCGGCCGCGATGGCCGCATTCAGGTCCACGATATCCGCGGCATGGCGCTGTCCGCGCGCCAGACGCAGGAAGTGCTGGGTGATACCGCGGCAGCGCAGGATTTGGTCGCGCGCGATCGTCGCGTTCTCGCGGATTCTGACCTGGTCCATTTGGCCGTCCTGCCCGGTGGGGGTTTCGCGGAGGATTCCCTCCACGCACATCAGCGTGGTTGCCAGAGGAGTGTTCATCTCATGCGAAAATCCGGAGGCCAGGACTCCGACCGACGCCATGCGGTGGGACTCGGCCAGCTTGGCCTCGGCCGCTCGCCGCTCGGAGATGTCGCGCCAGACCTCCACTACTTGAATCAGCCGGCCCGAGGCATCCAGAATCGGTGAAGCGTGGATTTCTTCCCAAGCCACGGTGTCGTCGCCTTTTTTGCGCTCGCAGATACGGACCTGGCGCTCACCCGACCGCAGGCAGCCGAGGGTGGGGCAGTCGGACATGTTGCACGGCCCCGGTTCAAGCGCGTAGCAGCAGCACCCCAGTACCTGCTCGCGGGAGACGGCGGCGCGCTGCAGGAAGGCATCGTTGGCCGCCATAATTTTTCGTTCCGCGTCGAGGACCACGATCCCGTCATCGATACTGTTGATCACCGTTTCCAGCCGCTCCCGCTCGGTGCGGACTTCGCCAACCAGGCCTGATACGGAGTCGGCCATGGCATTGAACTCCTTGGCCATCCAGGCCAGCGTATCCGAGCCTTCCGCGGGCACACGGCGTTCCAGATCGCCCTGGGAAATCAAGCGCGCCGTGGTTTCAAAACGCTTCAAGCGGCGCAAGACCGACACCCGGATCACCAGCGCAATCGCCCCCACGATGACGAAGGTCAAGGCGCCGGTGCCGGCTACCATCCAGCGCAGGTCCCGCGTCATCGCCGTGCGCACCTCTCCGGCGTTGTAGTCCAGAATCAGGATGCCATTGATTTTCTGGCTGGCATCGTGGCAGCGGTGGCACTGATCGCGGTTGCGAATCGGCACCACGGTTCGGAGAATCGTTCCACCACGGGTCTCGACCACGCGGCTTGATACGCGGCGTTCCGGCGGATCGCGATGGCAGGCCTGGCAGGTGGGAGAGTCGATCCGGAAATCGTTCGCCACGGTCCCCGGCTTACTCGAATAGCGTTCCACGCCGTTGCGGTCCAGCACTACGAGTTGTTCGACGCTCGACTGTTTACCGAAGCTCTCGACCATTTGCGCGATCAGGGTGCGGTCATTCCCCATCATCTGGTGCTCGAGTGCGGTGCGGATCAATTCGCCCTCGGCCAGCGCGCTGGTGTGGGCGGTTTCGAGCAGGCTTTGAAAGTGACGGACCGAAAAGACGTAGGCGGCGGCCGCGCAGGCTACGACCACCGCCGCGGTGGTACCGAGCGCAAGGCCGACCGTCATGCTGGCAAAACGCAGCTTCATCATAAGAGCACAGAGATGGCGGGATGATTGCACACACGCTGGCAGCCGTCAACAACTGACGAATAGTCAGGCCCAACATGTCATTCTGGCAGGTCGCGATTTCGCACATCCCGCCTCGCACGAAGAAATAAGGAGTTAGGCCTCGATTGGCGCTGGCATACCACGTGCAATAAGAAGAGTCGAAGTAAGAAGCACTGAGGAGGGTTGTCATGGAAATGTTCTTGATGGGATTGTGTATGGCCGTATTTGGGATGGGAATCGCGGCGGTTGCGTTTGGAGCAGCGACGCGTTCGGAGTCAACGGATTCAGCTGTGCAGCCCGCGCTTTCGCTGGCCAAAGCGGATGCTCCGGCCCACTTTTTCTCGGACCGTGCCGCTGCGCAGACGCCTGCGCCGCCAGCTGTACCGCCAGCCCCCGCCTGGCCGGTGCCGATTGAAGTTCTGTTGCTGCAAATTGAAAACCATGTCCGCATGGAGCAGGCTGCGGCGGAGTCGTTCCTGGCATTTCCCACGCACGACCTGTTGCACACCAAAACGACTTCACCGTTTGTGAACTGAGATTGTGAACTGAGAGAGTGGCTCATGACTTATGAACTGCTGAACGGACTCTCGTCCGAGGAGGCCGAGCAGGTTCTGGCGCTCGGCACCAAGCTGATCGTTCCCAGCGGAACCGAGCTGTTCCGGCTGGGAGACCCAGCCGATCGCCTGTTCCTGACCGAACGCGGCCGCATCAGGCTTACCCTGCCGATGCCGGTCCGGGGCCGGGAACAAGATGTTTTCGTGGAAGAACGATATCCCGGTCAGACGGTGGGTTGGTCGGCGCTGATTCCGCCCTACCGGTTCACCCTCACCGCGACCGCAATGCTGCAGGAAGCAGTAGTGATCGCCCTGCCGCGGGAGGCGCTGCGCGAGTATCTTGCGGCGAATCCGGCGGCGGGTTACAAAATCGCTCTGAATCTGGCCGTCGTCATTGGCCATCGCCTGCAACTGTTCCAGACCATGTGGCTGCGCGAGATGCAGCGTACCGTGGAAGTGCGTTCCGCTTGACCCAGGGAATCGGCCCATGAGAGTGTCAATCCGTATACTGAATGGTTCCTGCGGCAGGGGGCGCAGTGAATGAGCGCTGACCAACTTTCCCAACCCGAAACTACGCGCCGCCGCGCGATTAGCATTCTCCTCGGCGGCGGCCTGCTTGGCTCTTTTGCTTCTTTCCTCTATCCCGTGCTCCGCTATCTTGTCCCGCCGACAGTGATAGATCTCGGCGGGGACCAGATCGTCGCCGCCAAGCTCAACGACCTGAAGCCGAATTCCGGGAAGATTTTCCGTTTCGGCAGCCGTCCCGGCCTGCTGATCATGAACAGCGACGGCACTTATCGCGCCCTCTCCGGCACTTGTACTCACCTCGGCTGTACGGTGCAGTATCGCAGCGATCTGCGCGAGATTTGGTGCGCCTGCCACAACGGAATCTACGATCTCAATGGCCGCAACGTTTCCGGTCCTCCACCGAGGCCACTCGATGTATTCGATGTCCACGTGCGCGGCGATGAGATTGTCGTCAGCCGGAAGCGGGAGGCGTGACCTTGCTCGCCGCCGTCCGCCACTGGCTTGATCAACGACTGGATTGGGACGACCTCACCGCCCCGCTCCGGCACAAGACCGTCCCCAGTCATCGCCTCTCCTACTGGTATTTTCTCGGAGGCATCACCCTTTTTCTATTCGTGATCCAGGTGATGACCGGAATCCTGCTGCTCCTGTATTACCGTCCCGGCGCCAACGAGGCTTTTGAAAGCGTCCAGTACATCATGACCCGGGTGCGGTTTGGCTGGCTGATTCGCTCCATCCACTCCTGGTCGGCCAATCTCATGATTTTTACGGCCTTTGCGCACATGTTCAGCGTGCTCTTTCTCAAGGCCTACCGTAAACCCAGGGAGCTGACATGGGTCACCGGTGTGCTTCTTCTGTTCCTGGTCATGGGATTTGGGTTCAGCGGGTATCTGCTGCCCTGGAACACACTGGCCTTCTTCGCCACCAAGGTTGGCACCGAGATTACCGGGCAGATCCCGATCGTCGGCAAGCCCATGATGGTCTTCCTCCGCGGTGGTGAAGATGTGACGGGAGCCACGGTGACCAGGTTCTTTGGATTCCATGTCGCCGTTCTGCCCGGTATTGTAACCGTGCTGCTCCTGCTGCACGTGTTGCTGGTGCAGCGCCTTGGCATGAGCGTTCCCCCGAAACTGGAAGTGCAGTGGACCGCGAATCCGTCGGCCAAGCGCGAAGTGAAGTTCTTGCCCAACTTCGTGCTGCGGGAATTGATGGCTTGGTACGTGGCTCTGGGAGTGCTGGGCATATTGGCAGCGGTATTCCCGTGGGACCTCGGCGTCAAGGCGGATCCTTTTGTGTCTGCCCCAGCCGGAATCAAGCCCGAGTGGTACTTCCTCTTCATGTTTCAGACGCTCAAGCTCATCCCGTCCAAAGTGTGGTTCATCGACGGGGAGGTTCTGGGTGTAGTTGGTTTCGGCTTCGTCGGCTTGTTGTGGCTGCTGCTGCCTTTCTTTGAGAGTGACCAACCCTCCCATATGAAACGGTGGATCACTGGGCTTTCTGTCTTTGCTCTTGCGTACGTTGCAGGTATGAGTGTTTATGGCCTTCTTGCGAAATAAGCTCCGACCGTTCCGCGCCGTCCGTTATGCCGGGCTGGCTTGGCTCGTCGTGCTGGCAGCGTGCCTGGGTTATGGGCAAAGCAAAAACTCCTGCCTGGATTGTCACGCCGCCTTGCCTGATCCCCTGGGCGTAAGCCAGGAGAAGTTCAGCCAGGACATACACGCGCAAAAAGGGTTGACTTGCGCCAGTTGCCACGGCGGCGACCCAACCAGCGACGATGCAGACAAAGCTATGAGTCGAAAGGCGGGCTGGAAAGGCAAGATTGATCGCAAACAGATCCCGCAGTTGTGCGGAAGTTGCCATTCGGATCCCGCCTATATTCGGCAGTTCAACCCCAGCTTGCGCACTGACCAGTTGGACCAGTACCGCACCAGTGTGCACGGCAAGCGCTTCGCGGCGGGAGACACGAAGGTAGCCGTGTGCACCGATTGTCACAGTGTCCACGATCTAAGGGCGCCCCGCGATCTCCGCTCCACGGTGAACCCGGTCAACGTGGCCAACACCTGCGCTCGCTGCCATGCTGACGCCAGTTACATGAAGGGATATTCCATTCCCACGGATCAGTTCGCCAAGTACAGCACCAGCGTGCACCACGAAGCGCTAGCGGTGCGAGGCGATCTGAGTGCGCCCACCTGTACAACCTGTCATGGAAACCATGGCGCGGCGCCGCCAGGCGTAGATAAGGTTCAGAATGTGTGCTCGAACTGTCACGCTTTCCAAGCCCAGATGT